>NZ_JBAUIK010000009.1:0-312117 GCF_049682855.1 Pontixanthobacter sp. | reverse complement strand
ATTTTCACCAGTCCGTGCGCCAAAAAAAAAACGACCCGAAGGCCGCCCTAAGTTTGCGTTCCGTAAGGGAAGCGGAACTGGAAATCTGTCCGCGCCGGAGCATCAGAAGGGGTCACTGATAAGCGCGGACAGATAGGGGAGAGCAATGCGTATTGGAGATGATGACTGGTGTATTCCTTCGTCTGAAAATCCGCGAGCAACCCCGCCCGCACGGTGTTCTGTTCTATCGCAGCCAATCTATCGCAGCCAGTCTATCGCAGTCATGTCCCGCTCGCCGCGGATCAGCACGGCGGGCTGGTCCATCTGCTGAAGAGCGGTAGGCGGATGGTGTGGATGGCTGCTGAGTCAATCGATCCTTGTTTATATCGTGCGGAGTGTCGCCCGGACGATTGATGTATTGGAGGTAAAAAGTTAACGGCCGGTTGGACATTTGTAACGTATTGTTTCGTGGCGGCCGGGGGTGCGGTTTATTTTTCGGTTCGCTTGCGATCCGGGTTCGGGCTCTCGCTGCACCGCATGAGCGATGATGGATAGGGTTCAAGCAATGCCCGCGCCCTGCGCCAATCGGCATATAGCCACATGTCATGCGCCGCTGCGCTGGGCGGCAAAATCACCGGCATTCGTTCGCGCCCTTCCGCGCGCAAGGCGGCACTTGCGGGGCAAGTGAGAATTGCAAAGCTGGGGACTTCGCTGTCTTTCCACAGCCCGGCGATGGCGAATACTGGCTGGTCAGCGGGCGCAAACCACAACTGGCGGCGGCGGCCCTTTGCATCAGTGCCGCTGCTCCATTCCATAAAAGCGGTGGACGGGATCAGGCAGCGAAATTCACTATTGCGCAGATTGCCGATCCAGAACGGACTGTCCGGATTGCGCACGCTCAGCACGGCATTGCGGCCATCATAGGGTACATTGGGCGGCGGCGGCACGCCCCACAAACGCGGTGTCATTCGCAGCGGCCCACGTGATGTCCGCGGCCCGGAAATACATTCCCGCCCCGCCGTCAGCACCGGTGCAAAGCCGCCCGGCGCAATATGCCCGCCCGCCCACGGATCATCTGCCGAAGCCGCGCCGAAACTATCGGCAATCGCGGCGGCGGGTATATCGAGGCGATAAAGCACGGTCATGGCTGGACTGTCTGCCGCCAAGCGCCTAAAGTCGCAACCATCCCCGGGGAGCCTGTTGCGGCTGAGAGGGATGGGTAACGCCATCCGACCCGTTGAACCTGAACCGACTAACATCGGCGGAGGGAGCGGGCCTGTATATCACGGGATATCCGCACTCCGCATCTGGAGTATACGCGTATGGCCGACATTAACTCGCATATTGAAATTGGCGTCACTACCGGGCCGATCCGGGGCAGCCGTAAAGTCTATGTCGGCAAACACAATGTCGCGATGCGCGAGATTGACCTGGAGCCATCGAGCGGTGAACCGCCGGTGCGCGCCTATGACACATCCGGCCCCTATACCGATCCCAACATCGCAATTGACATCAATAAGGGCCTCGCCCCTGTGCGGCGCGCGTGGCAGCTCGAACGCGGCGATGTCGAAGAATATGAACCGCGCGAAGTGAAGCCCGAAGATAACGGCCAATTGGGCCCGGATCGCAGCGGCGGTGTCCCGCCATTCCCCACCAAATTGCGCAAACCGCTGCGCGCGAAACCGGGCAAGAACCTCAGCCAGATGCATTATGCGCGGCGCGGGATCATCACCCCCGAAATGGAATATGTGGCGGAGCGCGAAAATCTTGGCCGCGAGATCGCGCGCGAAGCAGCCAGCGGCGGCGAGAGCTGGGGCGCGGAGATCCCCAATCATGTCACGCCCGAATTCGTCCGGGACGAGCTGGCGCGCGGCCGGGTGATTATCCCGTCAAACGTGAACCACCCCGAATGCGAGCCGATGGCGATTGGCCGCAATTTCCTGGTCAAGATTAACGCCAATATCGGCAATAGCGCGGTCGCATCTGACGTCGCATCGGAAGTTGACAAGATGGTCTGGTCGACCCGCTGGGGCGCGGATACGGTGATGGACCTGTCCACTGGCCGCAATATTCACGACACCCGCGAATGGATCATCCGCAACAGCCCGGTGCCGATCGGGACTGTGCCGATTTATCAGGCGCTGGAGAAAGTCGGCGGCGTGGCCGAAGACCTCACTTGGGACATTTTCCGCGATACTCTGATCGAGCAGGCAGAGCAGGGCGTCGATTATTTCACCATCCATGCCGGCGTGCGGCTGCCCTATGTGCCGATGGCGGCAAAGCGCGTTACCGGCATCGTGTCTCGCGGCGGCAGCATCATGGCGAAATGGTGCCTCGCGCATCATAAGGAAAGCTTCCTCTATGAACATTTCGACGACATTACCGAGATCATGAAGGCCTATGACATCGCCTATTCCTTGGGTGACGGGTTGCGCCCCGGCTCCATCGCGGATGCCAATGACGAGGCGCAGTTTGCCGAGCTCTACACTCTGGGCGAGCTGACCCACCGCGCATGGAAGGAAGATGTGCAGGTAATGATCGAAGGGCCGGGCCATGTCCCGATGCACAAGATCAAGGAAAACATGACCAAGCAATTGGAAGTGTGCGGCGAAGCGCCGTTCTACACGCTCGGGCCATTAGTCACCGATATCGCGCCGGGATATGACCACATCACCAGCGGCATCGGCGCGGCACAGATCGGTTGGTACGGTACCGCGATGCTGTGTTACGTGACGCCCAAGGAACATCTGGGCCTGCCCGACCGTGATGATGTGAAAGTCGGCGTAGTCACCTACAAGCTGGCCGCCCACGCAGCCGATCTCGCCAAAGGCCACCCCGCCGCGCAAGTCCGCGACGATGCGCTGTCAAAGGCCCGCTTCGAATTCCGTTGGCGCGACCAGTTCAACCTGTCGCTCGACCCCGATACGGCAGAGGAATATCACGACCAGACGCTCCCCGCAGAGGGCGCGAAGACAGCGCACTTCTGCTCCATGTGCGGGCCTAAGTTCTGCTCGATGCAAATCAGCCAGGAAGTGCGCGACTTTGCAGCGAAACAGAACCAGTCGCCCGAAGGGTTCCTGGCCAGCGAGAAACTGGGCAGCGAAACCGCAGAAGCGAGCCGCAAGGCTGCCGAGGAAGGCATGCGGGAGATGGCCAGGGTCTATAAGGACAAGGGCGAACGGTTATATTTGCCGGAAAGTGAAGTCGCGGAGGAGTGAGACCGGCGTGCCCCGGAACATAGACCGGGGCGCGTAATCGGTGCTAATGGCCCGAGCTGACGGAGAAAGGACCAAATAATGCCGGCCATTCTCCGCCAAGGCCCCTATCGCATCTATTTCTACAGTCACGAACTGAACGAGCCGCCGCATGTCCACGTTGATCGCGATGATGCAACAGCGAAGGTTTGGCTTGATCCGGTCGCGCTGGCGCGCAGCCGCGGCTTTCGTCCTAAAGAAATTACTGCCATACTCGATATTGTGAACGAGCATCGCGCCCAACTACTGGAGGCATGGAATGACTATTTCGGAACGGCTGAGTGACGAGCGTGTAAGCGATGTGCGCTGCGATGACGACAGTCTAACGGTCGATCTTATGGATGGCCGGACGATCATTGTGCCGCTCGCCTGGTATCCACGGCTGGCTGGCGGATCTCTCGAACAGCGGGCCAAGTGGGAATTGTGTGGCGGGGGCTATGGCATCCACTGGCCCGATCTGGATGAAGATTTGAGTACAGAGGGATTGCTGCGCGGTGCGCCTGCACCGAAGGCGGCTTAGTGGGTGAGCAACAGGCTGACGGCGACGATTACTGGTTGCTGTTCGCTTCGGTGAGGAAGCGGCTGAACGATCTCTACGAGTATCGTTTGTGGCTCGGATCAGAGTGGCAACAGATGCAATTCGAAACTTTTGCGTTTAAGTTTCGCATGTTTCTTGAAGAGTTTAGCCTGTTTATTCGAGCAGCCCTCGTTGAACGCGGGCAGCTGAGCAAAAAAGACATCAATGCTTACGGACCTGGACCAATTTTGCAGGGAGCTGGAAAAGAGGTTTCCAATCTGCGGTTTATAACCACAAAATCTTTGCAAAAAGAAATCCATTCCGACGAAGAGTTTTCGATGCGTTTTGAGTATAAGAGTTTTATCAAACCAGACGTGAAACAGATGGATAAGCTTTATGGGCGATTGGGTAATTTTACTCACCCATCGATCAAGGCTGACCGCGAGGAATTGGCCAAGGCGGTAACAAGCGATTGTTTCGAGTTCTTCAAACAGCATCAAGCGATATTTCGCAGGCATACCTTAGAAAGATCATCAACAGACCCACTCCTGCCACCATCTGATTTGTCTAACATGTTGTTTATTGTTGGTGCGACGGACGCTGGAAACGATATCTTTATTCGATGCGAAGGAAGCCGTTGGATTGATCGATCGCCAAAAGGAAACCGTTACGGTCATTATGACGCCGGGCGGCATCGAACTGCGCTCTGCTGAACCGGATTTTGAAGAACAGATGGCCGCGGCCCGCGAGGTAATGGCACGGCGCAAGCGGGCGCTTAAGGAACTGGCGAAGTGAAGCCTTCTCCCCTTGAGGGGAGAGGGTTGGGAGAGGGGGTGATCTGATGGCCGCATGCATTGGAGCCCCTCTCCTTCCGACCCTTCGGGTCTCCCTCCTCTCCCCTCAAGGGGAGAGGACCTAGATGCCACACAAATGGACATGGATCACGACCGACGTGGCGACAGCAGCGGTGGTCAGCGAGACTTTTCTGGCGCTGAATGGGCACGGCCTTACTGCTACAGATGCGGAACTGGTGGTGGCCTTTGTTGCGCTGGCGGCGGGCGAACTGAACGAAGCGGAGTTGGCGGAGTGGTTCCGGGGGCATCTGGCCTGAACCATCCCTGTCGTCATTCCAGCGAAAGCTGGGATCCAGAGTGACGTAGTGCCCGGTAACCCTAGGTTCCCGCCTTCGCGGGAATGACGATCAGGTGTGGCTGTCAAAATACCGGAGGCGACGATCTGATGCGATCGCCACTTTCCTACTCCGCCAAAATCTGCCTTACCCTGCCGGATGAGCAAGCATGACACATCCCTTTCGCCCGCCACTTCCTCCAGCGCCGCCCAGACCGCCGCACGCAAGGACGGATGGACTCTCACCAAACAGGCGGCGTTTTTGCGCCAGCTATCGGCGACGCATTCAGTTACCGAGGCGGCAAAGTCGGTCTCTATGTCGCGGCAATCGGCCTATCGGCTCCGTTCGCGGTTGAAAGGGCAGGCGTTTGATCTGGCGTGGGAAGTGGCGTTTCATCACAGTTTCGATGTGCTCGCTCATGCGGCGCTCGACCGGGCGCTGAATGGCACGGAAATGCCGGTGTTTTTTCAGGGCGAGCAAATCGGCAGCTACCGGAAATATGACGAGCGGCTGACCGTGGCGCTGCTGGGCAAGCTGACGCTGGGCGGTAATCCGGTGATCGGGCGGCTTGGCCCGAGCGCAGAGAAGCACGCGCGTGATTTTGAGGCATTGCTATCTCGGCTGGAAAATGGCGAGGCGGTGACAACCGGCGCGCTATCGCCCGATGATGCAGGTGAGTTAGAGACGATTTTATCGAAAACACATATGTCGTGCATTACGCCCTATGATGAAGGTGACGATGAAGGTGACGATGAAGGTGACGATTATGGCTTTGGCTATGGCGATAGCGATAGCCAAGATGAAGAGGCATTTCCCTGTCCGTCCGCCATGTCTGACGAGCAATTAATGGCGGCATTACAGGAGGTTGAAACACAAAAGCGAAAGTGACGCGGTGTCACCTTTGTCACCCTAGCGTCACCCTGGCGTCACTCTGGCGTCACCCGGTCACATCATGTCCGTACAACCAGTCATTGCGTGCCATCATCAGCGACGGGGCAAGCGCGCTCGCCAGCCATAGCGGGCCGTATGTGGCCAGTTTGCCGGCGCGCGTGCGGCGGTGGAATATGCCCATATTCTTGCGTGCCTCCCGCTGGACGCGGGCGGTACGGGCGGTGCGGGCGTTCTGGTACCCGATCAATGCGCGCGGCAGGTCTGTTTGGCGCGAGAGGCTGTGTGCGAGCACCCAGCTATCCTCAATCGCCATGACCGCCCCCTGCGCCATAAAAGGCAGCATAGGGTGGCATGCATCGCCCAGCAGAGCCGCGCGGCCATCTGTCCAGCGGGGCAGGGGGTCGCGGTCAAACAAGGCCCAGCGGTGGTGCGCGTGTGCCTGTTCCATGATGCGGGTGATGGTGGGATGCCAGCCAGCGAAATCGGCCAAGGCCTGCGCGCGCGTGCCCTGTTCCCGCCAGTTTTCGGTGGTCCAGCCATCACGCTCCACCACCCCTACCAGATTGGCCAGCGTGCCGCCGCGCAGCAGATATGTGACCGCGTGCTTGCCTTCGCCGAACCAGATAGTCGCGGCGGGCGGCGGTGTGTGCCTGCCCAGCTGCGATACGGGCACGACCGCGCGCCATGCCACATTACCGGTAAAGCGCGGCTGCGCTGGGCCAAGCATGTGGGCGCGAATGGCCGATTTTATGCCGTCCGCACCAATCAGAACATCACCCGTGATCCGCTCTGTCTGGGCGGATTGCGCATGAATGCCGTGCGCATCCTGATGATAGCGCGTCACGCTGACACCGGTACGGACCGCGCCGGGCATCCGCTGGTCAACCGCGGCCGACAGGGCGGCTATCAGATCGGCGCGGTGCACATGCCAATAGGGCGCCCCATAGCGTGCCTCCATCGCTGCGCCCATCGCCATGCGTCCGATAATCGCGCCGGTGCGGCCATTGCGAAACTGCAGATCGCGCGGGGCAAAAACAGATCGCTCGATAGCGTCCGCAACGCCAAGGGCACGCAGGACTTTGACCCCATTCGGGCTGATCTGGATACCCGCTCCGACAGCTTCCAGAGCGGATGCCTGCTCCAATATTTCCGCATGCCAGCCATGATGGTGCAGGCACAGCGCCGCTGTCAGTCCGCCAATCCCGCCCCCGACAATAACCGCTTTGTGCACTCGACTGCTTCCGCGCTGCCGGATTTACGGCGTGTAATAGGTCGGCGAACCGGGCCCTACCGGGATGCCCAGCGCAAACGTCCAGACATAGAAGAAGGCAGACCAGAACAGCAGGAAGAACATGGTATAAGGCAGCATCATCGCAATCAACGTGCCCACGCCCAGGTTCTTGTCATAGCGTGTGGCCCATGCCAGGATCAGACCGAAATAGCTCATCATCGGGGTGATGATATTGGTGGTGGAATCGCCAATCCGGTATGCCGCCTGAATGACTTCGGGCGAATAGCCGATCAACATCAGCATCGGAACGAATATCGGCGCGGTCACGGCCCATTGTGCCGATGCCGAACCGAGCGAGAGGTTGATCAGCGCGCACATCAAGATGAACGCGAAAAAGATCACCGGTCCGGTCATGCCCGTTTCTTGCAGGAACCCTGCACCGGTCACGGCAGTGATCGCGCCCAGATTGGTCCACCCGAAAAACGCCACAAATTGCGCAGCGAAGAATACCAGCACAATATACAGGCCGAGAGAGGACAGCGCAGCCGCCATCGCGTCGATGACATCGCGGTCCGTCTTCATGGATTTTGCTGCGCGGCCATAGGCATAGCCGGTGGCGATAAAGAAGATCAGAATCCAGACGACGAAGCCTTTGAAGAACGGAGAATTGATCCGGTCGCCTGTGTCCGGATTTCGCAGCACGCCCCATTCGGGCAGCAATGTGAGCGCCATAAATGCCAGTACGGCAAGCAGCGCAATCCCTGCCCAGCGCAATCCCCGGCGCTCATGATCACCCAATGGCTCCATCATATTATCGTCCAGCACGGCGGGGTCTGCGCGGCTGGAATCATATGCGCCCAATTTGGGCTCGACGATAAAAATCGTTACCAGCGAACCGATAATGGTGATCAGAAATGTCGATGCGACCATAAAATACCAGTTGGCTGTGGCCACGACGATATAATCGGAATCGATCAGCCGCGCCGCCTCTTGCGTGATTCCGGCCAGCAGCGGATCGATTGTGCCGATCAACAAATTGGCACTGTACCCGCCCGAAACGCCGGCAAAGGCCGCTGCCATGCCCGCCAATGGATGACGGCCCAAAGCGTAGAAAATTGCAGCGGCCAGCGGGATCAGGACGACATAGCCCACTTCCGATGCGGTATTGGAGACGATGCCGGCAAACACGATCGCGACCGTGACCAGATGTTTTGGCGCGCCAAGGACCATACTGCGCACAGCAGCCGAAAGCAGCCCGGATTTTTCCGCCACGCCCACGCCAAGCATCGCGACCAGTACCACGCCCAGCGGAGCAAAGCCGGTGAAATTACCGACAAGATTGGTGAAAATCCGGCGGACGCCGTCGCCATCCATCAGGCTGACTGCGCGGATCATCCCATCTTCGGACACGCCCGTGGCGCCGGCGGGACGGGGATCTTCGACCGCCACGCCCAGCCAGCCCATCAGGCCCGACAGCAACACAATGCCAAGCGCCAGCAAAGCGAACAGCGTTACCGGATGCGGCAGCAAATTGCCCAGCCATTCCACCCCGTCCAGAAAGCGTGTGAAAGCGTTGCGTCTGGGCGCAGGCGCGCTGGTCTGATCAGTGGCCATGTAGGGATCCCGATTGCCGTAATGGTGACTGTATGCTGCCGCGAAGGGCAGCGGCTGTGCTGCGTCTATGCTGGCCTATCTAAACCGAGTCCATACCCGATCAAAATTGCGGGCCCCATACTGGCCGCCAAAATACTGGCTGGTGCAACATTATTGCCCGCACGGCAGATCACGTGCCATGTCGAAAGGCCCTTGGCCGCGGCTGCACCTTACGGCGCGGCATTCCACTTTTCGAGTTTTCGGTACACTGTGGAGGGGCTGATTTCCAGCGACCGCGCGGCCTTGGTGACATTGCCATCCATTTTCTCGATCCGCTGTGCGATGACGATCTGTTCGATGGAATCCATCGTCATGGAACTGAACTGCGCAAGCCCGCCATGCTGTGACGGGGTATCGGGGAGCGGCGCGTGGGCGGCGGTGCCGCTGTGCTCACCAGGCGGAGGCGACACCGGACCAGCAGACAGAGTGACCGATAATTCAGGGCCGGACCCCATGACAATCGAGCGCCGGATCGTGTTCTGCAACTCGCGCACATTGCCTGGCCAGCTATGCGCGGTGATGGCGTCACGGCTGGCCGGGGTCAGCCCGTCAATCTCGCGCCCTTCTTCGCGTGCAAACCGCTCGGCGAAAGCATTGGCGATCTGCAGCACATCATCACCGCGTTCGCGCAGCGGAGGCAGCTGCAGCGGAATAACGTTGAGGCGGTAATAGAGATCTTCACGAAAACGTCCTTCGGCAACCTCAAGCGCAGGATTGCGATTGGTCGCGCACAACACGCGCACATTCACCGCCTCTGGTTTGCTTGCTCCAACGCGCTGGATCATACCGGTTTGCAGGAAACGCAGCAATTTAACTTGCAGCTTGAGCTCCATCTCGCAGATTTCATCAAGGAAAAGCGTGCCGCCATCGGCCTCCTTTGCGGCACCGATGCGGTTTTCAAGCGCGCCTGTAAATGCGCCTTTGACATGGCCGAAAATTTCCGATTCCAGCAGGTTTTCCGGGATCGCGCCGCAATTGAGTGCCACAAATGGCTTGCCTGCGCGGCGGCCGCTATTGTGGATCGCCTCTGCCGCCACCTCCTTACCTGTTCCGCTCTCACCAGTGATGAACACGGTTGCGCCCGAATCCGCGATGTTCTCGATGGATCGGTAGACCGCCTGCATGAGCGTGGAATCGCCAACGAAGCCGTGAAACCGGTCTTTCTTCTTAGTCGCGCGGACCGCCTTCACTTCGCGCGCCAGAATACCGCGTTCGGCAGCGTTACGCACGGTGGTCAACAGACGTTCAGAATTGACCGGTTTAACAATGAAATCATACGCGCCGAGCCGCATTGCATCAACCGCACGGGACAGCGAGCCATCGGCGGTAATCACGATCACGCTGGTATCAGACAGTGCGGCGGCATAGTCTTTCAGCAAATCAAGGCCGTTCGCATCAGGCAATTGCAAATCGAGCAATACGACATCAAATACCTGCTGGCCGGTAAAAAACTCGACCGCTTCCGCTCCGGTGCCGCAAACCTCCACGCTATGGCCGGCCTGAGTGACCTGCGCAGCATAGCTCATCGCGAGCGACGCGCTGTCTTCGACAATCAGGACACGGCAGGATGTCATGCTGCGGCCCATCCCATATCAGTAATGCGGAACGAGGCGGAGGTCGGATCGGCCTGTGTCAGCCACTCGACGATCCGGCTGTCGCGGTAATGGGCAAGGCAGCCTTTGACCAAACCGAATGCGACATGCGCCATTGGCCGGTGGGAGGAATAATTGACGACCAGATGGCCATCCTCACGCTGCATACTGATGTGCGGCGGTTTTGCATCGGGATACAGGATCACGACTTCCTCGTGAATATGCGAGCCGACATGATCCAGCATGATTTCTGCGGTCGGGTATCGGTCGATAATATCAGGGTACAGAACGGTAAAGCGGTGAAACAGCCACTCGCCATATTCGGCAGACAGCTCGGCGGCCGGAATACCGCTCTTGTCCGATGCGATGGCGACCATATTGAGCGCATAGGCAGCAGGATAGGTGCCAATCGCGGTAAAGGCCCCGCCATTGGGCAGGTCCGCTGCATCGAGGACGTCCTCGGCAAATTCCGCTCCTGCCTTGTGTTCCATAAAATCCATCAATTCGGTAAATATAAGGCCCTTCATGGGTTCTCCTGTCAATTCTGCTTGGCAAGCCCAGCAAGAACCATGCCGCCCAGAATGCGGCACTTTACGGATTACGGATCGAATATCCTTCGCTTCATTTCATGCAATATGCGAAAATAGTTGCAAAATGCGAAACGTATCCAACGCGTTTTGCGAAACTTTGTTGCAAACCGCAGCGAACCACGGGTTTTTACGAGGTGTGGCGGAACTGGCACGCAACTTGAAGAGGCTAGGGCAGATTGAATAGCCCCGAGGAATTTCCGATGCCGAAACTTGCATTTACCAAATTGTGCACAGCTGTCAGTCTGGCCGCATTGACCCTAACGGGCTGCGTCTCCGGCCCGGCGCCAAGCAATTTTGCGAGCAGCAATTGGGCCCCGGGCCAAGCAGCTCCGCAAACCGATCAGCCCGAAGGGCCCTGGCACCGCGAGGCGGCCATTACCTCTGCGAATACACCCTGCCAGATGCGCCTGCCCGTGGATCTGACCGGCTTGACCCAGATAGACCCGGCGGTGTGGCAAAATAGCCGTGCGCAATTGGCCGCCGGAGACCGTATTCAAATCGACGTGGCGGGCGATACCGATATGCTCACCGGGCTGTATATGATCGAAAGCGACGGCAGCTTGCATCTGCACGGTTATCGGCCTGTTCAGATCGGCGGTATGTCGCACACAGATGCCGCCAATTTTTTGCAGCGCGAATTAACGGCAGCTGGACTGATCCAGCCGCTGGCACGTTCGGTGAGTGTACGCATGATAGAAAGCGGCGGTATCCCGGTGTCGATCTCCGGCGCGGTATTCTCCGCCGGTAGCGTCCGCCCTGGCGAGCGCCGTCCCGACAGCCGCGTTGGCCAGCGCGAAGGCGCTGTGACCGGAGACGATAATCCTGGCCGTACATTATCGGCTGCCATTCGCGCCGCTGCAGGAGTCCGTCCCGATGCTGATATCACCCGAGTGCACTTAATCCGCGGCGATCATTATGCGGTGTTCGATATGAGCGGCTGGGTGAAAGGTTGGACCGCTGCCAATCCCGCCCTGTCGGCTGGCGACCGCGTGATTGTGCCGGAAACATCGTGCTTTGATCCCGATCTGGTTCGCCCCACCGCGCTGACCCAGCCAGGTATCCGGGTTCACATGTCCAATTTGACGCGCGGCGCCAATAACAATGCAGGCGCGGCTATCGGTGAGAAAACCGGATCGCTGCCTTATGGGACGCGTCTGCTGCAGGGGCTTGTTGCGATGAACTGTGTCGGCGGATCGGCGATGCAATCGGGCCGCCGCGCAATCCTGATTTCCAGCAATCCACAAAACGGCCAAAGCGTTGTCATCGAGCGCGATATCGAAATGCTGGTACGGTCTGCCAATCGCGATGAAGCCAACCCTTTTCTGATGCCCGATGATGCGATTGCCTGCTACGACAGCCGGTGGACGAATTTCCGTGAGGCGCTGGGGCTGGTATCAGACCTAGCCAATACCGCCACACCCGCAATCATCCTCAGCAACGCAGCAAACTGATGTCACAGCACAATCATCAACAATTCGTGGATGTCCGGCAGCCGCGCAAGCTGGTGCGGATATGGGGCGTTGTGCGCGATGGCCTGCCATCGGTTGGCCGGTACCGCCGTTATATCATTGCCCTGTTGCCGCCTCTGCTGGCTATCTGGTTCCTGACGATCGCGTATATCGCGCTCGCCCCGACACGCTATGATAGCGATATGACATTGATCCTTCCCGGCAGCGGAGTAGGCGGAACGCTTAACCTGGAATCCATCGGTCAAGCCAGCGCCACGACCTCTTCGGCATTTTCGAGCCCGACATTGAGTCCGACCGAAAATTACAAACGGCTGCTCATGTCTGATCTGGTGGTCAGCACTGCAGCAAGCCAAATTGGCGAAGAGGCAGGGGATTTTCCTACGCCAGATATCAGGCTGGTCGATCAGACCAACCTGATCGCTGTCAGCGTTTCAGGTTCCACGCCGGATCAGGCTCACAAACGTTCCACGGCTCTGCGCGAGGCATTTCTCTCGTCACTGGATACTCTGCGCAATGATGAGGCCGATGCCCGTGAGGAGGCGGGAAAGGTGCGGATTGAAGCCTTGGCGAAAAAGGTTGCGGCTGCGCAGCTTAAACTGCTCGAATTCCAGGGACGCTCTGGCCTCGTATCGCTCGATCAGTTTAACAGCCGCATTGCCGCAATGGATGATCTCAAGGCCCGTGAGCGCGAAGCGCGTACCGCACGCAGCCAGACGGCAGCGATGACCCGGCGGCTGGCCTCCAACCTGCGCGTGTCGGCAGGCACCGCCAACCGCGCGCTGCGTCTGTCTTCCGACCCAGCGTTTCAGAATTTGCTGCGGCGCTATTCCGAAGTGCTGACGGACGAAACCGAAAAAAGCGGCACTCTTGGCCCGGCGCACACGCGCATGGCGCAGGTCCGGGCCGAGCGGGAAGAACTGGAACGTGCGATGGCCAAACGCGGTGCAGCTGTTGCTGGCCTGAGCGCGTCCACCATCCTCAATTTTGCGGAACTGTCAGTATCCGATACGCGCGCGTCGCTGTTTGAGGGGCTGCTGGTGGGGGATAGCCAGAACGCCGGTTCGGCTGCTGCCCTGGCTGAAATCCGCAATCAGATTGGGCAACAAACCGCACAGTCCGGCAAATTGGTTGAACAAGCGTCGGAGCTTGCCTCACTGACCCGTGAATTGCGCGTGGCGGAGGCAGTCTTCAGTTCCGCCTTGGCGCGGGTCGATACCAACAAATCAGATCCTTTTGCGTCTTATCCGCTGGTTCAGACCTTGGAAGCACCAACCATGCCGCGCGCGAAAGCATCACCCAAACCTGCCTTCGCAATTGGCGGGGCGGTTGCGGCCTCGTTCCTCCTCTTCATTGGATTCATGCTGTTATGGCTACGTCAGCCGATCATCCGCAAACTCCTGCCGAACGCCTGATATCGGTCACGATCCAGTCCACCTGGGCCCTTTGGCTGGTGGGCGGATTGTATATTGCCGGTCCCGCGCTTGGCTGGATTCTTGCACTGATGGCTGCGCGCGAGTTATATCTCGCACCGGGTCTGGCGCCCGCGAACCGTCCGCCGCAGCCCGGCCTGGTTATCCAGGTGTGGCTTGCGGCCATGCTGGTGATGCTGGTGGTGCTATGGATCGGGCATAGCAATTTCAATCTTGGTGCAGCAAAAACGATCAAATCCTCGATCGGTTGGGCGAAGGGCTGGGCGCTGATTGCGTTATTTCCGTTCGCGGCTTCGGTTCTGCATATTCGGGCAGAGTATATTTACCGCGCTATTTGCAAGCTGGGCCTTCAAACGCTGATCATATTACCGGTATTCATCGCCGCTCCATTCATCGGCTTGCCCGATACTTTGTGGGTATCGCCGCTGCAGATACTGGGCGGCGCGGGTTCGGAATATTTTGCGGCTACATTGTACACGATCGAACCGGGGGCAGGCACTCCGCGGTGGCAGTTTTTCGCGCCGTGGTCGCCCGCTGCCGGCATGATCGCGGTGGTCTATGTTGTGCTGGCCGCGCAGGAACGCCATCTGGGATGGAAAGTGACAGGCATAATTGCCGGTCTTGCGCTGGCCGTGCTGTCGCAATCGCGCCTGGCTCTGGTGGCGATCATCCTGATTGTACCTGTGCTCTATATGCTCGGCCGGACACGGTCCCCGGCCTTGTGGATGGCCGCAGTACCGGCGGTGCTATTGGCCGGTTTGTTCGGCCCGGTGCTGATCGAACTGGCTGACCAGATCATGAGCGATTTTCGCGGGGCCCGGGCAGATTCTAGCCGCGTGCGAGAGGCGCTGGGCCGGATCGCTATCGAACGCTGGGAGAACGAAGCGCCCTGGTTTGGTCACGGCGTGGTTGAAAATGGGCCGCATATGGTGGAATATATGCCGATTGGCAGCCATCATAGCTGGTACGGTTTGCTGTTTGTAAAGGGCTTGGTTGGCGCGCTTGCACTGGCCGTTCCGCTCGCTCTCAGTGTCATTGTACTGGCAGCCAAAGGTGTCTCGGATGCGTTGCCGCGCACGGCGTTCGGTATGGTTCTGGTACTGGTATTGTACAGTTTTGGCGAGAATCTCGAGATATTGAGCTATCTTTACTGGCCGGCATTAATTGTGATCGGGCTGGCATTGAAAGCGCCGCCAAGCCGGGCGCATTAGTCTGCCAGCAAAGCTGCCCACCGGGCGAGGCTATCGCTTCTCAGGCTTGCGCTTTCGCTGCGCGCGGCTCTGCTCATTGCTGCAAAAGGCATGGCTTGAAAGCGCGCGATGGCCGCAGTGATCTCCTCCGCAGTGCTGCACGGCGCAGATAATCCGCTCGTCCCGACTTGTTCGGGCAAACCATCTGCATCGGAGACGATGATGGGCCGTGCTGCCAGCCGGGCTTCTGTAGCGACGAGTCCATAAGATTCGCGCAAGGAGGGCACGATAACAGCATCCGCCTGCCCCAAAAATGCGCCAACATCGGTGATCTGGCCGCACAGTGTGACATTGGAAACGCCCAATGATTTCTTCACCAATGCGGCTTCCTGCGGTCCTGATCCGCCAAGATACAGTTCGACCGCTGGGCCAATGGCGGCCACGGCATCAACCAGCGGACCGAAATTCTTGATGGCATCAAACCGGCCATAGGCTGCAAGGCGCAAGGGCATTTCGGCGCTGCGCATGGGCGGCGCAAGCGTGGCTAGTTCGTCCCGCCCGCTCCACGGATAAACCGTCTGTATTCGCTGGTCGGCGATAGCGGCAGCGTGCGCAAGCCATTCGCGCTGCGCGTTGGACACGCAGACGATCTGATCAAAAGAGCGAAGCGCCAATCGCAGCATCAAGCGGAAACGCCGCGGGCTTTTGACATGCAAGGTTTCAAAATTGCGGGTGTAGCTGTGCTCGACATGGATCAGCTTCGCTGCCGGATTGCGATAACGCAAGCTGGCAAAGAAACCTAACCGCGCCCAGCTCGGCGGAAAATGCGTGATGATGATATCGGCATCAACGACCGGCGCGATATGCGTGTTTGCTGAAACAGGCAGGATGTCAGACGCAGAAAGGGCGGCCAGTTCAGGCTCCTGGAATATTCCAAGAGCCCGGACCACGCCGCCCATTCCAAAGTCATCCAGTAAATGGACCATTTTGCGCTTGGGACGATCGGATAATGGCTCCGCTTTTCCCATCGCTTCAGATGCAATCATTGAGATGCTGCTTTCAGATAGGGCCGCAGGATCGCTTTGAATCGAGCCGGACCGACTATCGCACCCAATGCCACAGCGGCCGCTGTAATGAAAGTTTTGCTAGGCTCGGCAAACGCCATGCGCGGTGATGCAGCCAGTGCGCGGCGCAGAAGTGTTCCGGCAAAGCTGACCTCGCCCAGTTGCAATGCACGGCGCGACAGATAGCGTAATTGATACCCGCGCGCCGCCTGTCCATGCTCTTTTACCAGATCGGGCGCATAGACCGACGCTTTACGGATCATCGTTTCCCAGCTGACAAATTGTTTGACGATATTGGCGGACAACGCCCCCGACACGATACGGTAATCCGTCAATTGTCCCTGAATACCTTCAAATCCGACATCATATGCACCGGCCAGCCGGACCCAGAATTCAATGTCTTCTGACTGACGGAAACTTTCATCAAACCAGCAGATGCGGTCTGGCTCTTCCGGGTGCGGGAAGGCCGCCCGGTCAATCGCGCTTTTGCGTAAAACAGCAGCACTGCCATTGCCCACCGGATTGCGTTTAAGAATGTGCCCGGCTGTAATGCCGGTCAGCTTAGGATGCATGGCCACCGCCAGTTTTGCGCCATGCTGGTCGATCATGTCCGATCCGGCATAGCTGACCCCAACATTGGGGCTGGCTTGCATGTGGACATAGTGCAGCAGCAATTTGTCGGGATGAAACCGGTCATCGGAATCGAGCAATGCAATCAGCGGAGCGCGCGCCGCAGCAATGCCGGTATTGCGTGCGCCGGGCAGGCCGCGATTGGTCTGACTGATAAACCGGATGCGCGGGTCGCTGTAAGCGCGGGCGATATCCATCGAATTGTCGGTTCCCCCATCATCGACAATGATCAATTCGAAATCGGGCAGAGTTTGGGCGAGGACAGAATCGATGGCTTCGGCAATATAGGCCTCGACATTGTAAACCGGCATTACGACAGAGATTTTGGGGTGTGACATGGATTTTCCTGGAAGTTAGAGAACTGAAATTTTGGGGCAATTAGAGAAGACCGGGGGGCAAGAAATCTAGGCAAAGACCCGGCTGCGCAGCGGGGCCGGCATGACCAGTCCGGCCACTGCCCCTGCAATCGTCATTCCGCCACGGCGGGGGTCGGCCATAAATCCCTTGGGGCTGCGGCGCAGGCCGCGCGCGGCATAGCCAATGGCCTGTGCGGCCGGGCCGCCGGTGCGCAATGCGCGGCGTGACAGATACCGGTAATACACCGCTTCCGCCTGACGCAGATCAATCTGATCGGCATAACGGGACGCCAGCGAGCGCCAGCCCTGTAGCATTTGATCGAGATCGGCAGACAGCCCGCCTTCGCTCATCCGGTAATCGGTTAATGTGCGGTCAATACCGTGAAGCGATCCGCCGCCAGCCACCAGCCGCGCCAGCCATTCCTGGTCCTCGGCATAGTTCATGCCTTTCTGGAACGGGCCGGTATTGTCCCACGCGGACCGTGTGATAACCAAATTGGATGTCGTGCATACAGGATTATCCGCAATAACCGCGCCCAGCGATACAAGGCCGTCAGGGACCGTGCTCTGCGTGCGGATATTCGCGTAATTACCCGTAATATCTTCGCGGAAGGCGATCCGGGCAAAGCTCGCATCGAGCTCCGGCTTGGCCGTGTGCAGCTGGTGATGGATGGCCAGCTTATCAGCACGCCATGCATCGTCGGCATCAAGGAAGGCCAGCAAAGTGCCGCGCGCCATCTCGGCACCCAGATTGCGGGCTTCCGACACGCCGCGATTATCCTGTCCGATGACCCGGATACGGTCATCTTCGCCAGCGATGGACAGTGCGAGCGCCAGCGACTGATCGGTTGAACCATCGTCGATCAGGATCATTTCCCAATCCTGGAAGCTTTGCGCCATCACGCTGGCAACCGCCGTCGATAGCGTTTCATAGGCGTTGAAGATTGGCGTAATTACCGAAATTGTTGGACGGGTCATGTGGTAATCCTTTCAGGGGACAGAGAAGTGGCGGGCCGTGCGCTAAATTCGCGCAGGGCACGGGGAAGAAAGACAATTGCCATGCCGAGCACGTAGCCCCAGCAGGCGGCACTAAGAGAAATCTGTGCGCCAAGCAGCAAGCCCCCAAGGGCCGCAATGGTCGCGGCAATACCGAGTTTGGCTTCCACGCCTGCGGTCTGGTTGGCGCGGTAGAATGCACCCAGCGACGCGGCGGCAAACAGAGGCAGACCGCCCAGCGCCATAATTGCGACATAGCTGGCGGAGTTTGCCCAGTTGTCACCAAACAGCACCGGGACATAAAATGGCGCTAGAGCCGATTGCGCGGCGATGAGCGGCACGAACAGGGCCGCACCGAACATGACTGCCCGCCGCGCCTCGATCAACCGCTGCGCGGCAGCGGATACTTTGGAGAGATGCGGGAACAGGACGATACCAAAGGCGGTAACGAGCGACTGCGCGATGCCGAGCCCGGCATTGAATGCGAAATAATACACACCTAGCATCTGTGTGCCGAACAGCGCGCCGACGATCAGCTTGTCGGCCTGTGCGCGCAGGGCAGTCATCATCTCGCTCAACAAAATTCCGCCCGCCATGCCGCGAAATGCCGCCGCCGGGGCGCGTCCGGCAGTCAAATGCGGCGTCCAGGGACGGGCGCGGCGAGCGAGCAATGTCCAGACCGGGGCGGTCAGCAGTTTCGGCAGTACAATAGCCCATGCTGTAGGCCAGATCACCACCAGCACCATTGTAAAAATATGGTCGAGAATTGTCTGGCTGGCCCCAATTCGCGCGGTGGCCGCCATCCGGCCCTCACGCATCAGCAGAAATATCTGAACCAGACCGGGCGGCATAATCAGATAAACTGCAGACAAAACTGCCAGCATCACCGCTGCATCGCTCTGGCCAAATATCAAGGCGAGTACGGCGGCAACGCCCAACTGTACCAGCGCGACGAGTCCGCAGCACAGCCAGAACAGCCTGCGCGCCATATTGCAAATGGCGTCCAGTTCCTGATCGCTCGCCACTATGATCCGCTGCCCGATACCGGCATTGGCCAATACACGGACCAGCTCAAACAGGCTCAATGTAAGCGCGGCAGTGCCCAGAATGGCCGGGCTGGTGAACCGTGCGATGACGATAATCGATACCAAACGGATGACCCGCGTGACCGCTTCGGCAGAGGCGTAGGCCGCGAAACCTGCAATCATGGATTGCATCCCGCTTGGCAGCCATTTTGCGAAATATGATCGGGTCACGTGTCTCTCCGGTGAAGTTGGTCCTTACAAATCAAGACACGTGCCAGAATCATGAAATATAATAAAAACAAAGGCTTGTTAAAATTGATACGACGAGTGGGTCAGAATTACTGGCCCAAAATGCGAAACATGCTCGATCTGTCGCAAAATAGTATCGCAAAATGCGAATTTGTGTGGCGGGAGCGCGCGTTTACTTTTGGGTAATTATCTATTGCCTTGAAAAGTCGTGCTTTTGATAAAATGGCACGATCGCTGCTGAATTGTCTTCACATTACAGGAGATTTTCAGTCATGAAGTATGCAGCTATCCAATCCGATTTACAGTTTGCTGCCCCTCTCAGTTTTGAGCAGGCGGTAGACGGGATGCTGGCATGGCCCAATACTGTGACACTGTTTGGCCTTCCGCTGGTATCCGGCGCAAAGACCGAAGTGGCACAGCATATCGTGAAAGCCGCCGCTCAGCGCCAGAATATGGTCGTCAATTTTGTCAACGCGCATTGTATCAACACAATGCGCAGCGACGCGGCCTATGCCGCGGCTTTGCGGGCAAGCGATCTGATTTTGCCCGATGGCAGCGGTGTTCGGATTGCCGCGAAGCTCGCCGATCAGCCCTATCACGACAATTTGAACGGGACTGATCTGTTTCCGGAGATATGTCAGGAAGCAGCACTCGCCGGCCAGTCTATTTTTCTGTTGGGCGGAGGATCCGATGTGGCAGACACCGCCGGACGGAATATGCGTAAATCCGTGCCAGGTCTGTCTGTTGCAGGCTGCGCGGATGGATATTTTTCTGCCGCGCAGGAAGCGGCATTGATCGATCTTATCAATACCTCCGGCGCTGGCATATTGCTGATCGGATTGGGTGTTCCAAAGCAGGAATTATGGATCGCGCGTAATCGCCACCGGATCACTGTGCCCGTCATAATGGGCGTCGGCGGATTGTTCGATTACTATGCAGGGCGTATTCCCCGCGCGCCCGCTCCGATCCGGGCGATAGGCTGCGAATGGATATGGCGATTGGCAATGGAACCGAGGCGGCTCGCCAACCGGTATATCGCTGGCAATGCGGTGTTCTTGAAACATATATTGGCGGAAAGCTGGTACCAGACAAAGGCCAAACCGTTTCTATCCAATGGCACCAAGCGTGCGCTGGATATCGCTGTTGCATCATTGGCGATTGCTTTGCTGTTACCGATCATCGTAGCGGTTGCGGTAGCGATCAAACTGGAAGATCGCGGGCCTGTGCTGTTTCGCCAGTTCCGTATTGGCGAGAATGGCCGCAGTTTTCCAATGTATAAATTTCGCTCCATGTATACCGATGCAGAGAAACGCCGCGCGGCATTGCTCAAGGATAGCGAGCGCGAGGGAATTTGCTTCAAAATGCGTAACGACCCGCGCATCACAAAGACCGGGAAGTTCATCCGCCGTTTTTCGATTGATGAACTGCCGCAGCTTTTCAACGTATTGCTCGGCCACATGTCGCTCGTCGGGCCGCGTCCGGCATTGGGATCGGAAGTCTCGGTCTATTCCAAAACCGCCTATCGCCGTTTGGGCGGTAAGCCAGGTATCACCTGTATCTGGCAGGTATCGGGGCGCGCCGAAATTCCTTTCCAGCGTCAATTGGCAATGGATGTTGCCTATCTCCAGCGCAAAGGGCTGGCAACGGATGTATGGCTGCTTGCGCGGACTATTCCCGCAGTGCTTACCGGGCGGGGGGCATATTGATCGCTACGCCGATCGGTCACGCATCCTACCCCTTCTCAATCATCGCCTTATATAAATCGCCGCACGCTTCCAGCGTTGCGGCGATTTTTTCGGTCAGCCGCGCAGACGCAGCGGCGCGCTGTGCCGGCTGTGCTTCGCGGTAATCGGCAATGGCCTCGGTCAAAGCGATAGCGCCGATATTTCCGGCAATACCCTTCAATGCATGTGCCTGGCGGTCTGCCCCGCCATCATCGCCGGTCTGTATGGCCTGGTCCAGCGCGGCGCCATAGGTGGTGAGATCGTCGCGAATTGCACCCAGAAACTTTTCATGGAACTGGTCCGGTAATGCGCCAAACGCCTCGCGAAACCGGCGCAGATCGAACAGATTGTCCATCGCGCCGCTGTCGCTGCGCGCCTGCATGGCGGTCATCAACGCGGCGCGCAATTCGGCCGGCTGGATCGGTTTGGCCAGGCAGGTGGACATACCCGATGCGAGCAGCCGGGCGCGCTCTGCCTGCAGGCTGTGCGCGGTCACGCCGATCACGGGCGTTGCTGCATTGTCGGAGCCGCCTGATCGAATATGCCGGACGGCTTCTTCGCCTGACATGACCGGCATTTGAACATCCATCAATATGACGTCAAATTTCTGCTCACTGGCTGCCGCAACCGCTTCCGCGCCATTGACCGCCGTCTGCACTTTGCAGCCGAGCCGTTTGCACAGGCCAACCAGAACGTGCCGGTTGCTTTCTGTATCCTCCGCAATCAGCAGGGCCGGCTCATCGCCCTGACTGTTGCGCAGAAACTGATCAGCATGCGCAAGGGCCGAATGGTCCAATGGCATAGGGATCATCAGCTGGAGAGTGGCCTGCGCACCTTGATTTGCATTGAGCGATCCGCCCATCGCCTCGATTATCACGCGTGCGCGCCGCAATTGCGGATCGGATGACAGCAGGTTTTCGGGGCCGGCTGTATCCAGATCGGGCGCAAGGCGCGCAGCTTCCATCGTCATGCAAAGGGCATCGTTCCATTCGGCCAGAAGATGGACATCACCGGCGGAGGACAGACCATACCCAACGCAGCTGTCGATTGCTTCTCGCAGCCGGGCGGCATCGACCGAGACAGCGGCTGGCAAAGTGTTGCGCGCTGTGACAGATAGCATTCCGCCATCATCACTATCTTCTGAAGAGCGATTCCAGTAATCGGCGGTTTGTTCGATCAGCGCCGTCAGATTGGCGCGGACCGGGAACAGCGACGGGGTATTGGTTTCCCCATCGGCCTCGGCAATGACCTCTGTAATCAGCGATTCCAGCCGCTCCGCTGCGCGCTGTGCAAACATAATGCGCTCTTCATCTTCAGGCGATTGGCCGTCAATGGAAAGCAGGTCAACCATCCCGGAAAACGTGTTAAGCGGTGTCCGGAACTGATGTGCCATATAAGATAGGAACTGCGTCCGCGCGTCCAGCGCCTGCTGGGTCTGGGTCTGGGAGCGTTCCAGTTTTGCCGTTATCAGGGCAAGCTCTTTGACGCGCCGTTCAGCGCGCAATTGCAGTGCCCGCACGGCCCGCTGGTTGGCCCGGCTATCGGTTATGTCATGGACCGATCCAAACACGCTGCGAAACGCGCCGCTTTCGTCGGTATTTTTCTGCAGGCTCCATCTCAGCCAGCGTATCACACCATCGGGTTTGACTATTCGGTGCTCAAATCGGTGATCGATATAGGCTGGCAGGACCGCGAAAAATCGCTGTGCGTCGGCTAAAATGCGCTTGCGATCCAGCGGGTGGATGCAGCCGACCACGATGTCCGGGGTAAGCTTGATCGCTCTGGAAAGGCCCAGTATGTCATTGAGCTGCAACGAGCTTTGATACACGCTGCCATGATCGGCATAAATGGTCGCAAAACCGCCACTTTTCTGGGCTGAAAGCAGTTTATTGCTTTCCAGATCAAGCTTGGCAGCGAGATCTGCTTCGCGCATGGTCAGTTCACGGTTGGCTGTGTCCAGCTCGCGCATGCGGCCTTCCAGGGCAGTCTCGGCCTCATGCAAGGCGGCCCGCGCGCGTGCCAGTCTCCGCTCCAGAATTTCAACCCGTTTTTCGGCGGGCAGATCGGCAAATTTCGTCCCGGTTGTGATGGCTGTCTCAGGCATTACGGGCCTTATGAATCAAACGGCGCAGAATGTCTGCATTTACCGTCAGAAACATAGTGTCGGCATTCTCCGCCGCAAAGGTGCTTAGAGGAATCGCTTGCCCATCCAAAAACCGCGCAGTGATCTGGGATGGCCTGAAATATGCATCATCAAACAGGATGACCGAAAATTCATGATGCTCCGGGCCAAGATCGGTCAACTGGCTGGCGCATATCGTGGTAAAGCCCAGACTTTCCAAAGCCGCTTCAGCAGATATCCTGGAAGTGGCGACGGGTGTGATGGCCAATGCGGTTTGCCCCACGCCGGGCTGTTCGGCAATGTCGGGCTCCTCGACATCGAGCGTAACGGTCAGAGTGAATGTGCTGCCTTGATCCAGCTCACTTTCAACCGCAACATCCCCGCCCATAATCCGCGCCAAATCGCGGCAAATCGACAGGCCAAGGCCGGTGCCGCCATATTCTGCCTGAGTGCTCGCTTCGGCCTGCTCGAATTTCTCAAACAGACGGTCTTTGGCGCCGGGCGCAATACCAATGCCATTGTCGCTCACTGTAAATGCTATTTCGGCCTGGCCGGTTTCGGTTATCTGCTCGCGGCAGCCGAGTATGATGGTTCCCTGCGGCGTGAATTTAACCGCGTTACTTGTGAAGTTTGCCAGCACCTGCTGGATCCGTGCGGAGTCACCGATCAGCGTTGACCGGCTCGCAATATCGGTTTTGATTTGCGCGCCGGTTCGCTTCGCTAGGGGCGTGAACAGTCGTGCGGTTTGGCGCATGATGTCGCCCGCCAGAAAAGTCCGCCGCTCCAGAGTGATTTTGCCGCTATCAAGCCGGGCCTGCTGCAGCACATCATCCAGCACACGCATCATTGCATGAGAAGAGCTTTCAATGAGATCGAGCGACCGCGCCTTGGTACGGGCGGAATCGTCCTCCCGCATCGTGTCGAGCATCCCAAGAATTCCCGTCATCGGCGTGCGGATCTCATGCGATACGGTGGCCAGCAGGTTCATCCGCATATCTGCTGCGCGGTTGGCGTCGTCGCGCGCGTCCACTAACATGTTCTCGGCATCTTTTGCTTCACTAACGTCATGGGCGATATAGGCAAAGCCGTCCGTCCGGCCGTTTTCGCCGACAATGCTCTGGGTCGTTTCTGCAGCCCAGAACCGCCGCCCATCACCGCGCATTCGGCTGACCGATTGGATCAAGCGGCCCTCGCTTTGTACCTGCAGCAGATGCGCGCGCAAGGCCTGTTCAGGATCGTCGCTTGGATCAAAGATCTGTTGCAGACCGGTCTCCTTACGCGGGTCCCACAGAAAATTCTCCTGGGCTGCGCGATTGGCGCGCCGGATCTTGCCATTGGGATCAAGCAATATAATCGCATAGTCATCAATTGCGTCCAGCATGGTATCAAAGGATTGCGACATCCGCAGCCGTTCGCGCGCCACCCGCGTTTCCATCGCATCGAATGCCCGGTTCAGCCGCGCTACTTCATCTTGAGACGGGTTGGCCGCGTCAATCCCGTCCATTCTGGCGTAAGCAGAAATACTGTCGGCGCGGTCGGCCAGGCTGTTCAGCGGCGCGGCAATCTGGCGGCGGAAAAAAATTATCAGAAAGAGCGCAAATGCCGCTGTGGAAATGGTGCCGCCGATCAATATCGGGCGGGCCGCTCTAAGCGCCTCCTGCCGCACCTCGGTGCCCCCAACCGCAGAAATTACCCACCAGTCAGGCTGGCTGAGTTTTGTGAAAGAGTAATATTGATCGCCGTCCGGGACGTATCCCGATCCTGCCATCGCTTTGGCGCTGTCAAGCAATTGCCACAGACCGCGCAATGATGTTTCATCGGCGTTTTTGAGATCCAGAAACGAACTTGTTTCCGCGCGTGACTGGATGGTGTATTGGGGATGACGGATCAATTGCCCATCGGCTGTCACGATGATCTGCGCGATTGCGCTATCGCTGTTCACTGCGCTTACAGCAGGGACAATGGCATCCAGCGCAATGCTTGATCCCCATGCCCCGATATGGTTTGCGTCTTGTCGTACAGGCGTCATGCAGCCAGTTGTCCAGGTGGTGCGCTGTGTGTCGGATACGTTCGGCTGCAAACCGGTGCACCGCATCACCCCTTGGGGGTTGGCCGAAAGCGTGGAAATGGCCGAGAATTCTTCGCTCTGAAAATCAAAATCTGCCGGCGCGTTCATCCGGTAGAATTCCAGCCGGTCCGCGCGCTTGGGTGCATAGATGATCAGGTCATTATCGGGTGAGAAGAAATATAGATTATCTACCCCTGCGGGCAATCCTTCCGCCATTAATCGCAGCGCACCGTACGCGGCCATCAACGCATTGCGCCGTTCGTCGGGCACATCCGTTGCTGAAATGAAAGCACCGTATCCTTTTGGCGACAGAACGCCGGATTGCCCGGTCCATAGCAGCGCAGAACTGCGGCGGGTACCATCACCCTTGGCCGGAAACAGAGTATTGAATGCGCCGGCCCCGGATGACGGGCCCGTCATGCCCTGCAGCATCAGATTAGCCGCTTTGCGTTCGGCGGCGGCAATCGCATCGAACCGCTGCGCCAGCCGCTGCTGCGCAAGATTGCGGTCATCATCGAGCATCTCTATCGTTGCACGGATGGCGCGTTGTCTCTCCCCATCATAGGCGGCCCAAGTCATTACAGAAAATAGCAGGATCGCGGCTGGCAAAATGATCGCCAGCGCCTTACCGCTTATAGTCTGTGGTACCCATCGCATATTGGCCATAATGCAGTTATACAGCCGATATTAAAAGAAACTCTAATTATTACACAAAAAATTCAGGTTTTACTATCAGGCGAAACGCTGTGCGATCCATACCTTCATTCAGGATATTTGACAGATTATGAAGTTGAGCCAATTTGATCCTGCTGATTTTCTGGCGAATTTCTGGCAGAAAAAACCGGCTGTGATCCGCAATGCGTGGACAGAATGGGTGAACCCGGCTGACGCGAACGACATCGCCGGGCTGGCATGCGAGCCGGCGGTAGAATCGCGGTTGATAGAACACATCGGCACCGGCCTTGCGCTGACGCATGGGCCCATGCAGCCACAGCAGCTTCAGGAACTGGGTCCTAATGCTTGGACGCTGCTGGTTCAGGCCGCTGACCAGTTTATTCCCGAAATCGCAGCTTTGGTGCAGCCGTTTCGCTTCATACCCGATTGGCGCATTGATGATGTCATGGTCAGCCTCGCCAATCATGGCGGCGGGGTGGGGCCGCATTTTGACCAGTATGATGTGTTTTTGATCCAGGGGGCAGGGCTGCGCAAATGGCAAATCGGGCAAAATTGTGACCGGGACAGCGCAGTGTTGCCGCATGATGATCTGCTGCTGCTGGCGGATTTTAAGGTGAGGGATGAATGGGTGCTCGAACCCGGCGATATGCTGTATGTGCCGCCCGGTATCGCGCATAATGGTGTTGCGGCCAGCGATAATTGCATGACCTATTCTGTCGGATTCCGTGCCCCATCGGTCAGCGAGATGCTCGCCGACTATGCGGATGATGTGCTTTTGCGGATGACCGGTGATGCGCGTTACGCTGATCCTGATCTGGCCATTCAGACCAATCCTGGTGAGATTCTACCGCAGGCTTTGCAGCGGATGCAGGCGATGGTGCTGGAACAATTGAATGATCCGCATGAATTCGCGCGCTGGGCAGGCGCATATACTACCGCATCCAAATATCCCGATATTGACTGGTCGCCGCAGGAGCCGCTCACGCGTTCCATGCTCAAAGGAAAATTGGCACTGGGGCACGTGCTGCGCTGTAATCCGGCATTTCGTTTTGCCTTCACCCGTGCCGCCAAAAACACCCTATATTTGCATGTGAACGGGCAAAGCCATTTTTGCGAGGGCGGTGCCGCGCGTCTGGCAGAGCAACTGTGTCTGGATCATTTGCTAGAATTGCCGGCTGCTGACATGGCTGATGAGGCGACGATGGATGTGTTGGCCGCGCTATATAATGACGGTGCGCTGGAATGGGCCGAAGCCGGGTAGACGCCCCTCACCTACGGCACGGGCGCTACAGAAGTGCCTCGGTGTCCTGCCACTGGCCGGTCTGCAGCCTGCCGACCGACCATTTGCCAACAGACCAGCGAACCAGCCGCAAAGTCGGCAATCCTACCGCCGCCGTCATCCGCCTGACCTGGCGGTTGCGCCCTTCGGTTATGGTCAGGCTGATCCAGCTATCAGGCACCGTTTTACGAAAGCGGACCGGGGGATCTCGCTGCCACAAAATGGGCGCATCGATCCGCCTGGCCGCGGCGGGCCGGGTCATCCCGTCTTTCAGCTCAATACCGGCGCACAAGGCGGCGATCTGGCTGTCATCCGGTGCGCCTTCCACTTGCACGAGATAGGTTTTGGGCATGGTATATTTCGGGTCGGTAATCCGCGATTGCAGTGTGCCGTCATCGGTAAGCAGCAGCAACCCTTCGCTGTCACGATCGAGCCGCCCAGCGGGATAGATACCGGGGATATCGATAAAATCTGTAAGGGTAGGCCGCGTGCTATGTGTTCCCCGGTCGGTGAACTGGGACAGCACGCCATGCGGTTTATTGAACAGGATCAGCCGTGCCATTGGCCTATTCATGCGCTTCTATCTGCTCGCTCACGACAAGCCATTCGGCTTCTTTCTCTTCGAGCTGCTTGGTCAATTTGCCGCGCCGCGCGGACAGATCGCTAATGGACAAATTGCGGATTTCGGGCGCGGCCTGATCGGGTTCGAACATTGCCTTGTCAATTACCGAACACTGCCGCTCCAGCGCAGCAATGTCTTTCTCGCAAGCGGCCAGTTTAGCCTTCGCAGCCCGCGCATCGGCGCGCTGTCTGGCGGCGGTATGCTTGTCCTTCCGCGGCAGCTTGGGTTTATCGCTCGCTTTGGGTTGCTTCCGGCCCAGCACAAAATCGATATAATCTTCCATACTGCCGTCATAATCTTCGGCGCGGCCGCTATCGACCAGCACCAGGCGGTCTGCGGTCAGCTCCACCATGTGACGGTCGTGACTGATCAGAATTACTGCGCCGTTATAGGCATGAAGCGCCTGGACCAGAGCCTCGCGCGCATCCACATCCAAGTGGTTGGTGGGTTCATCCAAAATCAGCAAATGAGGGGCATGACGGGTAATCAAAGCCAGCGCGAGCCTGGCGCGTTCTCCGCCTGACAGTTTGCTGACCAGCTGGGTTGCGCGCTCGCCCGAAAAACCGAACCGGCCCAGTTGGGCGCGGACCGCGCCGGGCTTCGCGTCTTTCATGACCCGCGTCATATGGTCCAGCGGCGTGGCGTCCCCGGCCAGTTCTTCGACCTGATACTGGGTGAAATACCCGACGCTCATTTTGCCCGATGCATTCATTTCGCCATCCATCGGTAGCAATTGCGCGGCCAGCAGCCGGGCCAGTGTTGTCTTGCCATTCCCGTTCCGGCCCAGCAAAGCGAGGCGTTCATCCGGATCGATGCGCAGATTTAGCCGCTGGAGGATAGGTGTGTCGTCTTCGTAACCGACCGCTGCCAGGTCCAGCGTAACCAGTGGCGGTTTCAGTTCAGTTGGCTGGGGAAAATCAAAGCTGAGCGAGGGGTCTTCCATCAGCGCGGCAATCGGCTGCATTTTGGCCAGCATTTTGGCGCGCGACTGGGCCTGTTTCGCGGTTGAGGCGCGGGCCGAGTTGCGATTGACGTAATCCTGTAAACGCGCACGCTGGTTTTCCTGCGAGGCACGGGCCGCTTCCAATTGCGCAGCACGTTCGGCGCGCTGACGTTCAAAACTGTCATACCCGCCCGGATACAGGGTCAGCTTGCCGCCTTGCAGATGAAGGATGTTATCGACCACATTATTGAGCAGATCACGCTCGTGACTGATGACCAGCACAGTGGCGGGATAGGATTTGAGGAAGTTTTCAAGCCACAATGTGGCTTCCAGATCCAGATGGTTCGATGGCTCATCCAGAAGCAGAACATCGGGCTGGGTAAACAGCAACGCAGCCAGTGCGATGCGCATTTTCCAGCCGCCGGAGAAGCTGTCTATCGGCTGTTCCTGCATCGCCTCGTCAAAACCAAGACCGATCAGAATGCGTGCGGCGCGCGAAGGGGCGGAATAGGCATCAATCGCCAGCAGCCTTTCATATACGTCGCCGAGCCGGTCGGGGTCTTCGCATACCTCGCTTTCGGCCAGTAATTCGGTGCGTTCGGTATCTGCGGCAAGTACCGATTCCAGCGGTGTCATCGTGCCTGCGGGGGCATCCTGCGCGATATATCCCAGCCGCGTATTGCGCGGCATATCCACGCTGCCATCATCCGGTTCGATATCGCCAATGATGGCTTTCATCAAAGTGGATTTGCCTGCGCCATTGCGCCCGATCAGGCCCACACGCCCGCCCGGCGGGATCGCCGCTGTTGCGCGGTCAATAATGGTCCGGCCGCCAAGCCGCACAGTAATTCCGTTAATTCCCAGCATGGCGCGCCGCCTAACAGACTATTTGCAGGCGCGCACTCAATTCGTGCTGCTGATTGCTTTACTCATGACGGAGCGCGTCGATCGGATCGAGCTTGGACGCGCGCTTGGCAGGGTAATAGCCAAAAATAATGCCCATCGCGGCAGAGAATACAAAGCTGAGAATGTTAATTGCCGGATCGAAGATAAACGGCACATCAATCGCAGCGGCCAGCCCGAATGACAGACCAAAGGCGAATACAATCCCAACCAATCCGCCCAGACAGCACAGCACGACTGCCTCTGTCAGGAACTGCAACCGGACTTCGCGGGCCAGCGCCCCGATGGCCAGCCGGATACCGATCTCTCGCGTTCGCTCGGTCACCGATACCAGCATGATGTTCATGATTCCGATCCCGCCCACGAGCAGGCTGATCGATGCGATAGCCGCGACCATCGCGGTCAGCGCGCCGATGACACTTCCCAGCGCATCATTGACCTGCGCGGTATCGAAGATGTTGAAATCGTTTTCCTGTCCCTCCTGAAGGAGTCTGCGCTCCCGGAGCAAATCGACCAGTCCGGTTTGAATGACCGCGCTGGAATAGGCAGCATCATATTTGGCCACAAAAAACTGGATATTGTCATTGCCGGTGAAGCGCCGCTGGACAGTTTTAAGCGGCATCATGACAACATTGTCTTCATCGCTTCCGCCGCCGCCTTGACCGCGTTCCTCCAATACGCCGATGACTGTACACGATACGGAATCGAGCCGCATCTCGGCGCCCACTGGTGACGTGTCCGGGACAAAGATTGCCTCGCGTACTTTGGGCCCCAGAATGCAGACATTCTGGCCCGAGCTTTCCTCTGCCATTGTAAAGCGGCGGCCTTCTGCCAGATCAATGGACTGCGCGAGCAGGAAATCGCTGTTTACGCCGTTGACCGAGGTGGACCAGTTCTGCCCATTGTGGAAAGCGGTTGCGCTGGCCGCTACGCTTCCAGCGGCCACTTCGATGCCTGCGATCTGGTTGCTGATCGCAGCGACGTCAGCTTCGTCAAACGGACGGGGACTTCCGCGTTCGGACCGTACTGGCACCACGATAAACACATTGGCCCCCAGCGATGAAATATCCTCGCTGATCGACGCAGTGACACCATTGCCAAGCGTGACCATAGTGATGACCGATGCCACGCCGATGATAATGCCCAATGTTGTCAGGAAAGACCGCATCAAATGACGACGGATTTCGCGCAGGGACAGCAGCAAAGTGGCGCCAAATATGCCAAACATCAGGCGCTTGCCTTTGCAGGATTTCGCGCACGCGCGCCGCGTTCTGTCCGTGCCACAACCCCATCGCGGAAATGAATGATCGTTTTGGCAAAGCTGGCCATTTCTTCTTCATGGGTGACCATCAAAACGGTGATACCGGTGGTGTTGAGATCGGTCAGCAATTCCATAATCTCGACCGAGCGTTCGCTGTCCAGATTGCCGGTGGGTTCATCTGCCAACAGCACATCAGGCTCGGTCACCAACGCGCGGGCGATGGCGACGCGCTGCTGCTGTCCGCCCGACAGTTCAGCCGGTGTATGTTTGGCCCACGGTACCAGGCCGACCATATCGAGAGCGCGCAAACCAGCTTCGCGGCGCTGGGCCTTGTTCTCCCCGCGATATAGCAAGGGCAGCTCGACATTCTCCAACGCGGTCGTTCGCGAAAGCAGATTGAAGCCCTGGAATACAAAACCGAGATAGCGCCGCCGCAGCAGGCTGCGCTGATCGCGGGTGAGTGCCTGAACCTCCGTGCCGCGAAACCGGAATATGCCGGACGTGGGTATATCCAGGCAGCCAAGAATGTTCATTGTGGTCGATTTGCCCGAGCCGGAGGGCCCCATCACGGCAACAAAATCGCCGCGCTCGATCGACAGATTCACACCTTTCAACGCCTGAAACGCGGCTTCGCCTCTGCCAAACGTCTTGGTTATGCCGTCCAGTTCAATCAGCGGTTCGGCGCTCATCACTCAGCCGCCTTGACGCCGGTGATAACCGCCATACCGGGTTTGAGATCACGCGATTTCACCACTGTCATCCGGCCATCGCTCTGGCCGGTAACGACGGAAACCGATTTAATCGTGCCATCGTCCTGCAATATATGCACCTGTTGCTGACTGCCGGCCCCGATGGAGGCCTGCTGCTCTGCCCGGTCCAAGCCGATTTGCGGGTTAAGCACGCCGCCTTCGTCCTCCGCTTCCGCATCGGGTTTGAACCGCAATGCCCCGTTTGGTACCAGCATCTGCTTGCCGGTACTTTGGGTAGAGACCGTGGCGGTCGCTGTCATGCCAGGGCGAAGCAAGCCGTCGCTGTTCGCAACTGACAAGCGGGCTTCGTAACTGACCACAGAATTTGCCGTCACGGCACCAGCGGCGGTATCGCCGGCAGTGGTGTTGGATGCCAGATCAACCCGCTCCACCGTTGCCGGAAAACGCTGCCCGGGATAGGCATCGACGGTAAAGCTGGCTTTCTGACCGGCTGCAATTTGTCCGACATCCGCCTCGTCAATCGCCACGCGCAATTGCATAACCGACAGATCTTCAGCGAGCACGAATAGTGTGGGCGTATTGAACGCTGCGGCAAATGTCTGGCCCGGCTCCACCCGGCGGGCGAGCACAACACCGGCCACAGGGCTGCGGATAACCGCCCGGCTGCGCTGGACATTGTTGGATGACAATGTCGCTTGTGCAGCGCGGACATTTGCGCGCGCTGTGGCGACGGCGGCTCTGTCACGCGCAACGGCGGCTTCGGCCTGCTCAAGCTCGACTTTGGAGGGAACCTTTCCGCCGGACAAGCGGAATACCTCTCGAAAACGGTTGAGCTGTGCAGTATTGACATTGAGCCCTGCAGCAGCCTGTGCAACCTGCGCTTTCGCAGCGTTGAGATTGGCGTTGGCCTGCGCAATCTGATCGTCGATTATTTCGGTGTTTACCACCGCCAGGATCTGGCCGCGTGTGACGCGGTCATTCACATCAACGCGAATATCATCGATCCGCCCGGAAATTTCAGAACCGACTTCCACCTGGTTCGTCGGGCGCAAATTGCCGGTGGCGGAAACGGTTAGGTCAAGCGATCTTTCCGCCACATCCTGAGTGATATATTCGGGTCCTTCATCACCGCCCGAACATTGGGTGACCGCAAGGACCAGCAGCAGGATAACCAGTGCCGGTATCCAATATTTGGCCCAGCGGCGCCAGCGCGGGCGCTCTTTCTCTCCCAGAAATTCCTCAACGCTTGGTTGAGCGGTCGTGTCGGTCATGGTGCGCTTCCTTCAGCACTGTCATCTGGGTTCGTGTCTGTCGCTTGGGTCCAGCCGCCACCCAATGCTTGTGTCAGGCGGACAAAGGCACTGGCGCGTTGGGCCTGCGCCGCAGCCAAGGAATTGCGCGCTGACAGTAACTGGTTCTCGCTGGTCAGCAGCAATTGGAAATCGATAATGCCAGCCTGATACTGGTTGCGTGCCAGGAACGCTGCATTATTGGCGGCGTCCTGCGCGTCAGCCAGAATGCCCACGCGCTGGCGCGACGCATCAAGATCGGTGGCCGAACTTTCGACATCTTCCAGCGCGCGCAAAATGGTCTGTTGCCATGCTGCGAGAGAGATTTGCGCGGAGGCTTGCGCAGTATCAATCTGCGCGCGGGTTTGCCCTCCGTCAAAAATAAGCTGGCTAATACCGGCGAACAAATTGCCGGTAATGATATCAAACAGGCTATTGATGCTGCGGGTGGATGATCCGATTGATCCGCTAAGCTGTACCAGCGGCAGCAATTGTGCGCGGGCGACGTTGATCCGCGCAGTGTCGGCATACAAGGATGCCTCTGCGCTGCGAACATCAGGGCGGCGGCGGAGAACCTCTGCCGGGGCAGACATGCCAAAACTATCGGGCGGGGCGGGAATGGCGGCATCCTGCTGTAGCAATCCCAGGACACGGCCCGGCGGCTCGCCAATCAGAGTGGAAATCGCGTTGGCCGTCGCCGCCAGATCGCTCTCCAGCGCGGGGATGCTGGCGGCGGTTTGTGCGCGCTGGACACGCGCCTGTTCTACATCCAGGCTCGATACCAGCCCCGCTTGATTGCGCCAGCGGGCGATTTGCAAATTCTCGTCCTGATTGGACAAAGTATCGCGTGCGATCCGAAGCTGCACTAGGGTCGAGCGCGCAGCAATTGTGGACAGCGCGACATTGCCGATGACCAGCCGCTGTACATCAGCCAGTGAATATCCTGCAGCGGCCAGATCGGCACGCGATGCGGTTACCGAATTGCTGATTTGCCCGAACAGATCGGCTTCCCAGCTCGCATCGAGCCCGCCCGAGAGCAGCAGATCGGGATCGGAGAAATCACCTACATCGCGGCGCACACCGCCGCTCGCAGACAGCCTTGGCAGGCGGCGTGCGCTGGCGCTTTTCAAACTGGCGCGAGCTTGTTCCAACCGGCCAGCCGCCTGCGCAATATCAAAATTATTGGCGATTGCTGCATCAACAAACCGCGTCAGCAGCGGATCATCGAGCAATTGCCAATATTGATCTATATCGGTTTCGATAGCGGGGGCAGGCGCGGTCCAGCCAGCTGGCACTGCGATGCCCGATTGCGGGGCGTCAATGGTGGTCAGAGCTGTCGCACAGCCGCCAAGCGCAAACAGTGCCAACGCAGCAATGCCCCCGCGCGATATGAAGCTCAACCGTGCCTGATGGGCGCATCCGTGTTTCAATCGCCGACTCCCCCTTTAACTCATTATGTGAGAGAAACCGAAAAAATCAAAGCGGTTTGGCGGCGCAATCGACCAACCGCAATAATGGGCGGACTAGGGCCAGCTATTAAGGTGTTTTCTCCCACCAATAGGGCAGACGCTTGCTATCGCCCGTTTCAACTTCATTCATAGTCGCAGCATCATATAATCTGCCGCCCAGCATCACCTGATCGATATCATCGCTATTACTGATATCAACCGACGGGTCCGCGCTGAGCACAATCAAATCGGCCAGCTTGCCTGGCTCCAGACTGCCAATATCCTGATCCATGCCAAGAGACTGCGCTGATGCGATCGTGCCGGCACGAAGCGCCTCGACCGGGCTCATCCCTCCGCGCACAAAGCTCCATAGTTCCCAATGCGCGGCGATCCCGGCCTGCTGACCATGCGCGCCGATGGCGACTTTGACACCCGCATCGGCCAGCTTTTTGGCTTCCCGCGCATTGTCATCATCGACAAATGCCCAGTCGGGTGCTTTTACGCGGCGCACAGTGTCTGCAAGCAACTGCTTGGGCGGGGTATGGACCATCAGCGGATTGGCCCAGACATCGGTCGCTTGCCGCCAATAAGGATCACCGGCAAGCCCGCCATAGGTTACCACGATAGTAGGCGTATAATTGGTCTGGCTCTGGCTGAAGAACTGGATCACATCGTCATAGAAAATATCCAGCGGTATATTATGCTCCAGCGTCGAGTTTCCATCGGCGATCAGGTTCATGTCCATCCCGAACAGCGATCCGCCTTCGGCCACCACCAGCATGTTTTCTGCTGCTGCGGCCATCGTCACCTGCTGGCGCTGTTCGCGGCGCGGCTGGTTATAGTTTTTGACCGATATACCGCCTTGCGCCTTAATCCGCTGGACATGCGCCAACGCGTCTTCATAATTGTTGATTTCTGCATATACCCGCGGGGACTTTGCGCCATAGATAATCTCCCCGGTGGAAAAAATCCGCGGGGCCAGCAAGGTTCCGGCTCGCTGGCGTTCTGCAGCGGCGAAAATCTGGCTGGCGGATGATGATGGGTCATGCATTGTGGTGGTGCCAAGCGCGAGGTTTTGCACCAGAGACCAGTTTTGTTGCGGGACCAGATCGCCCGTCCCCTGCGCCCCATGCGCATGCGCATCGACCAGTCCGGGCATGATAATCTTGCCCGTCATGTCGAGCTGTCTGACGCCGGCCGGCAGGGGGACATCGCCTGCCGCACCGACCGCTTTGATCCGGTCGCCTTCGATCAGGATCGTCCCATTGTCGATTGCACCGGCACCATCGCCTGACATGGTCAGGATACGCGCGCCGGTGAGGGCAATCATGCCGGAAGGCTTCGCCGCGCGCTGCGTCATGGACAGCGATATTCCTGTGGTTGGCGGCGAATATCCCGCGCCATCTGCGGCCGGTGCATCGGGGAACATCGCCCCCGTTGCTGCCGAGTAGAGATTTGGTCCGATGCTCCAATTGAGCTGACGCCCGCCTCCTGACCACCCAATATAATCCGCGCCGCCCTTGCTCGCCTGTGTGACCGGCAATGCATTGGCATTGGGGCTGACAGTGACCATCTGCCCGCCAGGCATCAGCGGCATGGCGAAGGCTTCATAATTTTGGCGAAAGGCAAAGAATTTGCCATCGGGCGAGACGGTGAAATCATTGACCAGTTCGCCCGCGGCATGAATGCGCTCGGCTTCGCCGTTCAGATCGGTCGAAACCAATTGCAGATCACCGCCGCTGCCACCGACCATAAACAGCCGGTCGGACGCCGCGCCAAATTGCGGTGATCCATTGCCGCGCGCGATCAGTGTCGGCGTGCCGCCTCCGGCCGGGATGCGGTAAACACCCGCCTTCTCAGACCAGTCGGGCGAGGTGAGGTAACCCCCGCTGCGCTTCTCATACACAATGGTCGCGCCATCGGGGGAGAATCTGGGCATCGCGTAATGGCCTGGCTGGCTGGTAACAGGCCGTGCATTGGCTCCGCTGGCGCTGACTGTCTTAATCGTGCCCAGCTCTTGGTCGGTCCAACTCACAAATGCAATCTGGCGGCCATCGCGGGACCAGCTGGGGAAGGCTTCTATCGCGCCGCTCGCATCAGGCGTTAGCCGTTTGGGCAACCCGCCACTCACCGGCTTGGTGTATAATTTACCCAGCGTTTCAAACAGCACTGTTCGCCCGTCAGGTGATACCGACGTGAATTTCGCAATGCTGGTGGAAAAACTTTCCGGGGCCACATCAATAACCGGATGCGGCGCATCGGCGATCCCGCGGGTGTCGGAAATGCTGAACGGAATTATCGCCGCGCCGGTTCCGTCAAAATTCACTCTGCGGATTTTTCCGCCCGCCCAAAACACGATCGAGCGCGAATCCGGCGTCCAGTCCATATTCGGATAAACGCCTGTAACCGCCCATGTTTCCTGAACATCCTTATCCAGATCATTGTAGACTTTTGTCTCAATGCCCGACGCGATATCTTTCACAAACAGCCGCGATTTGTCCTGTTCGCGCCGGACGAATGCGATTTTCGTGCCATCGGGCGAAGGGGCGGGGCGAACTGCGCCGCCAAAACCGGAAACAGCAGTCGTGACGTCACCGGTGGTCAGGTCATACCGCTCAATATCAAAGATACCCTGCAGCGAATCCTGCGCATATTCAAACACTGGCCCCGGTGTCGTATTGCGGGTATAGTATATCGCGCTGCCATCGGGCGCATAGATCGGTTCGCCCAGCTCTTTCTGGTGCGTTTCATTGGGCCGCTCGACCAGCTTCACGCCGCCGCCGCCCGATACATGGTAGAGCCAGATTTCCCCTGTGCCGAGCGAGCGCCCGGTGGTGAAGTGCTTCTTCGCGGCCAAGAAGCGGCCATCGGGGCTCCAAGTCGCTTGGTGCATCAAGCGGAAGCTTTCCTTGGTCACTTGGCGCATATCGCTGCCATCTGCATTCATCAGCCAGATATTGTCACCGCCGCCGCGGTCCGATGTAAAGGCGATTTGGCTGCCGTCGGGGGAGAAACGCGGCTGGACTTCCCACGCCATACCCTCGGCAATGCGCGTAGGAGTTCCGCCGGCAATCGGCATTGTGTAAATGTCGCCGAGCAGAGAAAATGCGATTAAGCGCCCGTCAGGGCTAACATCGACATCTATCCAGCTGCCTTCCTCAACCGTGATCGGGACTTGCCGTATGTTCGCGCCAGTGGGCGCATTGACATCCCACGGCGCATTGTCCGCCTCCTCCTCTGCGGCCGCCTGAGCATTGGCGGGAGAGGAAGCGAGCGTTGCGGCAAAGAGCACGCTGGCGAGGGCCGAAGTGACGCTGGATTTCATGGACAATTCCCTTGTTGAACATGCGGGTTTTACGCACGTAAAAGGGTGCAGTCCAGCCGCGCCTGTGGGATTTACCGGTCCTGACCCTAGTTGCGCACCCGGTTGAGAAAGTCCGTCACATGGTTGCGCAATGTTGCCGCCTGCTCTTCCAGATCAGTCGCGGAATTGAGGACCTGGGAAGCGGCTGCGCCCGTCGCCAGCGATGCTTCGCGGACGCTGGAAATACTGGCGGATACCTCGTCGCTGCTGCGCGCTGCCAGATCGATGCTGCGTGCCAGATCCTGTCCCGCCACTGATTGCTCATCAACGGCAGAGGCGATCGAAATAGCAGCGGTCTCCAACTGCGAAACCTGCTGGCCGATGCTGCGCAATGCCGTAACGCTGTCGGTGGTGGAGCTCTGCATCGCGCGGATTTGATCGGCCACCTCTTCTGTCGCGCGGCTGGTCTGTGCGGCAAGCTCTTTCACTTCGGAGGCAACCACGGCAAAGCCGCGGCCCGCATCGCCGCCACGTGCGGCCTCAATCGAAGCATTCAGCGCCAGAAGGTTGGTACGCCTTGCAATCGAATGGATCAGCTCGACGATATTGCCGACCTGTTGTGCCGAAACAGACAAAGCAGAAATGGTTTCATCGGCCTGATGGGCAGATACCGATGCCTGGCGGGCAAGCTCTGCAGAGGAGGCTGCCTGGCGGCTTATTTCACCAATCGACATGGCAAATTCGTCGCTCGCGGTAGCGGCTGCGGTGACACCGGTGGAGGCATCGCTCATGGCGCTCGACACCATGTCGGCCTGATGGGACGAGCCGTCTGCGGCACCCGCCATCTCGCCAGCGGTCGATTTTAATTGGGTTGAGGCAGCGGCCACGCCGCTAACAATATCGCCGACAGTGCGTTCAAAACGGTCTGCCAGCCCGTGAAGGATGTCGCGCTGTTTTTGCTGTACGCTCTCACGCTCCTTGGCGTGGCGGATCAGCCGCGCATTGGCCGCTTTGAAGACATCCAGGGCCCGCACCATGTCGCCAATTTCATCCTTGCGGCCGCTACCCTCTATCTCAAAGTCAGCTTCGCCAATGGCAAGCTTGTTCATCGCGCCATTGATTTCGGTCACTTTGCCAACCAGGTCAGAGGACAGATACCGCAGCCCCAAAGTCAGGATGACGATAGCCAGTACAGAGATGGCCAGTACAAACACGACCAGATTGGTGAAATAGGCCATCCCGGCTTCTTCCATTTCGGCAATCCGGGCGAACATGTCCTTCTGCAAGTCATCAGTCTGACGGTAGAGCGCATCACCTGTCGCAGCCAGATCATATGCCAGACGCGTTGTTTCATCGCTGCGTCCAGTCGCCGCCAGGCTGGCCTGAACCCGCCCGAAGGAGGTCTGGTAAACTGTCAATTGCTCTGATAGCGCATCCACAGCAGGGACAAGTTCTGCCTTGTGGCGCATAACAGCCAGCCTGATCTGTGCATTCTTGGCTTTGGCCTGGTTCAGATGCGCGGTCATCTGCGCACTGGCTGCGCTTTCGCCAGCGACAGTATACCGCAGGGCCTGATAGCGCATTTCACCGGCAATATTACGCAGGTCGGCTGCATCTGCCGCGGCATGATTTATCGCAGTGGTGGTCTGATATTTGTGGTAGACATTCGTCATGCCGATCCCGGCAACGGCTGCCAGACCCAGCGAGACGATAAAGAATGATCCGAAAACGGCAATCAGCTTGGCCTTGATCGGCAGGTTCTGGAACCAGACAACCGGCCTGATAGCGCGCGTGTTTTCAGGCGTAGCGGGCTTTTTGGTTTTCTCCATTTCCGTCGAGATTTCGGCAACGATGGTTTCCATCACGCTCATGATGCAGCCTTTTCAGAAGTATGACCGGGTAAATCCGGCGCGGCGCCCGGCGCAGGATGATGCGCAAGATGCCTTGCAATCTGGTCAGCAGGCATCGCTTTGAAGTATAGCCAGCCCTGAATTTGATCACAGCCTGCCGCGCGGACCAGATCGGCCTGGGCCTCGGTTTCCACGCCCTCGGCAGTGACATCCATTTTGAGCGCCTGTGCCATTGATATGCTCGACAGCATCATGGCGCGCGACCCCTCGTCATCGGCAGACCCGACGATTAAAGAGCGATCCAGTTTCAGTTTTTCAAAGCGGAACTGGCGCAAAAACCCGATTGAAGCATATCCGGTGCCGAAATCATCAAGCACGACGCGCACGCCAAAGCCGCGGATTACGTCCAGGCTGCGTTCTGCAACGATCGGATCGAGCACCAGGCAGGTCTCGGTAATTTCCAGCTCAAGCAATTCTGGCGGGAATCCGGTATCTTCCAGGATCTGGCCAAGCTGTACCGGAAATGCCGGATCGCGCAATTGTGCCGCAGAAATGTTGACCGACAGTTTGATGCCGCGCCATTGCAAGGCATCCTGGCACGATTGACGCAGGACCAAAAGCCCAATGGCATGGATCAGGCCCGATTTTTCGGCCACCGGAATAAACAGGGCGGGGCCGATCATCTTGCCGTCCGGCCGGTGCCAGCGGATAAGCGATTCCACCGCAACTATGGCTTTGGTCTGTGCATCAACCAGCGGTTGGTAATGCACTTGGAACTCGTCATTGCGCAGCGCATGGCGGAGCTCTTCATCCAAAGTGCGAATGGCTTCCAGATTACGGTCAAATTCGCTCTTGAACCATGTGCAGCGCATTCGTCCGCCGCGTTTTGACGCATACATGGCGACATCGGCGCGGCGCAATAATTCCGAGCTGGTCAGCAGCGTGTGATGCGGGTTCTGTCTGTCTTTACTGAGCGCCAGCCCAACGCTCGCACCGATGGCAATCCGCCGATCAGCAATCTCGATAGGGTGCCGCAGCCGGTCGATCAGTCGGCGACAAATACCCTCCAAAATAGTGCTGGATAACGGGCCAGTCATAATGATCGCAAATTCGTCTCCGCCCAGACGGAAACATTGCGCATCATCCTGGCAGAGATTTGTGAGGATCGCTGCCGCTTCCTTGATGACATCGTCACCCACAGCGTGGCCGTACAGGTCATTGACCATTTTGAACCCGTCCAGATCGATCAGCGCGATGGCAATTTCGCCGTCATGATGAACAATCGCGCGGACTTTCTTGTGCAGCGCCCGCCGATTGGGGAGCATGCTCAGGCTGTCGGTCAGGCCGAGCATTTCGAGCCGGCCAATGCTGGCAAAGCCGATTTTGCACAGCAGGCCAACAGCAGCGGCATAGATCGATATTCCGCCAACCAGAAGCGATGTGACGCCGGGCCCTGAAAGGTCATCGGCAAAGAAAGACGTACCAATTACGATCGCGAAAATGACTGATAGGACCAGCAGTGGTAATATCACAATCATTGCCGGGGGCATTACCAGCTTGCGCAAAGTCATCATCACTATAACGCCCCTTTATACATCACCGCAATCACTGCGCAGCCGCGCTCATTTTGCGCCGTGATGCTACCCAACCGGGACTAAGGAACGGTTAATTTCGGGTTTACTTGCGCATTTGCGCAAACGGGACGAGCGGGTCCGCATTTGGTATCGTTTCCGCCGCAGAGGACCGGGTGAAAAGGCCCGGTAACCCTGGCGATGGCCGGAAGATATCGGTCCTGCCCACAGTCGTTTCGCCCGCACCCAGCATCAAAGTGCCATCATCAGCCATTTGCGCCGCAATCTGATCAAAAGCCTGCAACCGCGCGCGCTGACCGAAATACAAAAGGACATTGCGGCATAAGACCAGATCAAAACGCTGTATTGCGTGCGATGGTTCAAGTATGCTTTTGTGTTTGAAGCGTACCATCCTGCGCAACTCGGGCGAGGCATACCAGCCCCGATCGGTTTCGGTAAAATGGCTGAGCATTTGCGTAACGCCCAGCCCGCGCTGGATTTCAAACTGGGTGTACAGGCCGGTCTGTGCGGTGATGACCGCTTGCTGTGAGATGTCAGTACCGACAATATCAATGTGCCAGCCGGCCCATTTATTTGCTTGGCCAGCAAATATCATCGCAAGCGAGAGAGCCTCTTGCCCGGTCGAGCATCCCGCCGACCAGATTGACAGCCGTTTTGATCGTGCGCGTTTTTCCGCCAAAGCGGGGAATATACGCTGTTCCAGCAGATCGAACGCCGATCGGTCCCGGAAGAAATAGGTTTCATTGTTGAGCAGAGCCTCAACGACTTGCTGTGCCAGCGGGCCAGATCCTGGGTTTGCCAGCAGGCACACCAGTTGATCGACGTTGGAAATGCCATGTTCGCGGAATACGCCCGCCAGCGCGCTACCGATCCGCCATTGACGGTTTCGGGTAAGTTGCTGGCCCGTGCGCGCTTCGAGCAAATCGGCAACAATACGGAAGGATACCTCGCTTACTTCCACGCGGCTGCTCCGGCTGCGCGCATCACAGCCTTGCTTAAATCGGCTGGCGGCAAGATTGCCGAAGCCAGTCCCAGTTCGGCAACCGCTCGCGGCATCCCCCACACAGCGGCGCTATCCTGGTCCTGCGCAAAAATGGTCCCGCCCGCTTCGGCCAGTTTCGCCGCGCCGATGGCACCATCACGGCCCATTCCGGACAAGATTATGGCCACTGCTTTGCCGTCAAGCGCCCGGACCAGCGATTCCAGCATGGGATCAACCGACGGCAAACAGCCGCTGGGGGCGGGGGTCTGCGTAATCTGGATTGCCAGTTTCTTACCCGCAGGGCGCACCGTCAGATGGCCGTCACCAGGCGCAATATACAAAGTGCCCGGCTCCAGCAGCATCCCGTCAATCGCCACCCGTGCGGCACGCGAAGAGGCCAATTCAAGCTGCCGGGCAAAAACGGGCATGAATGATGCGGGCAAGTGCTGCGTGATTATGACCGGCAAATCGAAGTGCTGCGGCAGATTTTCCAGAAATGTGCACATGGCATGGATCCCGCCGGTTGATGCTCCAATTGCGAGTAGCCGGGGTCGTTCATGGTTCGGTTTGCGGAGCGAAGGCTGCCGCTGGGCTGGATGTGGGGGCGCCGCTCGGGCGTATTCACGGGCGGTCCGTGACGTGCCCAGAGCGCGGATTTTCTCGACCAGTGTCGCGCCATATGTGTCACCAAATTCGCCTGCATGCGGCTTGGCCAGTGTATCGGCGGCGCCCATTGAAAGCGCGGTAAGTGCGTGTTCTGTGCCGTCTGCGGTCAGGCTGGATACGACCAGCACTTGCACCTGCGGCGCGCAAGAGAGAATATCGGGCAATGCGCCGAGCCCGCCAATTCCGGGCATTTCCAGATCGAGCACAACGACATCAACCGGTGTGCGGTTCAATTGCTTCAAAGCCAGCTCGGCGCTGCTGACCGTGCAAACAACGTCGAGATCGGGCTCTTTTCCTATAATGCGCGCAAGTACTGTGCGAACGATCAGCGAATCGTCCACAACCATTACCCGCGTTGTGCGCAACAGCGAAGGCCGCCGGGCTGGCTTGGCTAATGCAGGGGAAGGGGTGGTGCCCATAAGAATGGGCTCACCCCATTCCAACCAATTGCAGTTTGATCTGAAGTGTTTCGTGGTCGAAGGGTTTCATAACATATTCGTCCGCACCGGCATCAATGGCTTCGCGAATATGCGCCATATCGTTTTCTGTGGTGCAGAATACGACTTTGGGGGCGTGCCCGCCTGGCAAAGTGCGCAATTGCGTGACGAATTCAATACCGGTCATCACGGGCATATTCCAGTCGAGCAGAACCGCATCGGGCATGGCGGCCTGACAAAGATCGATACCTTGCTGGCCGTTTTCCGCCTCCTCCACTGTGAAATTGAGCGATTCAAGAATGTGGCGCGATACGCGGCGTATCACGCGGGAATCGTCAATTATCAAACAGCGTTTCATTACAGCCGGGCCCTTATGTTTACGGGTGCTATAGCGTTACGCCGGTAACCAACTGATTAAGCCGCCTCGGCTGCCGGGTTTACGACCAGCTTGGCTGGATCAATCAGCAGAACCGGCCCGGATGCGGTTTCGATCATTCCAAGCGCCACGGCCGTCCATGCCGCGCCGTATCCGCCGGGAATATCACGAACATCGGATATCGTCTCGACGACGTCTTCGACCGCGTCCACCAACAGCGCATACATATGGCCGTCAACCGCAACGACCGGACACCGGCCAGAATGCAGCGATGCAGGGTGGAGACCGAGCGCGGCTTTGCAATCTATCACGGTCATCGTCTGGCTGCGTATGGCGGCCAGCCCGGCAACATGGCGGGGGGTGCGCGGGACAGGATAGACATTGTCCAGCTCCATCACCGAATCGACTGCGGGGGCGGCGATGGCGGCGCGTGTCCCGCCAATGGTAATTATCAAGACCAGTCCGCTCATAATGCCATGTCCAGCCGAATGGAGCGCAGCGCCGCCAGCAAGGCAGGCCGGTCGTAGCTGTAGATGCCGCAGTCAGGATTGCCGGCCTGATTGATGTCGAAATGCAGCCGGATAGCCGTGCCGGGAACATCCGCGATGTCTTCATCACCCTCATCAATGACAATGGATACATCAGCCGCCCCTTCGCGCCCCAGCGTCACGTCGTAACCGGCGGAGGAAATGAGCGGCGCCAGTATTGTGCGCGCCCATTCATTATCGTCTGGCAAAGAGCAGATCGGCCTGCCAGCGGGGCTGCCGCGTGCACCAAAGCGGCCAAACAAAGCGTACCCGTCAATGACTGGCACGGCTTTGCCGTCCAGCACAGCAAGTCCTGCTATCATCGGGTCGCTATCTTCGGGTTTAAAAGCGTGTGGAGCATCAATGGTTTCGCCCAGTTTGGATACCGGGTACCCGATCGCGCTTTTGCCGTCAGACAGATGCAGCAGAAAGATAGCGCCTTCGGGGATGGGGGCACCATCAATGCCCGCCAGCGCCAGCATATGCCCGTCTATGACCGCGCAACCGGACTGGCCCTCCACCGTGATCGCAGATGCAGCAATATGTTCAATACGGGTTACCAGATCTATTGCGATGGCGCGGTATCGGCCATGCAAATCGGTAAAGGTCATAAATGTGCAGGTGGCGGCCGCTGGCTGATCGGCCATAGCATCCTCGCTGTGCACAGCCCGTGTCTGACTGGCCGATAACAGGCCGTGCATCTTGGCGATTGCAAGGGCATCCAGCAGCAACACAGGCTGGCCATCATCGCGCAGCGTGCTGCCGCCATATATCTTCGCGTTCACAATGGTGGGGGCGAGCGGTTTGACGACCAGATCCTCCTGATCGTGGATTTGGTCGACCGCCAAAGCAAATGTCTCGCCGCTGCTTAACCGGATCATCACCAGCCGCTGGTCATGGCCGGCACGCCGGTCTGTCAGTCCCAGAATATTGCCGAGTGTAAGGCACGGTATCCGGCTGCCTCGAATTGTCACGAGATCGGCATCGCCCACTTGAGAGAACGCAATCGCTGGCGATTTTCCGTTCGCTATTTCCGCGATGCAGGATTGGGGAATGGCGAAGGTCTGGCCGGCGGTAGATACAGTTAGCGCCGAAATGATGCTCAAAGTGAGCGGCAGATGCATGATGAAGGTGGCGCCCTGGCCCGCTACGGAGCGGACTTCGATCGTCCCGCCAATCTTTTCGATGTTGGAGCGGACCACATCCATGCCGACGCCGCGGCCCGATATGCCGCTGATACTATCTGCGGTGGACAATCCCGCCGTGAATATAAGATCGCCAATGGCGAGGTCAGTCATCGCGTTGAGCTCTGAGTGACTAAGCAGACCAGCGGCGAGCGCCTGTTCCTTGATCCTGTCGATATCAAGACCAGCGCCATCATCGGACAGGACGATCGCGATTTTATTACCGGATTGACGTGATATGATGGAGATCCGGCCGGTCGTGGATTTGCCCGCCGCCTCGCGCTGATCGGGGGTTTCAATACCGTGGTCGGCTGCATTGCGGATCAAATGGGTGATTGGATCGCGGATCATCTCGATCATTTCGCGGTCGAGTTCCACAGTGCCTCCTTCGGTCTCGATAACAACAGTCTTACCCAGCTCTGCTGACAGATCACGGACCAGACGCGGCAAACCGTTGTACACATGTTCCATCCGCTGCATCCGCATCCGGGTGACCGCATCGCGGACATCGGTGAGAATGGCTGACAGCCTCTGAAACTGCCCGTCAAGCGTTGGCTCGCCGCCGGTATCGCGCAACCCACGGGCCAGATCATTACGCGCCAGGACCATGTCGGATACGCCGCTCATCACGCGGTCGAGCAGCTCGACCGGCAAACGGATAGTACGCGGCGTGACCGAAATGTTTTCAGGCGGTTTGGTTGGCGGGGAAGGCGCAGGGGATTGAGCATCGGGTCCGGGAACAGGCTCGCTGCCGGTGCAATCCAGTGCCGCAATCAGGGTATCATCGCTGCCTGCGGGCATATCCTGCCCAACTTCGATAGCCGACGTGATCACAGCAATCTGGTCAATAATCGCAAGCACAGCCGACACCATTGCCGCGTCAGCTGTTCGCCGGCCCGCGCGAACATCACCCAGAGCAGTCTCGGCGGCGTGGCTGAGCGCCTCCAGCCGGGGAAAATCGAAAAAACCGCAATTGCCCTTCACGGTGTGGACAAAGCGAAAAATTGCATCAAGACGCGCGCGTTCACCCGGGTTCTGTTCCCAGATCACGAGTTCTCCGGTAATGGCTTCCAGCATTTCGCGCGTTTCTGCGACGAAATCCGCGAGCAGATCATCCATCCGTCTGGTTCCCAGTATCAGTGCTGGCTATTTATGGAGGATGATGGTTAACGAAGCGTCACTGCTTACGCTGCAATATCCGCCAAACGATGATTACAGCCACTGCGCCGCCGATGACATTGGCGGCAAGTTCTGCGATATAGATCGCATCGGCCCCCGATGATGGCAGCAGCAACCACGCAGTGGGCATCATGATCAAGAACACCCGGGCGAAACTCTGCAACATGGCCCAGCGCGCTTTATCGACCGCATTCAGCGCGCCATTGCTGACTATCAGCAAACCATATCCGGCATAGCCCCACGCCGCGATAGACAGATAGGCGGCAAATTCGCGAATGACGGCGGGGTCTTCGGTGAAAAAATTGGCAAACCACTCGCCCGCAGCGAACAGGATTACTGCCAGAACCAATCCGTACACCAGCGAAAATGCGCCCGCCCAGACCATTGCCTCGCGCGATCGGTCGGGCTTGTCTGCGCCCCAGTTTTGGCCCACGATCGCGCCAATTGCGCCCGATAAGGCAAGCAAAGGGACGACTGCGAAACTCTGTAGCCTGCCCGCAGCGCCAAACCCTGCCACGGCGGCCTGGCTTTGTGATGCTGCAAGGGCGGTTAGCACGGACAGGCCGACAGGGTTGATCGCATTGGAGAAGGCTGCGGGACCGGCGACATTGATAACCGATTTGAACGATGGACCGATCGCACATTCGCGCAGCTTTGCAGGATTGAACGGCAAAGTGGTTTTGCTCAGCATCCAGAAGCCGAATATAACGGCAACCATCCAACCGGTGATCGATGCATAGGCTGCCCCTTCGATACCAAACCCTGAAAATCCGAACGCGCCGGTAATGAAGATCGGATCGAGCACCCAATTGACCGCCGCGTAAGTGACCGAAACATATGATGTTTTCTTGGCCTCTCCCTGTCCTCGCAAAACGCCGTTCAGGCCCATGATGACCAGCAACAGCGGAAAGCCGATCGTGAACGGCACCATATAGGCACGGATCAGCGGCAATTGTGTTTCATCCGCTTGCATCAACGCAAATAAAGGGTCGAGCAGGAGATAGAGTGCCGCAGACATCAGCACGCCTGCGCCGGTGGCCATGACTATCCCGAAATTGCCAAGCCGGGCCGCACGCTCTCGGTCGCCTTGACCAAGTGCGCGTGCAACAACCGAGTTAATCCCGACCGAGATACCCACGCCAAGGCTGGAAAGGGCCACACTGATGGGGAAGATAAACGAAATCGCCGCCAGTTCTGCGCTGCCCAATTGGCCAATAAAATAAGAATCGACCAATCCGATCGACATGATCGCGGCCACTCCAATCATCATCGGGGTGGCTTGGGAAACCAGATGCCCGCGAATATCGCCGCGCGTCAGTTTTGCATCTTCGCTCATCAGCCGCGCCGTAGCTGCGCCGTGCCTGTCAGGGAAGCGATAAAAATTGCGGCGGCTTTATTGAATTGATCGAATGCCAGCACCGGCGCTAAGACGGGTGCAGTACACGTTCTATTTTTACAAGAGTGCCACCAATGCCGCGCCTGACCCTGAACGACCAGCCGCTTGAGTTCGACATGGCGAATGAGACCCCGCTGCTATGGGCGATCCGCGATGCCGCCAATCTGACGGGTACCAAATATGGGTGCGGCGTGGGCGATTGCGGTGCGTGCATGGTGCTGGTCGATGGCGAAGCCCTGCGCAGCTGCCTGATTACCATTGCCGAGGCCGAGGGCCGCTTTGTCACCACCGTCGAAGGTCTCTCGCGTGATCGTTCGCATCCCGTCCAGCAGGCATTGGTGGCGGAGCAGGCCATTCAATGCGGTTTTTGCACGCCGGGCATTGCCATCTCTGCTGCCGCATTGATTGCGCGCAATGCCAACCCTTCCAAGCAGGAGATTGAGGAAGCGATCCCCAATCTGTGCCGCTGCGGCGTCTATCCGCGGCTCGTCAAGGCGGTCCAGCGGGCGGGGCGCGTGGCACGGCGGCTGGAAACGATCAGCGCAGCGCCTGCGCCCGGGATCAGCGCAGAAGATGCCGCAGGCGAAGTTCCCGCTATCGCTGCGCCCGATCCCGAACGCTGATATCCGCCGCTTTAGAAGCGGATATTGGCCGCAAACCGCGCATGTAACGGCGCGCCAACGCTGGCCTGATGCGTGGAATGCGAATTGGGGAAGTAATCTGTATCGGTCACATTCTCGACATTCACTTGCAACCGGATCGTATCGGACAGGTCATAATAAGCGGCGGCATCAATCCGGGTGTAAGCGGGCAACAGGGCGCGTGTTGTCACGCTGTCGCCGTTGGCACCGGTATAGGTGACTGTGCTGTTGGTGATAAAACTTTCGCCCTGATGTGTCAGACCAAATCCTATGCCGAGCCGAGGGGTGACTTCAACGGTGTTCCAGACTGAAAACATGGTTTCGGGTAATTCGCGCGGGCGGAGCCCTTCATTACCAAATACATCGACCTGCACGCCATCAAGGAAGCTGTATCCTGCGGCAATTGACCAGATGTCAGTCACTTGACCTTGCAATTGCACTTCAAAGCCCTGAATTCTGGAATCGATGATATCCAGTGTGGCCGGGTCGTTGTCGCTTGGCTGCGGCGAGCTTTGCTCGATCTCAAAAACCGCCGCTGTCAGGCTAAGCTGCTGCGCAAAGTCCCATTTCACGCCGGCTTCAAGGTTGGTGAAAGTGTCGGGAGCAAGCGCGTTATTATTGCCATTTATGTCCGCAAATTGCTCGCCCGAACGCGGCAGGAAGCTCTCTGAATAGCTGGCATAGATCGAGATATTATCCTGTGGTTTCAGGATAATGCCGCCGCGCGGGGAAAACTCTTTATCGCGGCGTGTGCGAACGTCATTGGCGACGATATTGTTCACGGCAATATCAAAGCTATCGAACCGGCCGCCGACAACGATATTCAGCCAGTCTGTCAGTTCAATTTCATCCTGAAGATAGACAGAATACACATCGATCGTGACCCGCGTGTCATCATTGAGCGCAGCTGTCAGATCAACTGTGGTAATGTCCCCCGACGCATTCACACCCACACCGCCACGCAGGGCAAGCGGGCGGTTGATCAGAAACACTTCATTATCATCATCTGTCTGGTCCCAGACCGGATTAAACCGGTTCTGATCAGATGAAGTGCGGATATATTCGCCGCCAAAAATCAACGTGTGGTGGACGGTGCCGGTATCAAATTCGCCAACCAAATTACCTGACAGGATCAGGTTCTGACGCTGTGTGTTATCGATATAGCCATCGGTCGTAACACGGTCAGGCGTTGCCAGCTGGTTGTAATCAGAGGCATAGAAATTTGAATAGACTTTGTCATAATCGCCAAAAAAAGCGGAGAAGTTGCCCTTCACATTCTCGGAGAATTGATGGCTGAGATTGGCGCGTAGCAAATGCGCTTCCAGTTCTGCGAAATTGAGCACTTCATCGCCGAAGACAATATTCTGAAATGCTTCAACAGGGCGGCCATCGATGCCCGTGGGTATTCCCCGATCAATGAAGCGTCGGTGATCGGCATACTCATAAGAGAGATCCAGCGTTGTCTGAGGGCCGATGGCAAAGCGCACCGCCGGGTTAACACCGATACGGTTACCGCCATAGAAGTCGCGGTGATTGTTCAGGCTTTCATACGCACCGTTCAGACGCACGGCGACCGTGTCACTGGTGGAGAGATTGACATCGCCCTGAATGCTGAACGCGCCAAAAGTATTGGCTGCAATCTGGCCGCTGCCGAAGGTCTGGCCAGTGGTGCCTTTTTTGGTCACCCGGTTCACTATGCCGCCAGTGCCGCCGCGTCCGAACAATAGCGCGTTGGGGCCGCGCAGAATTTCGACCTGCTCCAGATTATACAGGCCGCGATAATATTGGACGTCATCCCGCACGCCATCGATGAAGAAGTCCGCGGTGGAGCGCACGCCGCGTATTACTATGGAATCGCGGTGACCCTCGCCCTGCGAATTGTTCACTCCCGCGGTGTAATCGACAATCTGGCCAATATTGGTGTAGCCGCGCCGCTCGATCTCTTGCGCTGTCACGATGGACAGGCTCTGCGGCACATCAAGGATGGGTGTGGGGGATCGCAGAGCATTGACCTGGTCTGTGTAAAGGATCTTTCCCGTGACAATGATGTCGGCTGGCTGTGTATCGGCGGTATCAGAACCCCCATCGGCCGCTTGCGCCAGTACCGGCCCCGACAGACAGGCCGCGCCCGCGAACAAAGCGCAGGGTAGGGGGAACCGAAACATACAAACCTCCAGATGCGAATGACTCGCGATAGACGGCAACTATTGCGAATTATTCGCATTTGCAAGGAGTGTTTCGGCTTGGCTTGGATTGCGTGTGGATATATGGCTTGGCCGCTACCCATATAACCCGGCAGCTGGAGTGAACTGCGTGCAAGCAACTATTTGGCATAACCCCAATTGCGGAACATCGCGCAAAACGCTGGCTATTTTGCAGGAGCGTGACGGGGTTGATGTTACAGTCGTCGAGTATCTGAAAACGCCGCCACCGCGCGACAAGCTTGCGCAATTATTTGCTGATGCTGGAATGGCTCCGGCAGACGGCTTGCGGCTGCGCGGTACCGATGCAGCAGAACGCGGGTTGCCGGATGCAGGACCGGACGCGGTGCTCGATGCAATGGCGGCAGAGCCGATTCTGATCAATCGCCCATTGGTCGAAACCGAGAAGGGTGTCCGGTTATGCCGCCCGCAAGAGATGGTTGAAGAAATCCTCTAAAACTTTGGCGCAGGCGGCCGATAATGCTCAAGTCTGTTCGGCTGTGTCGTCGCTGGTCAGGGAACCCCAGCCGATAATCGCGACGGCAATGCATAATGCGACGATGACGATAAAGGCCAGATTGTCCGAATGGCCGTAGAGCCAGACGCCCAGCGCCGGAGCGAAGACGAAGGCAGCTCCGGTTACCGACGCCACGACGCCCGAAGCCTCGCCCTGTTCAGAGCGCGACACAGCAAGTGACGCGCCTGCGGTGAAGCCGGGACGAAACAGCCCGAAGCCCAGCGATGCGATTGCATATCCCAGTGCAATACCATGCAGATTTTGCGCTGCGCCAAACAGGATCGTGCCCAACGCTGCGAGCGCAACGCCCGACAATATCGCCGCACGCGGTCCCAGATTTAGGCGCGGGATCACGCCCCATTGGGCGAGCAGCGTTGCAATTGCGCCGCACATCAGCACAATCCCTACAGGGCCTGCGCCCTCTGCGGGTGCACCGCGCAACCCCAACCGGTCCAATACCAGAAATCCGGCGATCCCCAGAACCATTGCATGGGCATGTCCGCCCAGCAGGCCCGCGATCACCCACGGGCGCAAACGCGCTTCGAACCAGCCCATTTTGGGAATCGCATCAGGATCGTGGACATCCGGTTCCCCGGTGCGCCCGTCATCATCAGAATGGCCGGCCGAGCCTGAACTGGAACCGAAAGGCGCATCATACGTCGCTCCGCGGGCAGCATAGCGCGGCTCGTCATCGGGCAGCAATATGCGCAACGCAATCAGCGTGACCGCGCCCAGAATCACAAATGCCAGAAACGGTCCGGTCAGGCCGATGCCGGGAAAAATCAACAATGGCGCAAGAGCAGGGCCAAGCACGGTTCCCAGGCCAAAGCTGGAAGCGATGAGCGATAATGCCTGTGTCCGTTCGGAGCGCGCGGTGCGCGCGGCGACATAGGCCTGTACCGCAGGCGGAGCAGCTGATCCGAAACCGCCATACAGGCTGCGCGAAAGGGCAAACAGGATCAGCGTCCAGAATGCCGGGATCAATCCTGCCAGGCCAAACCATAAAACCAGGCCGCACAGCCCCATCGAGACAATAAATCCGATCAGGCCCAGCGCCATCATCGCCTTGCGCCCGCGCCTGTCCGATCGTCTCGCCCAAATTGGCGCGCACACCACCCACAGCAGTGCTGACCAGGTATAGGCGAGACTGATCCAGACATCGTCCACTCGCAGCGCGGTCCCAATAGAGGGCATGACGGATTGCATCGCGGTGTTGCCCGCCGCCGTGGTCAACATGACGGCAAACAGCAGCGCCATCCGGTCGCGCGAAATCGGCTTGGGCGGTGCGTCTTTCAGAGCGGGTTTGGCAGCATCCATTGCGCCCCCGCTAGGCCTGATAGACGGTTATGACAATCCGGCTTGACTTGAATAATATCCCGAATAACGCAGCGGGCAGACGCCGCCCATATTCCCGAAAGACGATTGAAAAAGGGGTCAAAGTGACCAAACCTTCAGCATTACCGCGCAGCCTGCCAAAACGGATGGCCGAAAAAATATCCCGTTTCTCCGATCAGGCTGGCGTTTTCTTTCAAGGGTTCGTCAAGCATCCGCGTATGGTCGGCTCAATCATACCCTCGTCCCGTTTCACCGTTAACAAGATGCTCGCTCCGGTGGATTGGGCCAATTGCCGCCTGTTTGTCGAATATGGGCCCGGGGTCGGAACGTTCTGCCGTCCTGTTCTGGAGCGGTTGCCAGCTGGCGCAGCGTTGCTCGTGATTGATACAAATCCGCTATACATTGACTATCTCAACCGGACGATTGCCGATAGCCGGTTCACCGCAGTTCTGGGCTCTGCTGCTGATGTGGAACAGATTGTCCGGCAATCGGGCCACGGCCATGCCGATTACATTTTGTCAGGCCTGCCGTTCTCCACTTTGCCGGATGGTGTGGGCCCGGCAATTGTCAAGGCGACCCATGCGGTCTTACGGCCCGGCGGTGCGTTTCTGGTATATCAGTTCAGTGCCAAAGCGCGCAGCTATATGGCCAGGCATTTTACCAGCATCGATAGCGGGTTTGAGTTTTGGAATGTTCTGCCCTGCCGGCTTTTTTGGGGCTGGAAATCAGAATAGCGGATAAATTCGCTCTCATCAGACAGGCGGTTATTCGAAAGTGTCAATTTCCGCCTGCGAAACGCTGCCTGACAGCCCGTGATATACGGACATATAGACCGACAACATAATAACAGTGGAAACCGCACTGATGATCGCGGCTGGAATACTCTCCGCCCAGAGCCCGGCCGGGCCGCCGACCACCGCGCCGAGTAATCCAAAGATGATCCCAAGTACCGATGTGACGACAAATATCGCAATTGTAAGCAAGACCACAAACAGGAACACACGCCGCGTATTGCCAGTCACCAATTGCCACGAGCGTTTGATCGCCGAAACCGGATTGAGCGTATTTTCTGCTGCCATAACCGGGCCGATCAGCAGCAGACGGATCAGGGCAATCACCGCAAGCGCAGCCAGAATAATTCCCAAGATCCCGCCAACCACCGGGGATATCGCGGCGCTCACCACGCCAACAATCGCAAAAATCAGGCCGGCCGCCATACCGATCGCCAGCGTCGCAACCAGATAGGGAAGGGTCGCAGACAGGCCGGTTTTCAACGCTTCACCAACGGTCAGCCGATGCCGCCTGCCCAGCAGGGCAAAGACGGTCAGCGATCCCACTGTCGAGGCCGCCAGATAGACCAGCAGCAACAGCCAGTTTTCCGCCAGAAAATCCATCATTGCCGACTGCAGCTGTTCGGATCCGCCCGCTGCTGCTGCTTCCAGTTGGGCAGTGGGAGCCAGAACGCTGAGCGCCAAAGTCGGCAGGAAGAAAAACACCGCCGCAACGATACCCAGCATGTCCTTGTTACCCAGCATCAATGCTGTGGCATCGTTCCACGCCTGGCCAATATCCAATTTCATCGCTTCTATCCCCACATGTCTATTTCTTTCTTGATAACCCGAGTAAGGCACGCCACGCAATCCCCATGACTATATCGCCAACAGCCCAAAATGATATTCCGCCGGGTATCTGTATCGGTAGGACGGTCGATATCCGCCGCGCGCAGGATCACGTGCCGTACCGCGATGCGCTGGCGGAAATGGACCGCAGAAGCCGCGCGATTGCCGCTGGCGAAGCGCGCGAGTTGCTCTGGTTGCTCGAACATCCGAGTGTATACACCGCCGGTACCAGCGCGGCGGCGGGCGAGCTGCTCGATCCGCGTTTTGAAGTGATCGAGGCTGGCCGGGGCGGGCGATATACCTATCACGGGCCGGGCCAGCGGATTGGCTATGCCATGCTCGACCTCACAAAAAGGGGGCGCGATGTGCGCTGCTTTGTTCATGCGCTGGAAGGGTGGGTGATCGATACACTGCGGGATTTTGGCGTGAAAAGCTGGCGGACCGAGGGGCGCATCGGCATCTGGACGCACGATATTGATGGCCGCGAGGCAAAGATCGGCGCCATCGGCGTGCGCGTGCGGCGATGGATCACGATGCACGGCTTATCCGTCAATCTTGATCCTGACCTGTCGCATTTTGCCGGTATCGTGCCATGCGGTATCGCCGAATTTGGCGTAACCAGCCTCGCACGGCTGGGCGTGCCGGTCAGTGCGCGAGAATGGGACGATGCCTTGCTTTCGCGCGCTGCCGCTTTCCTGGACAGTTTACCCGAAAACCCCAACCCATGACCAAGAGCCCAACCATGACAAAATTCGCGTTCCCGATCGTCGCTGCCGCCGCTCTGCTGGGGGCCTGTTCGGATGATCCGGAGACGGCAGCACCGGTGGCCGATGATGCCAATGCGGCCGGCAATGTGCTGGAAGGATCGATCAGCGACGCAATGATCCCATTGGATACGTTACAATCCCAATCACCGCCTGCCGCTCCCGCTCCCGCTGCCGCCCCCGATGCCGACGCGGAGAGTGAAAGTGATCCGGCGCAGGACGCCGCTGATGCAGCGCAATAGGCTACGGCACGCTTATTGCTGATTCAGCGCGGGGTAATCGATATATCCCTCTGCGCCGGGCAAATACCAGCTTTTCGGGACATTGGTGTTGGGTGCCCATTCCGCACCTTTGGCTATTCGGTCTGGCAGATCGGGGTTGGAGATGAATGGGCGGCCATAACTGATTGCATCCGCCCGGCCAGATTCGATGTCTGCTGCGCCTTCCTCGGCAGAATAATCGCTGTTGAGTACCAGCGGACCGGTATAGATTTTGCGGATAACCGGATCCTGTTTGGGCACATCCGTGCGCCCGAAAGTTCCCTCTGGCCCCGGTTGACGCAGTTCCAGGAAACCAACGCCCAGCTCTTCGATGACTCGCGCCGCCGCGCCGAACAGCGCCGCCGGATCGCTATCGTCTGCGCCCTGGGTTTCGCCATTGGGCGACAGGCGCACTGATACACGGTCAGCGCCCCATACATCAATCAGCGCCTCCAATGCCTCACGCAGGAACCGCACACGGTTTTCGGGCGATCCGCCATATTCATCGGTCCGCAAATTGGTGGTTTCGCGCAGGAATTGATCAACCAGATAACCGTTCGCGCCGTGCAGCTGTACGCCGTCAAAACCGGCCTTCTTGGCGTTTTCTGCGGCATGGCGGTAATCCGCGATCACCCGCGCAATTTCGCTGGTCTCCAATGCGCGCGCCTGTTGATGCGGCTGGCGGCCGGTGGGGGTATGGGCATGATCGGGCGCCGTCGTCGCGCTGGCCGATACGCCGGGTTTGCCGCCCAGAAAATCAGGATGCACGATCCGGCCCATATGCCATAATTGCAGCACGATCTTGCCGCCCTCGCTATGGACAGCATCGGTCACGGCGCGCCAGCCTTCCACCTGCTCATCGCTCCAGATGCCCGGCGCGGATGGCCAGCCGAGCCCTTCCACGCTGATACCGGTTGCTTCGCTGATGATCAGTCCCGCCGATGCGCGCTGGCGGTAATAGGTTGCCATCATTGCGTTGGGGACAAAGCCCGGGCTGGTCGCACGCCCGCGCGTGAGCGGAGCCATCAAAATACGGTTTTTGGCCTCGATCGCGCCTAAAGTGATCGGCTGGAAAAGTGCGTCATGCATGATGATCCCCATGAAATCTGTTTATTGTGTGTTGATGCGAGCTAAGGCTGCACTGTGAGCAACGCAACCGCAACAACGCCGATCAGGGTCAAAAGCTATTCTTTGCCGCGCTGGGTTCTGCTTGCGGCGCTGCTGGCGGGGAATATTGCTCTGGCAGCGGGACCCTGGTTCGTCCGGCTGGCGGATACCGGTCCAGTGTCTGCCGCATTCTGGCGGCTGTTTCTGGCGCTGCCATTTCTCATCCTGTTTGCGCGCGCGTCAGCCCAGCGGCTGACCGGAATACCCAGGCGGACATTAGCCTGGGTGGCTGCCGGATCGCTGGCTTTCGCGCTTGATCTGTCAAGCTGGCATATCGGGATTGAGCAGACCCGCCTGGGGAATGCGACGCTGTTTGGTAATGCGGGCAGCATCGTGCTGCTGTTCTGGGCCTTTATCATCAGCCGCACCTTGCCGCGCGCGATGGAATGGTTGGCGATCATTCTTGCTTTGGGCGGGGCGGGCATATTGATGGGCCGCAGCCTTGAAATCAGCACCGCGACCATGATCGGCGATATATTCTGCCTTGCCGCCGGCCTGTTCTATGCGGTCTATTTGCTGGCCTTGCAGGATGCGCGTAAAACTATCGGCCAAGATATTGGCGCGTGGAGCTTGCTTGCCTGGGTCAGTATCTTTGCCTGTCCGGCCATTCTGGCTCTGGCGCTCATCCTGGGTGAGCCCGTGTGGCCGGCCGATTGGACGCCGGTGATTATTCTTTTCGTGACCAGCCAGCTGATCGGGCAAGGCCTGATGGTTTTCAGCCTGCGCCACTTTTCACCGCTGATAATCGGACTGGCCTTGCTGATCCAGCCAGCCATTGCCGCAATTATCGGATGGCACATATTTGGCGAGGTGCTCACGGCGCTCGATATTGCCGGGATGCTGATGCTCGGCGGTGCGTTGTTTGTGGCGCGGATAAAGCGGGATTGAATTTCGCTGCACTGGCCAACTCACTGCCCAATATGCGCGGTGCGGTGATTACTTGCTGCTTGCATCATCCCAGAAACACCGTTCAAACCGCGACGCCTGCTGTTCAAACCGATCGCGGTCGGGACCGGTGAGATGCTCGCGCGTCTGCGCGATCAGCAGTTTCCCCTGATCGCGCAGCATTGCATGGCGCTTTTCGTCTTTAATCGGTGTGGCTGCGTTGGATATTGTCTCCAGCATCACTTCTGCGGCTGTGGGAGAGCGGGCCACGGCGCTGCGGATAGAGCCGAAACCGCGCCGCAGATAATGGTCAAAATTGTCCGGCAGCGGGATGACCGGGCACTCTTCCGCATCAGCGCCGCAGACATCCTTGCGCAGATCACGGCGGCCAATCTCGGACGTGGCAGCGCCAAGCCAGTGCAGCGCGGTGATTGCGGTGAAGGGATCATTGATCCCGGGTGATAAAGCGCGCAGCCCAATTTCCACCAGTTCATCAATCAGAAATTGCGGATCCTGTTCCGGTGTGCGCGACGCCCCCAGCGTGAAATAGCCGCGCAGCACGCTGGCCAGTTTTTCCGCATCCCCGCCATCGACTTCCAGCAATGGCAGATCACGGTGAACGAAATCCCCAGTGCGCACCTTGAGCGAAAGAGTGCAATCGTGTTCACGCGCAGTTTTCTCAAGATCCTGAAAATCGATCATTTGGACGTAACCGTGGCCATCAGCCAATACCGGCGTTCCGCCCACCTGTTCGATGCTTTCCGAAAATTCGTCTTCGACCGGATAGGTTTTACGGATTGCGGATATCAGTTTGGTGCCAATTTTTTCCAACACCGTATTGATGCGAATGCTGGACGGGATGTGGTGGAGAAAAAATACCAGCACGGCGACGCAGACAACCATCAGCAGATAAGCAACCAGCAAAGACAATTGCGGCACGAAACCGGGCAGGGTATCTGCCGCTGCGGCGGCTGTTCCGCCAGCGGGTGTCTCATCCTCCGCCCGCACGCTGCGCAGCACGATGAGAGCGTAAACAAAACTGCCAATAAACGTCGCCAGGCTCAGCTGGTTGCCGCGATCTTCCATAAAATTGGTCAATAATCGCGGGCCGTAATTGCCGCTTGCATAGGTTACGGCCACCAGGGTTATCGAAAACACGGTTGACGCGACGCCGATCATCGAACCGGCAATAACCGTGAGCATATCCGCGGCACCCGTGGGCCGTGCGGGCACCAGCCAGCCTGCATTGTTCAGCATCTCCGCCGCGCCAGAGCGATCAACCGCGATCATCGTGGTCGCCAATAGGGCCGCCAGCACCGAAAAAACCGCCGGAAAGAACCAATAATTGGCGAGCAGGCGCGCCCAGAAAAAACGAATTTCAGCTGTCATATCGGGCATAACGCGCAGCGGCGCAAAGGGTTGCTGCGTGATTTACGCGGCGGGACCCAGATCACCCTTGCCAACGGTCCCGCTGGCCATGTCGAGCATGGCGTCCAGGCTCTTTTTTGCTTTCAGCCGAAGCTCTTCCTCGATCTCAACGCGGGGTTCGAGATCGCGCAGCGCGGTGTATAGTTTTTCCAGCGTGTTGAGCGCCATATAGGGGCAGATGTTGCAATTGCAGTTGCCGTCTGCGCCGGGCGCGCCGATGAAGGTTTTGCCGGGCAGCGCCTTTTCCATCTGGTGGATGATATGCGGCTCGGTTGCGACGATCAGTGTGTCGCCGGGAAAATCTTGAGCGAATTTCAGGATGCCGCTGGTTGAACCGACATAGTCGGCATGGTCGACAATGGTTGGCGGACATTCAGGGTGCGCGGCAATCGGCGCATCGGGATGTTCTTGCTTCAGCTTGAGCAATTCGGTCTCGCTAAACGCCTCATGGACAATGCACACGCCCGGCCAGAGCAGCATTTCACGGTTGAATTTGCGGCTGAGATAGCCGCCCAAATGGCGATCCGGGCCGAAGATAATTTTCTGGTCCGCCGGAATTTGCTGCAGGATCGTCTCTGCGCTGGAGCTGGTCACGATCACATCAGACAGTGCTTTCACTTCGGTCGAGCAATTGATGTAAGTGAGTGCAATATGATCGGGATGCGCCTCGCGGAATGCGGCGAACTTATCCGGTGGGCAGCTATCCTCAAGACTGCACCCCGCATCCATATCGGGCAGCACAACGATTTTTTCAGGGCTGAGGATTTTTGCGGTATCGGCCATAAACTTGACCCCGCAAAAGGCGATCACATCCGCATCGGTCTGCGCCGCCATCTGGCTAAGCTGGAGCGAATCGCCGACATAATCGGCCAGATCCTGAATTTCCGGGCGCTGATAATAATGCGCGAGGATCACCGCATTACGCTCTTTGCGCAGACGGGCGATTTCCGCCAGCAGATCATCACCGGCGGGCATTTTTGACACTTCGCTCATTATTGTACCTTCTCACCGTCAAAACGGACATTCACTGTAATATCCTCAAACCCCGCCATCTGTAACGGAATGGTCAGATTCTGTCTGACCGCGTCCTTAGCGGCCCCGCGCGCCAATGCCAAAACTTCCCGATTTTTCGCAAAGGCGGCGGCTTTGGCTTCGGCCTGGCGTGAATTTTCGCGGCTGAGATTGGCGGAGGCGGCGCGGCTGACCCAGACCCCTTCGGTAAAGGTTTTCTGCTGCGCCTCATCCAGATTGGGACGCGAGATTTTCAGTGCTGGCAGAGTGATGTCCATGACTTGCTGGCCCGCATCCCACGCAATCCGGTCGCGCCCGACTGTGGCGAGGTTGACGCGGTATTCGACACGCGCGGGGATAATCGCTGCCTGACGCGCTTGGGCCAAAGTTATCGGCCCGAGCGCGGTGGTATTGGTGCTTTCGGCGACCACTTCAAATCGGCTGCTGAAGACCGTCAGAGAGTTCTGCTTTTCAAAAGCCAGCATCGCGCTGCCCACCGGATCGCCTTCCGCCTGATAGAAAAACGCGCGCCAACCCAGCCATGCGGTGGCGGCGATCAGAAGTATCACGATCAGCCACGGCACAGCCTGCACCCGCGCCAGAGATTTTTGCGCTTTCGGCTGGGCGATCACTCTCTCCGCGCCGTCGGTTTCGGTATTCATTTCATCTGCCATATATCCCCCGAACGGCTGACCATGCTGCGATGTTCCAAATCAAGCAAATGCGCTTTCACGCTCATGCCAGCCGCACCGCTCAATCGCGGATCAAGGCCTTTATACATTACCGGCACCAAATCCTTGATCGCGCGGGCCTCTATTCCGAGCAGGCTAAGTATCTGCTTTTCGCGCTGGCGCCGGTGTCCAATCATTCCGCGCACCAATTGGCGCGGGTTGGTAATTGGTGCGCCGTGGGCAGCGTAATACACCGTGTCGCGGCCGTCCCCGGCGCGGGCATATAGACGATCGAGGCTGGCCATGTACTCACCCATATTCCCGTCCGGGGGGACAACAACGCTGGTGGACCACCCCATGACGTGATCGCCGGTAAACAGCGCGCCGCTCTCCTTAAGGGCATAGCACAGATGGTTTGACGTGTGGCCGGGCGTATGTATAGCGGTCAGCGTCCAGCCGGTGCCTTTCATGTGCTCGCCATCTTCCAGCACGCGGTCGGGCGCATAGGTGGTGTCAAACGCCTCATCGGAACGGGGGCCGCCGACATCCAGCACCAATGGCGCGCAGCCGATAATGGGTGCCCCGGTTAATTTGGCCAAAGGCGCAGCCGCTGGCGAATGATCGCGGTGCGTATGCGTACACATGATCGCGGTGACTTTCGCATCATCGATGGCCGCCATAATCGCCTCAATATGCGCGGGCTCCGCCGGGCCAGGATCAATCACGGCCACATCGCCTTCTGCCCCGACAATATAGGTCTGCGTGCCGGTATAGGTATAGGGCGAGGGGTTGGGCGCAAGCACGCGCTGCACCAATGGTTCGGCACGTTCAGACAGGCCGGTCGGCCACGGTTTTTCAGGCATTTGCATCGGCTGAATATGGGGATTGTGCGCGCGAATGTCGAGCTAGCGCGTGGCCGGTCAGGCTTGCGATCATCGCTGTGCCCCGGCAAAGCAGCGCCATGACCGAAACGATCCTCGTCCTTGATGAAGGCACCACCTCGACCCGCGCCATGCTGCTTACGGCAGATGGCAAGTTGCGCGGCAGCGCGCAGCAGGAATTGACACAATATTATCCCGCGCCCGGCCAGGTGGAGCATGATGCGACCGAAATCTGGCACCGCACTCTGGCCTGTGCGCGCGAGATGGTGGAGAAAGCGGGCGGCGCACACCGGATTGCCGCGATCGGCATCACCAATCAGCGCGAGACAGTGGTGGCGTGGGACACGGGCACGGGCGAACCGCTTGCCCGCGCGCTGGTGTGGCAGGACCGGCGAACAGCGAATATCTGCGAAACCTTGAAGTCTGCCGGGCACGAGGCGGAGGTTCAAAAACACACTGGCCTGCTGCTTGATCCCTATTTCTCCGGCACGAAAATGCGCTGGTTGCTCGACAATGATCCGGCGGTGAAAGCCGCCGATGATGCGGGCACATTGGCCCTGGGTACGATAGAAAGCTGGCTGATATATAAGCTGACCGGCGGCACCTTCATCAGCGATGCGAGCAATGCCAGCCGCACCTTATTGCTGCCGCTGAGCGGCGGGCAGTTTGATGACGGATTGTGCACATTGTTTGGCGTGCCCAAGGCGGCATTGGCAGAGGTTGTCGACAGTTCGGGCGCATTCGGATCAACCCTGCCTGAATTGCTTGGCGCGCCCATACCGATCACCGGCATGGTAGGGGACCAGCAAGCCGCGACGATTGGGCAGGGGTGCCTGTCGCCCGGCGAAACCAAGGCAACATTTGGCACCGGCGCATTTATTCTCGCCAATAAGGGGCAGGATATCCCCGCATCCAGCAACCGCTTGCTGGGTACGGTCTTGTATCAGGACAGCGGAACACGCACCTACGCGCTGGAGGGAGCAGTGTTTGTTGCGGGCAGTCTCGTCCAGTGGCTTCGCGACGGGCTGGGATTGCTGGGAACCGCGGCAGAAACCGAAACGCTGGCCCGGTCGATTGATGATACCGGCGGCGTGGTAATCGTTCCTGCGATGTCCGGGCTGGGAGCGCCGCACTGGCAACCCGAAGCGCGCGGAGTGATTGCCGGGCTCAGCTTTGCCACCGGACGGGCGCAGATTGCCCGCGCAGCATTGGAAGCTATGGCGCACCAGACCTATGACCTTGCGCAAGCCTTCGCCGCTGATGGCGCTGAATGGACATCGCTGAAAGTGGATGGCGGCATGAGCGCAAATGACTGGATGGCGCAGGATATCGCCAATGTTCTCGGCCTGCCGGTCGAGCGGCCTCAATTTGTCGAAACAACGGCGCTGGGCGCGGCAATGATGGCAGCCAAAGGGGCGGGGATTTTCGCTTCGCTGGGGGAAGCCGGCGAAGCGATGCGCGGCTCTCCTGACAGATTTACCCCATCAATGGACGACAGCATCAGGCAAGCCCGCCTCGCCGCCTGGAACAAGGCCCTGGCGGCCGCATAGGCGCTGGCCCTAGCGCAAAACAGGCACGTTACCGGGCGCCAACCGCATGCCCGAGCCGCTCCTGCAACCGGCGGATCGCGGCGGGCTGCATTTCGAAACCGTCACGCCATGCATGATCAAGCCGGGAAATACGGGCATGGAGCCGCTCCGTTTCGTTGATAAGGTCGCAAGTCGGCTGTTCCAGCAGTTCCATATTGTCAATTTCGGAAACACGGTCGGGGGGTAATTTACTGTGGCGGCGCAGCTGGAACTCGGTCAATTCGCCGTCAAAATACGCGCGGTAATTAAGCAGCCAGGCCAGCACATGCATGATGCGCGTGGTGGTCCGTAAACCTTCCACGGATAAAGCCATCCGCACACGATCCGCATCCTCACCCGTGTCATGCACAGGATTGAGGTCAAACACCTGACGCACGTCATCTGCAAGAACCAATGCCTCGCAGTATAATGCCTCGATAATTGGGCGGCTAATATCAGTGGTTTGCCCCATCGCGGCTCACGACTATTGAAGTAAATGTGCGGCGGCTAGGCCGCTTGCCGGATTATCCCGATACAAATCGCAACCGTTTCATTTTGGGGCAGTTTTTTGCTGTCCGATTGTTTTTTTCCTCAAACGCGGCGCGCCTGCATCGCCGGGACGGGCGTTCTTGTTGATGCGATCATAGACCGCGTCGCTGCGGGCGGGCCGCTTGGCCATATGGCTGCTGCAACCAAGGATGGGTGCCCGATATATGGCATGGAATGCGCCCAACCCGAAAGGGTTGGCAAGGCGGACCGGCCGCTTGAGCCTATACGAGCACGCAAGCGACCGGCGCCTGAGGCCAAGATAGACGCGAAATGACTATGCTATAATATCGGGTATCAACGCATCTTCGATGATTGCCATCTGGTCTTTCAGAAACAGCTTGCGCTTTTTCAACCGGGCGATCTGCAATTCATCGGTCGAGCGCGACATAATCAGCGCATCAATCGCGGCATCGAGATCGCGGTGCTCTGTGCTCAAAGAGGCCAGTTTTTTGCGCAATTCTTGCTCGTTCACTCAGCGTCTGCCCATTCAACGTAATCCGCACGGCTTGCCGTACATAGTCTGCCGCCCAACGCTTACGGGTTAATTCGGTCTTCGCAAGTGCTGCGGAATATGTTTCTATGCAGATCAGGCGGCGGTCCAGTCAGGACGAGTCGCTGTATTGCATATTTTGCACATCAGGAGAGCCATATGGAATCGTCCCACATCAGCGCCTTGAAAACCAAACATGCCGGTATTGAAGCCCAGCTTCACGATGAACTGAACCGGCCAGAGCCTGATGCCGCGATTATACAAACGCTCAAGAAAAAGAAATTGCGGATTAAGGAGGAACTGTCCGCGCAGTAACGCGGCAGATACTTCAGGAAGGCTTGGCTGGGGGGCATTAACAAGCCTGACAGGATAGTGTAACCGATCACTATGACCGCAGCTGCTGCCGCCCGCCAGATCCTGACCCAGCTCCATGCTATTATGGCATCGCGCACCCATGCCCAGGGCAAGCTGGACCGCGTGGTCGATATTATCGCTGAAAACCTCGATAGCGAAGTGGTTTCGATCTATTTGCTGCGCGAGGGAATGCTCGAATTATTCGCCACGCACGGACTGAACAAAAGCGCGGTTCACGTTACGCGCATGGCTATTGGTGAAGGGCTGACCGGCACCATTGCTGAAAATGTCAAAACGCTCAATCTGGCCGAAGCGAAAGCGCATCCCGATTTTCAGTATCGGCCTGAAACCGGTGAAGACAAATTCCATTCCTTTGCCGGTGTGCCGATTGTCTACCGCGAACGTGCGGTGGGTGTGGTGTGTGTCCAGCATGTTGAACCGCGCCGTTATGAAGATATCGAGATCGAGGCGCTGCAGACAACGGCAATGGTGCTGTCAGAACTGATTTCCAATAATGCGCTGATCGACGAGGAAGAAGCGCTGGGTCTCGCGCCGGAGGCGACCGGCCCCTTGACGCTTAGCGGCTTGCCCCTGGTAAAGGGGCTGGCGAGCGGTCATGCCGTCTATCATCAACCGCGCGTCACCATTGACCAGGTTATGGCGGACGATACCGAGGCCGAGCGCCAGCGGGTGTACCGCGCATTTGATAAAATGCGTGAGCAGATTGATGCAATGGCCAGCAATGCCGAGTTTGGCAAAGGCGGCGAGCATGAAGAGGTGCTCGAGACATACAAGATGTTCGCGTATGATGAAGGCTGGGGTCGCCGGATCAATGAAGCGATCGATTCCGGGCTGACCGCAGAGGCGGCGATTGAGCGCGTCCAGCAGCATACCCGGATGCGGATGCGTGAGATTGACGATCCTCTGCTCGCCGATCGGATGCACGACCTGGAAGATCTGGCGAACCGGTTGCTGCGGATCGTGTCGGGCCAGCTGGGCACTGCCGCCACGCAGGGGCTGCGCCGGGACACCATCCTGATTGCCAAGAATCTCGGCCCGGCTGAGCTGCTGGAATATGACCGGCGGCGGCTGAAAGGCGTGATCCTGGAGGAGGGGTCGCTGACCGCGCATGTGGTTATTGTGGCGCGGGCAATGGGGATCGCCGTGCTGGGTCAGACGCGCGGTCTGCGCGGGCTGGTGCGCGAGGGTGACGAGATATTGCTTGATGCCAACGGGGCCACCGCAACAATACGGCCATCGCAGTCTGTGGCGGATGCATTCTTTACGCGTTTTGCCAAAACCAAAGAGCGCCAGGCCGCATATGCCGAATTGCGTGATGTCGAACCGTTCACCCGTTGCGGCACGCGCATCCAGGTGATGATGAATGCCGGACTGCGTGACGATATCACCAATCTCAATCTGGTCGGGGCGGATGGAATCGGGCTGTTTCGTACGGAATTTCAGTTCTTGGTGTCTGCCACGCTGCCCCAGCGCGAGCGGCAATTGCGTTTATACCGGGATGTGTTGGATGCAGCGGGTGACCGGCCGGTTATTTTCCGCACGGTCGATATTGGCGGGGACAAGGCAGTCCCGTATCTGCGTTCGGCATTATCGGACGCCGATGAAAACCCGGCGATGGGCTGGCGTGCGCTGCGCCTGGCGCTGGAACGTGAAGGCTTGATGAAAGTGCAGGCGCGTGCATTGCTGGAAGCGGCGGCGGGCCGATCGTTACACGTGATGTTTCCGATGGTCTCGGAACCGTGGGAATTTGACGCGGCAAAAGCGGTTTTTGAACAGCAACTGGCATTTCTGAAGACACGCAAGAAACAATTGCCCGATACCATCCATTACGGCGCGATGCTTGAAGTTCCGGCTCTGGCTGAAGTTCTCGATCTGCTCATTCCCAAGCTGTCATTTCTGTCGATTGGTACCAATGATCTGACCCAGTTCCTGTTTGCGGCAGACCGCGCCAATCCCAAACTGGCGGAGCGGTATGACTGGCTGAGCCCTGCGATCTTGCGGTTCCTGCGACGCATTTCACAGGCAGCGGTCGGCCAGGCGGTGGATTTGGGCGTGTGCGGCGAAATGGGCGGGCGCAATCTGGAGGCGTTGGCGTTGCTCGGGCTTGGCTATCGGCGGCTATCCATCACGCCTGTATCCGTTGGCCCGGTCAAGGAACTGGTCCGGCAAGTCGATCTGGCCGAAATCACTGCGGCGATGAACGGCTGGCTGGCCAGCCCGCCGCCGGATCTGCGCGCAGAGATAAAGGCCTGGGCAGAGCAGCGCGGCATCGCGGCCGAGTAAGGGCATCCCTGGGCCCGCGTAACAAGAACCCCACATCACAACAGTATCATGCCGCGAAGTTCGTACCACAAAGACCGCAAGATTTTACATTTCAGCCAGTTTACATGCTTGACAGTATGAGCGCGGACCTCTTCTCTTACGCATGATAGAAAAACCGGCTTCAAGGGATTTTTGATGAGCGATGACACAGAGCTTCCAGATGGCGAGTTGCCGCTCGACAGTGCCGGCGCGCGATTGCGCCGCGCGCGGGAAGCTGCGGATCAGACGCTGGAGCAGGTCGCTGCCAAGACCCGTATTCCGCAGCGGCATCTAGAGACTATAGAAGCGAATGATTTTGGCGCTCTGCCCTCGCGCACCTATGCACTTGGCTTTTCGCGGACATATGCGCGCGCAGTTGATCTCAATGACCAGGAGATTGCCGAGCAGGTGCGCGGCCATTTGGCTGAACTGGGTAATGATCATACCGCGCACCGCGGGGCAACATTCGAGCCGGGTGATCCTGCGCGCGTCCCGTCACGCGGTCTGGCATGGTTCAGCGCCTTTGCGGCAATCTTGCTTATTGTGGGCGGGTTCGCGTTCTTCCGCAGCTATTTCATACCCGGTTCCGGCCCGGCCGCGCTGATCAGCCAGGAGCAGGCGTCGTCAGATATGCCAGCTCGAGAGGCGGCGGCAAACACCGCGCCTGCCGGCGCGCCTGATCCCTCGCCGCAAGTGGTTTTCAAATCTCTGGGCGAGGGGGTCTGGGTCAGATTCTATGACGCCGAGGGTGAGCGTCTGATGGAAAAACAGATGGCGTTGGGGGAAACCTATACGGTTCCTGCCACTGCCAATGGCCCACAATTGCGCACCGGCCAACCTGAAGCTCTGGCGATCATTATTGGCGGTGATGAAATCGGTACTCTGTCTGACAGAAGCCAGGTTGTCAGCGATGTCGATGTCACCGCCGCAGGATTGCTCGCGGCGCAATCTGCCCGCAAGCAGACGGGTATTGCCGCGCCGGAGAGCTGACCGCTTCTGCGTCTCCACCGATCAAGCGCCCCACCGGCTCGACAAACAGGCTTTGTCCGGGCAGGAAACATGCTTAACATCACCGGACATTCAGCCTATGCCATGCATCGCCATTGATCGTGCGGGTATCCGCATCATGCACCAAGTTGGAGCGTTTAAGACCATGAGTAACAGTTTGCGCCGTATCGTCATTAGCGGCCTCGCAATTTTTGCCGTGGCTGGAACGGGGATACCGGCTCTGGCACAGTCAACTGGTGAAGAGGCCCGATTGCGCAAGCTGGAATCTGAAGTCCGCGCGCTTCAGCGGCAGGTTTTTCCTGGAGGTGACGGGCGGTATTTCGAACCGCAGATTTCCAGCGCGCCCGCCGCAAACGGTGCCAACACTGCGCCGTCAACAACAGCGGTCACCGATATCCTGATCCGGTTGGACGCGATGGAGGCGCAAATCGCATCTTTAACAGCGCAGACCGAGGTAAACAGCAATGCGCTGGTACAGATCACCAACCGGTTGGTCGCGCTGGAAACAACGCCGGGTTCGGCTGCCAGCGGCAGTAATGCGGCCGCATCGTCCAGTGCGCCTGCCAATATACTGGCCAATACAGCTGCGGGTTCGGGCAATTCATCAACGGTCACACCGGTTACATCTGCTACACCGGTCCCTGCGCAAACTGCCACGGCTGCGTCCGGCCCCTCCGCCGCGCGTCTGGCTGCTGTGCAACAAATTGCCAAACCGCAAACCGATGATGCCGCCGATGATGAATATTCCTACGGCTTTCGTCTGTGGAATGCTGGCTTCTATCCCGAAGCGCAGCAGCAGCTGACCATGTTTGTCGAACAATATCCCAACCATTGGCGGGCCACATATGGCCGCAATCTGTTGGGCCGTGTTTACCTCGACGATGGCAAGGCGCAGGAAGCCGCCCCGTGGTTTCTCAAAAATTACTCCACCAATAAGACTGACGCGCGCGCGCCTGACAGCTTGCTCTATCTGGGCGAGGCGATGATTGCCCTGAATGATACCAGCCGGGCCTGTATCGCGCTGGCCGAATTTGCTGATGAGTATCCTGCACTCGCATCGGGCCGCCTCAGCAGCCAGTACCAGGCCAATCTGGCGAAGGTCGATTGCAATTGATAGCTCGCCGAATTTGGCCCGCCACGAACTGGCCCGTAACGAATTGGGCCGCGTCGATCCTGCATTAGTCCACCGGTTTCACGGCGGGCTGGAGACACACGGTCTTGCTTCCAATCGACTGGGTGTCGCCGTATCTGGCGGACCAGACAGTCTGGCGCTGTTATTGCTGGCGCATGCCGCCTGTCCCGGTGAGGTCAGGGCGGTCACGGTCGATCATGGCTTGCGGACAGCCAGCGCCGCAGAGGCGCAAATGGTGGCCGCTCTATGCAGCAGGATTGGCGTCGCGCACACGGTAATGAATGTAACCGTCAAACCGGGCAATATTCAGGGCGAGGCGCGCAATGCGCGCTACGCAGCTCTGGGCAAATGGCATGATGCAGCCAATGTCGCTGCGGTAATGACCGCGCATCATGCGGATGATCAGGCAGAGACATTTCTGATGCGGCTCAATCGCGGTAGCGGGCTGGGCGGGCTGTCCGGCATCCGCCCGATGACGACTATTCCCGGTCACGGCGGCGCGCTGTTTCGGCCCTTGCTGGACTGGCGCAAAGCGGAACTGGAGGCGATTGTGGCCGCCGCCGGTATCGATCCGGTGCGCGATCCCTCCAATGCTGATGACCGGTTCGACCGTGTCCGTATGCGCACCATACTCGCCGATGCGGATTGGCTGGATGTGGCGGCCATTGCCCGGAGCGCGGCGCATCTGGAGCGCGCGCAGAATACCTTGGAGGTGCTCGCCCAACGTGAATGGGACGGGCAGGTGAAGCGCATCGGCAGACGTTATGTTTACCGGCCGCACCAGCCCGAGCAGGTCCAATTGCTGGTGATAGAGCGAGTGATTTGCATGATTGCCGGCGGCTCTGCGTCCAAAGTCAGCCGGAGCGCGATTGACCGGTTACGCGGCCGCTTGCAGTCAGGGCAAGCTGGCAATCTGGGCGGCGTGCTGGTGAAACCCGTGGGCGATGCATGGCGGTTCGAGAAGGAGCCGCCGCGCGGCCCCGCTGCCTGATCCAGATTACAGGATCTGGTCGCCCATACCGATACGTTTGCCCCGGGTGATGATCACCTTGTCACCCTTTTTCACCAAGGCGAAGAGCTTCGCGGCGAAGGGATCAGGCGTGCCGATACAGCCGTGGCTGGCAAAGCCGTTTTCCACGTCAGACGCATGGATCGCAACTCCGTCCCATGTCAGCCGCAGCGTATAGGGCATCGGAACGTTGTAAATGCTGGAGATGTTGTCCTTCTTCTTCTGAAGGATCGGGAACACGCCGAGCGGGGTTGGATGTTCCTGCGTGCCCAGCAGAACAGCGGTCGCGCCAATTTCATAGCCGCCCTTGAACACGGATAATACGCGGGCATCGAGATCAACCGTCATCACGATCGGCCCGTCAGGCACACCCTTATCATCCCAATGCCATTCGCCATATTTGATCGGGCCATCAATGGGCAGAATGCGCTTGATCACAAAGGCTTCGTCATTGCGGCTGGCAGCGGGCTCTGGCTTGGGCTGTGCGCCGCCAAGAGCTGCATCATCGGTTGTCATCCCGGCGGTTCGCAATGCGCCATCGGTGCCCGGCGTCCGATCTGCATCATCACTGGCGGCAGCTGGCGCGGCACCGGTGATGGCGGCTTCGCTGACCGGAATGGCGTCTTCCAGAGTGGGGGCGTTCTGCGCCAATTCCACAGATGACGCACGATCGCCAGCTATCAAATCGCTAGCGAGGCTAGCGCCGCCAAAAAGCAGTACCAATGCGGCCGTGGTGCCGCCAATCCATTTTACCATCGGGCTCATGCACAACATATGGCCGCTAATTATTAAAAATGCGAGTCAGCATTGCACCGCGTCCCAAGGCGGAACAGCTTTTCCAGCGTGGTAAAATGTTGTACCGGATACTGTCTTCATCCATGCGCGCCGAATTCATTGGCGATGGCACCGCCGATCCGCAGGATCAGCTGGTATGACCGGTCCAGCGGGTCGATATAATCGCGCCGGATGATGGTATAACCTTCGCCTTCGCCATCGGGATAATCGCTTGGTTCATTGATGGCAAAATCCTCCAGACCAGGAAAGCTGGTCGGGTAGGCGCGGCGCAACTGTGCCAAAGCATCATCGATCCGCAAGGTAAACACCATTTCGATCACATCATCACGGCTGATATCGTTGGCGCGGCTAAAGGCCGGAACCGATACGGCCTTGATAAACATGTGCTGAAGCAGGGTCAGCCGCAATGCCTGCAACGCGCCAATCGAGCGGCGCACAGTCTCTCGTTCAGGGTGCGGTTCCTCATCCGGGATCAGCGCGAGCAGGCGGTGAAGTTTCAGCGCATCGACTCTGAGACGGGATGCAAGGCGGCGGAACACGCCAGTCCGGTCATCCTTGGTGAGGTATTCTGCCAGTGTCTCGCACGCACCGGCCAGATGGCTTTCGGTGCCGCGATAGGGGCGGCTGGCCCAATAGGCGGAATTGAACAGCTCGCCAAAGGCCGCCACAGTCTTGATGCTTGCCAGCGCGTTGGATGCGCGCACCAGACGCACCAATTGCCTGCCGCGTTCGCTGTCGTTCAGCAAGGCGGCGATATCTTCATAATTGCCGTCCGCCGCGCTGCCCACGCCGGAGATGATGTTGACCGGATAGCCGAGCTGTTGAAGGACCGCATTATGCGGGATCGCACGGATCTGGCGCAAATTCATGTCGCGGTCGGCACTGAGGTCAGACTGGCGGCGCGAGACGCGGCTGCCGGTGTTGTTGAGCAAACCCAGTCCGAATGCGGTGAGCGCGCGGCTGTAGGTTGCACTTTCCAGATGGTCGCGCTGATGCTTGCGGATTGCCCGGTAGAAATCGAGGCTGAGATCGGTACGCCGGTAGAACGGATCGGTTGGCGCGCCGGCATCGTTTGATGATGGCTGCAAAGTGGCAATCCGCGTGAGCGTTGCCATTGCCAGTTCGGGCGTGGCGAAATGGAGATAGCCATCGCCGCCCTGGAAGCTGACCTCTGGTTCCAACGGGATCCCTGCACGGACAAACCGCCGCCGCGCCCACGGGCTGAGCGGCCATTCGAGCCGGTCCCTAAATCCGCCAGGATGCGCGCCGCGCCCCATGCTTTCACCGTGGGTATTGAATATCAGAGCGGCCACATCAGTCAGCCCGTTATCGCGCATTGCATCGGCCATGCGCCCCTGCAGGCGTTCAATCGCGAGGCTGGCGGGGATCTGCCCGACAAACCGTCCCGCATCGGAAAAGCCCGTCTGGATCGCCACGCGCCCGCGGCGCCGTGCGTAGGTCTGGTATATCGGCTCTGCCAGCAAGGCATCAAGAAAGCGTCCGCCATGTTCCAGCGCGCTTTCTGTTTCAAACAGGGGCGAGACATCGACCTTGTCTTCAATGCCGAACAATTTGGAGAAATAAAGCGCCGCCAAAATGGTGGAGGGCTGCTCGCATTCGGCAATCAGCATCCGGATCGGCGCATCGCCGTCAACATGCTGGATAATCTGCGCCATCGCCAGGAACTGCCGGATTGCAGTACTGCTTTCGATAGCCAGCGCGGCAAAATTCGCTCTTAGCGGCTGCACTTTTTCGAGCAGTTCTCGCAGCGTCGCCATTGCGCCTTTGCTGCCCAGATCAAGCGTATTGTCCGGGTCAATCCGGCGGCGGATCGCGTTGTGCAGCTGGCTGGAATTGACGCGGAAATGGATCCAGCTCATGCCCAGGCCATCGGCCCGCATTGCCGCGGCGAGAGTTTTGAGATCAATCGCCCGCTGCGTCTCTGCCCCGGCCGCCTCTGTTTCCAGCGCGTCGATCACGGGGGTTAGAGAGAGCAATTTGTGCGGGTGATCGCTGGTCAGCGTATTGGCGGCTTGTGACAATGCCGCCGGTTCGGACAGATCATCGCGGAAATCGGCTGCGCGGTCCCGCGAATAGGCCGCGGCATCGCGCAGTGTATCCAGCAATGGGTGCGCGTCATCAATCGTTTCCAATGACGCGGTATAGCGGCCCAAACGCTCCGCCTTTTCGGCCAGACGGAAACCGATGGAATCGAACCATTTGATGTCTGTCCGCCCATCCATGTCATACCCGACCCAACTGGCGAAACGGAACGGCAGCGGCTGCGCGGTATGCCACTTGGCAGGCCAGTTTTGCTCGGCTGTGGCCAATGCCTGTGCCACCATCCGGTCACGCGCGTCCTGCGCATTGGCGATCGCGAACATGGCCCGCTCATGCTCGTATCGCAGTGTGATCGCGGGGCGCTCGCCGTCCGGTGTGCAGGTGCTGTCAGTGATCTCGGCATCGCTGCTTGCCGCACTCGCCACTGCGGCGGATTGTGCGGGTGTCAGCAGGAATGTCGGGTGCGCGGTGAATACGGCATGCAGGCTGGGATTTTCCCATTGCGCGCGGAACGCATCAAAATCGCCGAGATCGCAATGCCCGGCAAGAATGTCGCTATTTGACTGGAAATTAACCGGGGCGATAGTGCCCCGCAGCCGCCCGGCACGGGTTTTCAATGAATGACATTCCAGTTCGGCGACCATGCTCTCAATATCATTGAGCGACAATTCACCCGCCTCCAGCTTCCGCGACAGGTCAAGCGAAAGCTGGAACACCGGATTGAACAGCGGCGTTTCCTGCGTTTGCTGGTGCAGTTCGCTCAGACGTTTGGTCAGATCGGCCACGGTTTTCATGCGCGCAGGCCCATCGCTTCACGGGCCATCGCCTCGATCATTCTCTGGTCGGGCTTGCCGGTGGGCGCGACCCAGCTTCCCCCGACACACAGCACAGGGTCAAAAGCAAGCCATTCTGCTGCATTGGATGCGCTGATCCCGCCGGTGGGACAGAACCGGCACTGGCCAAACGGCGCTGCCAAGGCTTTCAAAGCGGGCAGGCCGCCTGCTGCCATCGCGGGGAAGAATTTGAAATGGGTGAGGCCCAGATCAAGACCGAGCATAATATCGCCCGCATTGGCGGTGCCGGGCAGGAACGGCACATCATGGCGGATCGCTGCCTGGCCGAGTTTGGTGGTCAGGCCGGGAGACACGATAAATTCGCTGCCCGCTTCCAATGCGTCCTCCAGCTCTTCCTCATTGGTAACAGTGCCTGCGCCCACCACGGCGCCTTTTACCTGTTTCATCGCGCGGATCGCATCGAGCGCAGCCGGGGTGCGCAGAGTGACTTCCAATGCGCGCAAACCGCCCGCCACCAATGCTTCTGCCAAAGGCACCGCATGGCTCGCATCCTCCACCACAATCACAGGGACAACCGGCGCAAGCCGCATAATGGTTTCGATATTGCTCACAAAGTGTCTCCAAGGTGTTCAGATGCAAAGGCCGCCGCCGCGCCATACAGGCCGGGCTGGGGATGGATGATGAGTTTCACCGGCATAGCCGCCATAAGTTCGGCAAAACGCCCTTTGGCGCGGAACCGTTCGGCAAAACCCGATGCGGTCAGGGTGTCGCGGATACGGTAGCCAAGTCCGCCCGCAATGACCACGCCCTTGGCCCCGTGCGCCAGCGCCATATCGCCAGCAACGCTGCCCAAAGACAGGCAGAACCGGTCCACGGCGGCGGCAGCCAGACTGTCGCTGCCATCCTGCCCGCGCGTCCAGATGGTGATATCGTCTTCTTCTGCGACGGCTTTCCCTTCCAGCGCGGCGAGCGTCTGGTAGATATCGCTGATCGCAGGGCCGGCCACGACGCGCTCCACCGATACGCGGTTGTGCCGTTTGCGCAGCCGGGCGAGAATCGCGTCCTCAATACTGTCAAGCGGGGCGAAATCGATATGGCCGCCTTCCGTGGCAGACACACGGTAACCACCGTGTGTCTCGCGGTAAAGATGCGCCACGCCCAGGCCAGTGCCGGGGCCAAGCACTGTCAAGCGGCCCGTTGCCGGCAGCGGCGTGTCAGGGCCGGTGAGATGGAGGAACTGGCTATCATCCGACCGCGCAACGGCATGGGCCACCGCTTCGAAATCATTGACGAGAGAAAATGCGTCTACATCCAGCTTCTCGCGGATCAATGCAGGGCGGATGATCCACGGATTATTGGTGAAGCGGATTGTGCGGTGCGCCTCTTCAGGGTGCCCGACACTGCCCGCAATCGCCATCGATACAGCGCGCGGCAAGGTGCCGCCCTGTCGCGCGCGATAATCCTCCCACGCGGTCTGGAAACTGACATGGTCACTGGTATGCAGTGTCTCTGGCTCGTCCAGGCTAATGCTGCCATCACTGCCAATATCGGCAATCGCAAAGCGGGCATGGGTGCCGCCAATATCCACCGCGACCAGCTCAGTCATAAACCTGCCTGCGCCAGCATGGATGATCCGCCCTGTTCAGCGCCGTCTGCATGGGCGCGGAACATGGTGAACAGCTCGCGCCCAAATCCGGCATGACTGGCCGGATCAGGCACAGCATCGCGCGCTGACAGATCGGCAGCGGTGGTCAGCGCGCCGGTATTGGCGCACAGTTTCACCATATCGCCATCGCGTAATCTGGCCAGCGGTCCGCCGCCCAACGCCTCGGGAGTGCAATGGATCGCGGCGGGCACTTTACCGCTCGCGCCCGACATCCGCCCGTCAGTAACCAAGGCAACGCGGTATCCGCGTTCCTGCAACACGGCCAGCGGAGGCGTGAGGCTGTGCAATTCGGGCATACCATTGGCGCGCGGCCCCTGGAACCGGACCACCACCACCACATCGCGGTCAAGCTCGCCCGCTTTGAATGCGGCGGTCACATCGGCCTGATTTTCAAATACGCGGCACGGTGCCTCTATTGTGTAGCGTTCCTGCGAAACCGCGCTGGTTTTGAATGTGGCGCGGCCCAGATTGCCTTCGACCAGACGCATTCCGCCATCGGGCTGAAACGGATCGGAGGCAGGGCGCAGCATTGTGTCATCGCCGCTGGGGCCAACCGCGCGCCATGTCAGAATATCCCCATCCAGCCCCGGTTCCTGCGCGTAACGGGCCAGATCGCTGTCCCCCACGGTCAGAATATCCTGATGCGCGAGGCCGGCCTCCAGCAGTTCGCCGATGATATAGCCCATACCGCCCGCGGAGTGGAAATGGTTCACATCGCCCGATCCGTTGGGATAAACGCGCGCCAGCAACGGCACGATGGAGGACAGCTCGGACAGGTCGGTCCAATCCAGTTGCACGCCCGCCGCGCGCGCCATCGCGGGAATGTGGATTGCGTGATTGGTCGATCCGCCGGTTGCCAGCAGGCCAACCGCCGCGTTGATAATCGCTTTCTCGTCCACACAATGGCCGATCGGGCGGTAATCATCGCCGCCCATACCAATTTCTGTCACGCGGTGGACGGCGGCGCGGTCGAGTGCTTGGCGTAACTGCGTACCCGGCTGGATGAAAGCACTGCCTGGAACATGCAGCCCCATCATTTCCATCATCATCTGGTTGGAATTGGCAGTGCCGTAGAATGTACAGGTACCGGGTGAGTGGTAACTGCCCAGCTCACTCGCCAGCAATTCGGCGCGGCCCACTTTGCCCTCTGCATAGAGCTGGCGCGTTTCCTGTTTCTGTTTGTTCGAGATGCCGCTGGGCATCGGGCCGCTGGGCACGAAAATCGCAGGAAGGTGCCCGAAACGCAGCGCGCCGATCAACAGGCCGGGCACGATCTTGTCGCATATGCCCAGCATCAGTGCGCCGTCATACATTGCATGGCTGAGCGCGACACCGGTGCTGAGCGCGATGACATCGCGGCTGAACAGGCTGAGCTCCATGCCGGTTTCACCCTGGGTCACGCCGTCGCACATGGCCGGTGTGGCACCGGCAACCTGCGCGGTTGCGCCCACTTCGCGCGCGTAAATTTTCAGCTTTTCAGGATAGCGGCCATAGGGCTGGTGTGCGGACAGCATATCATTATAGCTGGTGACGATCCCGATATTGGGACCTTTTGCAGCAGTCAGCGCCCTCTGATCCTCCAGCGCGCCGGCATAGGCATGGGCGAGGTTGGAACACGATACCTGGTTACGGTCTGGCTGGTTATCGCCCTCGCGCTGGATCAGATCGAGATAGCGGCTGCGAGAGTCGCGGGACTTTTCGATCACGCGCTGCGTCACGCGGTGAAGAGTGTCGTGGAGTTGTTTACTCATTCCCAAACCTACTCATTCCCAAACCTACTCATTCCATGTCACTCCATCGCGTTCTGCCAGGGCAATCGCGGCGCTTGGCCCCCAGCTACCGGCAGTGTAGGTTTTGGGTGTCAGGCCGTTTTGCGCCCAATTGGCGCGGATTGCGTCAATCCAGTCCCACTGCGCTTCCACCTCGTCACGGCGTACAAACAATGTCTGATCACCTTCGATCAGATCAAGCAGCAGCCGTTCATAGGCGATCCGCCGGTGCTGGCCGACAAAGGCATCGGGCATGGCAATATCAAGCGGGACCGAACGCAGGCGGATCCCTTCGCGGCCAAGGCCTGGCACTTTCGCCATGAGATTGAGCGAGATATTCTCCTCCGGCTGGATACCGATAACCAGGCGGTTGGCTTCCATTTTCGCGCCCTTACCGGCGAAGATCGAATGCGGTACGCAGCGGAACTGCACGACGATTTCGGTACGCCGCTGGGGCAGACGTTTGCCGGTACGCAAGTAGAACGGCACGCCTTTCCAGCGCCAATTATCGACATGCGCCTTGATCGCGACATAGGTTTCGGTATCGGAATCCTTACCCAATTCATCATCATATCCGGGCACCGCTTCGCCGCCGATCGCGCCCGCGCGATATTGACCGGTTACCGTTTCGCCTTCGCTGACGGGGCGCAATGCGCGGAGCACTTTCACCTTTTCGTCACGCACGGCAGTCGCATCAAAATCGCCGGGCGGCTCCATCGCCACCAATGCGAGCAATTGCAGCATGTGGTTTTGCACCATATCGCGCAATGCGCCGCTGGTATCATAATAGCCCGCGCGGCTTTCCAGCCCGACCGTCTCCGCCACTGTTATCTGCACATGATCGATATGCGCGGCATTCCACAACGGTTCGAACATGATATTGCCGAACCGCAGGGCCAGCAGGTTCTGCACCGTTTCCTTGCCCAGATAATGGTCGATCCGGTAAATCCGGTCTTCGGAAAAAGTACTGGCGACCGCATCATTAATCGCGCAGCTGCTGGCGAGATCATTGCCGAGCGGTTTTTCCAGCCCGATCCGCACAATCTCGCCGTCCAGCCCCGCATGGTGGAGACCCTTGATCGTGGGTTCGAACAGGCTGGGCGCGGTGGAGAGGAAAATCGCCAGGCCGCGCTGCGTCGGGCCGACCGCTTTGGCGAGATCATCAAACCCGTCGAGCGATGTCGCATCCAATGTCTGATAGCTCAGCCGGTTGAGGAAATCCGCCATGCGGCCGCGCCGGTCGGCGGGCATGTGTGTTTCCAACGCTTCGCGCGCGAAGTTACGGAATTCTGCGTCGCTCATTTCGGAGCGCGCGGTACCGATAATTTTGAGGTCGGGCGCGATCAGCTCGTCAGCATGCAATGCGCATAAAGAGGGCAGCAACATCCGCTGCGATAAATCGCCGGTGGCGCCGAATAACAGCAAACGGTCTGCGGTAAAACTCATAGTAATTGCGCTACCTTGTCCATAATCACCGGCAGCGTAGCAAGTGCGGATCAGGAACGCACGCGCGCATTCGGCCCGGCAGACGTATTCACATCATCCGTCAGGCGCGCACCACCTCCACCGCGCTCGAGTGAAACTCTACCATCCCGAAACTGGTCAGGAAACTGACATCAGCGGCATCGCGGCCCACCCCGATGATCGCGGTGTCCTCTGCGCGCGCCATGCCGGTCGCATCGACCAGATGCCATGCGCCCGCGCCGCTACCATCCGCCAGATAGACCTGCGCCGCAGCATGAAAATCCTGCGGCGATACATCGGGCCCATAGCAACTGACATAGCGGGCGGGAATACCGCTTGCCCGGGCCAGCATCACCATCACATGCGCATAATCACGGCACACACCCGCGCGGTCGATAAAGCTGTCCGCGCCTGTCGTATTCGGCCCGCTGACCCCGGCGGTATAGCTGAAATGCCGCGCGATCCAGGCGCGGATCGCCTCCACCCGAACGCCGCCATTCGCGCGCCCTGCGGTATCGCCAAATTCGCTATCGACATACATGCCAAACCGGCCCGCCGGGCAATAGCGGCTGTCGAACAGATATTTCACCGCTTCGCCCGGCAGATCATGCGGGGCCGCTGCGGCAAGGCTGGCCAGGGGCGCCGCCTGCCGCGTAATTTCCATCTGCGCCGAATAGGTGACCGAGACATTGCCATCTGCCGTCAGCCACATCCGGCTGCCAAGCCCGTCATCCGCGACCACATGGTTGGTGGTGATGCCGTCGGTTACGCTGGCCGCAGAGGAGACAATCCGCTGCCCCGGCGCCACCGCCACCTCAAACTGCAACAGGCAGTCGGTGGGGCTATCCGCGGCAAAGGCGAAGGAGGAGGAGATTTCGAGCGTGGTGGGGGAGGTCATGCCGCCCCTCTATAGAAAATCGCAGCTTGCCGATAGTGCGGTGATCGGCGAAAGGTCTTATTTATGAAGACCACATGAGGGCCAGGGGAATTACTCAATGGATATAGAAGGTTACCTCAGCAAGGTCAGCGCCACTTTTGCCAGTGGTCAGGCGACAGAGCACAGTTACCGCGCCGCGCTGGAGGAACTGTTCCGCTCGATCGATCCCGATATCGACGTTATTAACGAACCCAAACGGTCCGAAGGGGGAATGCCCGATTTCCTGTTCCAGCGGGACGGCGTGGCGTTTGGCTGGGCAGAGGCAAAAGACCTGCCCAAGGATGTGGTCAAATTAAAGGGCTACAGCGTCGAGCAGCGCAAACGGTACGAGAATGCCTACCCCAATCTGCTCTATACCAATGGGGTCGATTTTGAATTTATCCGCGATAAGGAAGTGATCCATCACACATCCATCGCCGATTTCATGGGCGATCTGGGCGGGCTGGGGCCGCTGCCTGACAAGTTTGGCGAGCTGGAACGCCAGTTACAATCCTTCGTCCAGCAGAAACCGATCAGCATCAAAAGCGCGGCCAAGCTGGCCGATATGATGGCGGGCAAGGCGGCGATTATCAAGGACGAGGTCGGCATCGCGCTGGCACAGGATCCCGAATACCGACAGGGGCTGGGCCGCCAGTTCACGACTTTCAAAGACAATCTGCTGCCCAATCTGACACCGGGCGAATTTGCCGATATCTATGCCGAGACGATTACTTACGGCATGTTCGCCGCGCGGCTGCATGATGATACGCTGGACACGTTCAGCCGTCAGGAGGCGCTGGAAAAACTGCCCAAATCCAACCCGTTCCTGCGCGGGCTGTTCCACTATATCGCCGGATACGACATTCCCGACCGGCTGCGTTATGTGGTGGATGATCTGGCAGAGGTGCTGCGCGCCAGCGATCCGCATTCGCTGTTCGCGGAATTTGGCAAATTCACCGCCCGCAATGATCCGTTTATCCATTTTTACGAGACGTTTCTGGCGGCGTATAATCCCAAGAAACGCAAAAGCCGCGGCGTCTGGTACACGCCCGAACCGGTGGTCGATTTCATCGTGCGCGCGGTGGATGATGTTCTGAAGACAGAATTCGATATTCCCGACGGGCTGGCCGATACCAAGAAAATCCCTGTTCAATGGGATACGGGTCAAGACGACCCAAAAACGGGCAAGCGCACCTATGTTGAAAAGCACGTCCACCGCGTCCAGATACTTGATCCCGCCACGGGCACCGGCACGTTTCTGGCTAAAACGGTTCAGACCATTGCCGACCGGGTGAAAAAACGCGCGCCGGGCAAATGGTCCAGCTATGTGGAGGAGGAATTGCTGCCGCGCCTGCACGGGTTTGAATTGTTGATGGCCAGTTACGCCATGTGCCATATGAAACTGGATATGCAGCTGACCGAGAGCGGGTACAAACCGAGCAAAAGCCCGCCCCGCTTGTCCGTCTGGCTGACCAATGCGCTGGAACCTGCCGAACGCGAAGTGAAGGATTTGTTCTTCCAGCAACTCGCGGATGAAGCGCGCGGCGCAAGCGAGGTAAAGCGGCAAAGCCCGATCATGTGCATTATCGGCAATCCGCCCTATTCTGGTCACTCGTCGAATAAGGGAGAGTGGATTGAGTCACTGATGGAGGCTTACATGATCGAGCCGGGGGGAAAACAAAGGTTGCAGGAGCGCAACCCCAAATGGGTCAAAAAGGATGAGCACAAATTTATTCGTATGGCCGAAAATCTGATCGAGAAAAACGGGTGCGGAGTAGTGGGCTTTATTTCGAGCCACGGATATTTATCCGACCCAACCTTGCGAGGAATGCGGTGGCACTTGCAAGATACGTTTGACAAGATTTACGTTTTCGACCTGCACGGGAACTCCAATAAGGAAGAAAAAGCGCCCGGTGGGAAGGCTGACGAAAACGTCTTTGACATCAAGCAGGGCGTTTCAATAATTATCGCAGTAAAGCGCGCGTCCAAAGCGCCGAATGAACCTGCGGTCATTTTTCATTCTGACCTTTGGGGGTCTAGGCTATCCAAAAACAAAGCTCTGTTTCGAGCCCAACTCGGTGGCGATATACTCAAGGGAGGCAGTGAGCGGTGTGATTTTGTCCCGCGCAATGATGAGCTATTGCCCATCTATGAGGTTGGCTTTTCGTTGGAAAAACTGCTCGCCCATAACACGACGGGTATACAGTCTGGCCGCGAGTCAGAGTTGATAAGCTTTGATCAAAATGAGCTTGGCGATTTCCTCGCAACCGAATTTCCAGAGCGAAGTTACGTAGTCACAAGATTTCTACACAAGCCTTTCGATCATCGTTGGTTTGCGTACTTTAGCGACCCCTCTCCATTCATGGACGGAGTTCGACTTCCAAAATCCTATAGGGCGCGCGGCTCGGTCTCAGATCATCTATTGAACGCTAATATAACGCTCCTGTTCGCTCGGAGTAACAAGTCGTCCAACGTTGATCACTTTTTCGCCTCGAACGCCATATCAGATGTAAAATGTGCTGAGCGTACCACCGGTAGTATGTTTGCCCCCCTCTACCTCTACCCCGACCCGAACAAGCCAGTCTATCATGCAGATGGTCGTTTGAATGAAGAGGTGCGGCTCAACCTCGACCCCAAACTCTACGCTGCAATCTGCAAAGCTGCCGAGATTGATCCCGCCGATACCGATATGGCGCGCGCCAAAGCCCTCTCCCTTGAGGGAGAGGGAGGAGCGCGCAGCGCGGAGGGTGTGGGTGTGCGGCGTTCCAGTAGCGCGGAACCCCCACCCCCAACCCCTCCCCACGGGGAGGGGAGCAAAGCATCCTTCCGCGCCGCCACGGGCGATGCGCGCCCATCCGAAGTCAAAGTGTTCGATTATATTTACGGCGTGCTGCATTCACCCGATTACCGCGCGACCTTTGCCGAATTTTTGAAAATCGATTTCCCGCGCATACCCTATCCCGCGAACCCGCAAATGTTCGCGCATATTAACGAGAAGGGCGAAGAACTGCGCCGCTTGCACCTGATGGAAGCCACCGCAATTGGGGAGGCGCCCTATCCCTTTATGGGCGAGGTTGCCGAGGGCGAGGGCGATAGCGTGGTCGCGGCGGGGTATCCGAAATTTGTAGGCGGCACGTTGCCCACCCCCAACCCCTCCCGCAAGCGGGAGGGGAGCGAGACTTACGGAACCGAAGGTGACGTTAGTCGCAGCGGGGTGGGCTGTGTTGGCCGCGTCCACATCAACCCCGACCAGTATTTTGACGGCGTGCCGCAAACCGCGTGGGAGTTCCATATTGGCGGATACCAGCCCGCGCAGAAATGGCTGAAAGACCGCAAGGGGCGCGCATTGTCATGGGATGATATTGGCCATTATCAGAACATCATCAAAATCCTGACCGAAACGGACCGGATCATGGGCGAGATCGTACTGCCGCTGGAGGCGTGAGGTTCCCTCTACCCTTTAGGGGAGAGGGAAGAGCAGCATGGCTGCGAAGGGAGTGGGGCAATGGTTGAGGGCCCCCAAGTGATTCCGGAGTGATACCGGAGTGATTCCGGAGTGATCCCGGAGTGATCCCGGAGTGATTGGCGCGGTTCTTTCCCCTCTCCTCCCGGCGCTCGCGCGCCTCCTTCCTCTCCCCCTTCAGCGGAGAGGGTTTGCCGTTTCCTACAGGCGGATTGGCGGCTATTGCTCGCGGCGCTCTTTCCCATTGTCGATCCCTCGATTATGCGCCAGTTTTCTGCGCCAGTTTTCTGCGCCAGCTTTTTGCGCATTGCCGGTATATCCAACACCGTTCGCGCCAAAGGTCACACTCTTTCGCGCGTGTACCTGCAAAATCTCCGTCATTTCAGAGGTTTGCGCGAAAGGTCACACTGTGCGAAAAAGGCGGTGACCGTCCCTTTCCAACCGTGTCCTACAAATGCGCCTAAACCGGAGCCTAAACCGGAACCGCGTAGAGATCATGCGCGTCGGCATCCTCCACTTGTACATCCAGAATATCGCCGGGCGTCAGAGTCGCGGGCACGTTGCGCAGGAAGACATTGCCGTCAATCTCCGGCGCGTCGGCCTGGCTGCGCGCGTTTGCTCCGCGAGAACCGGCGGTGTCGCCGTCCTCGTCCGCCTCGCCCACTTCATCCACGATCACGGGGATGGTTTTGCCGATCTTGGCCTGCAATTTGGCGGCGCTGATCCGCGCGGTCACTTCCATCAACCGGGCGTAGCGTTCTTCCTTCACGCCCTCCGGCACAGGATCGGGCAGGGCATTGGCCCGCGCGCCCTCGACCGGTTCAAAGCGGAACGCGCCCACGCGGTCCAATTGCGCTTCCTCCAGCCAGTCTATCAGGTACTGGAAATCCTCCTCCGTCTCGCCCGGGAAACCGACCACGAAGCTGCTGCGAATGGCGATATCGGGGCAGATTGCGCGCCAGCTTTTCAGCCGTTCGAGCACTTTGGCTTCATTAGCCGGGCGGCGCATCGCTTTTAGCACTTTTGGGCTGGCGTGCTGGAACGGAATGTCGAGATAGGGCGTCAGCAGCCCGTCCGCCATGAGCGGGATCACCGCGTCAACATGGGGGTAGGGGTAGACATAATGCAGGCGGGTCCACGCGGTGGCCCCCTCGGGAGTTTTGAGCTGGCCCAGCTCGCGCGCAAGGTCGGTCATATGCGCGCGGACCTCGCGGCCCTTCCACTCGCGGCTCTCATGCCGTGTATCGACCCCGTAAGCCGAGGTGTCCTGGCTGATGATGAGTAGTTCTTTGGTGCCCGCCGCGACGAGTTTCTCCGCCTCTCGCAAAACGGCATCGATCCGGCGGCTGGCGAGTTTCCCGCGCAGATCGGGAATGATGCAGAACGCGCAGGAATGGTTGCAGCCCTCTGAAATCTTGAGGTAGCTGTAATGGCGCGGGGTGAGTTTGATATCGATCTGCGATGGTTGCGGGACCAGATCGACAAACGGGCCCTGGCTGGGCGGGGCATGGGTATGAACGGCATCGACGACCTGTTCATATTGATGCGCGCCCGTAACCGCGAGGACCCGCGGATGCGCGGCGCGGATGGCATCGGCATCCTCGCCCATGCAGCCGGTCACGATGACGCGGCCGTTCTCGGCAATGGCTTCGCCGATCGCGGCCAGGCTTTCCTCCTTCGCACTGTCGAGGAAGCCGCAGGTGTTGACCAGCACCACATCCGCGCCCGCATAATCGGGCGACATGGCGTAGCCATCGGCGCGGAGGCGGGTCAGGATGCGTTCTGAATCGACCAGCGCCTTGGGACAGCCGAGGCTGACCATGCCCACGGTCTTGGCGGCGGGAATGGTGTGCGGGGTGCGGGTCTGTGTGTCCATGATCGGGGCGCGCACTACACTGGAATATCAGCGCATGCCAGATATTACCGATCAATGCTGGCCATTATGGCCGTCACCCTGATTTTCGCCGCTTTCGGTGGGGACGATCTCGACCACAATATCGCCAGCCTGCAAATTCTGGCATTCGTCTTCCCAAAAGCCGAGGACGCGGCCATCACGATATACGCGCAATCCGCGCCCGCCTGTCCCAAGCTCGGTAATGCCGCAGCCGCATTCCGCTTCGGTAATTTCGCGTTCCACCAGCTGCACCCTGCCGGTGACGGAGGCCAGGTCCGCAAGATAATCGGCGATATGCGCGCCCTTGGCGGACCCTGCGAGTAACAGACCGGTGAAGCGGACCGGGTTGATCACAATATTGGCGCCGGCCTGCCGGGCCAGCAATTCATTGTCGTCAGCGCGAACCACCACGCTGATCGGCACTTTGGGGGCCAGATGGCGTACCGTCAGAACGATCAGGATCGAAGTATCGTCACGCCCGGCAGAAACCAGCACGTTTTTGGCTTCCGTCACGCGCACTGCCTTAAGGATTTCATCGCGGGTGGAATCGCCCGCCATAACATTGCAGCCCAGCTTTTCGGCTTCCAGCAGTCGTTCCTCGCTAGGGTCGATGACGACAATGTCTTGCGGGTCAGTACCCCGTTCGATCAACTCGCTAACCGATTCAGAGCCGGACACGCCATATCCCAGGACGATTACATGACCCGATAGTTTTTCCTGAATACGCGCCATGCGAAACTTCTCCCAGCTGCGCTTGATGATGAAATTATAGGCTGTGCCTACGAAAATGAAGAATACCGCAAACCGGATGGGGGTAACGATTATCGCTTCCACCATGCGCGCGCGATCGGTAACCGGGGCAATGTCTCCAAAGCCGGTGGTGGTCACCGAAATCATGGTGAAATAAATCACGTCTGAGAAGCTGACCTCGCCGTCCACTGAATCGACCAGACCGCCACGGTCCCACCAATGGATCAGCACCACAATTGTGATCAGGAATAGTGCCAACCCGATACGAATGGCCAGATCGCCCCATACGGGGACGCGGGTGGCGCGGCGCAGCGGTTGGAACTTCGGCCCCCGCACGCGCCGCCGCCCGCTGCCGGTTCCGATCCGGTCGATTTGCTGATCCATCGCAGTCTATCGCCCTGGCAATTTGCTGGCCGGATCGACGCGCTTGTTATTCTGCATGATTTCGAAATGGACCTCCGGCCGCGTCGCCACGCCCGCCTGTCCTGCTGTGCCGATCCGTTCACCGGTTTTGACGACATCACCCAGCTTGACAGTAATCCTGTCCAAATGGCCGTAGCGGGTGCGCCAGCCATTGCCGTGGTCGATCACCACCAGCCGGCCAAAGCGTTTTGGTTCAAGATCGGCGAAGACCACGCTGCCCGACGCTGCTGCGCGAACCATATCGCCACGGTTGGCGGCGAAATCGAGCCCATCATGGCCGCCGCCATCAGCCCGTAGCGAATAGCCGAGCATTACGCGCCCGTCATGGGGCCAACGGAAATAAGGTTCTGTGCGCGGTGCCTGCGGGTTTTCGGCCACCTTCATCACTGCCGGGATAATCAGCCGGTCACCGGTTACCATAGTATAGGGCTCCGCCAGTCCATTCGCGATGGCGATATTGGCAAAGGGCACACCGTAACGCTGGGCAATACCGAAACCGGTATCGCCGTCCTTCACAATATGCACGCGCTGGCGGGGTATCTGCAGCGTCTGGCCGGCCCGCACATTATAGGGTTCGACCAGGCCGTTTGCCGCCGCAATAACCGCTGCGGGTACATTCGCGCGCCCTGCAATTCCGCCAAGCGTCTCGCCTTCCTCGACCGTATGCTCTGTCTCGGTTGCGGGATTGCCCGCCGCCAACAATAAAGGAGACAGTACAAGGAGCACCCAGTTTTTCATGTCTGATACCTTTCAGCTAAAGCGCCGATGGAGGCGTGATGGGTCAGGTCCAATTGCAGCGGTGTCACCGATACAAAGCCTTCGTCAATTGCTTCCAGATCGGTCCCGTGATCCAGCGTATGCTCGATCGCGTGCAGCCCAAACCAGTAATAGGGCAGACCGCGCGGGTCCTTCCCTTCGACTACTGAGCCGCGTGAATAGTCGTGAAAACCCTGGCGGACTGCGCGGATCCCGGCAACTGCTGCGCCTGTAATCGGGGGAAAGTTTACATTGACCAGAGTTCTTGAGGGCAGGGGCGTATCGAGTAAGGGCGCAACCGCCCTTGCGCCCCACTGCCGCGCTGCGTCAAACTGTTCGTGATTGGCGCCGCGATCATACACCTGACTCAACGCGATCGAGCGGATCCCCGCCAGCGCGCCTTCGATAGCAGCAGAGACAGTGCCCGAATAAGTAATATCATCGCCCAGATTGGCACCGCGATTGACGCCCGACAGAATCACATCGGGCGGGCTGTCCATCACTTTGCGCAGCGCCAAAGTCACCGCATCGGTCGGTGTTCCGGTGACCGAAAAGCGGCGCGGACCATGTTTGTGGAGGCGTACAGGGGCATTGAGCGACAATGAATGGCCCGCGCCCGATTGTTCCTCATGCGGGGCGCAGATCCAGACATCATCGCTAAATTGCGCCGCTATGTCTTCCAGCACTTCCAAACCGGGCGCAAAAATACCGTCATCATTGGTGAGCAGAATGCGCATCAGGCAGTTGGCTCCAGCGTTTCAACGCCGCCCATATAGGGGTGTAATGCAGCCGGAACGGTAATGCTGCCATCGGCGTTTTGATAATTCTCCATCACCGCCACCACCGTGCGCCCCACGGCCAGGCCGGAACCATTTAGAGTATGCGGGAAGACAGAGTTTTTCTCGCCCTCAGGCTTAAAGCGTGTGCCCATACGCCGGGCTTGGAAATCGCCTGTATTGGAACAGGAACTGATTTCACGGTAAGCGCCTTGTCCTGGCAGCCAAACCTCCAGATCATAGGTTTTGCGCGCGCCGAAACCCATATCGCCGATGCACAGCAGCATCTTGCGATAGGGCAATTCGAGTGCCCGCAATATTTGTTCTGCGCAATCAGTCATCCGCTCGTGCTCGGCCTCGCTCTCTTCGGGCTTGACGATGCTGACCAGTTCGCATTTTTCAAACTGGTGCTGGCGGATGAAACCGCGCGTATCCTTGCCCGCAGACCCTGCTTCGCTGCGGAAACATTGGGTCAGCGCAGCCATGCGGATCGGAAAAACAGTCTCGTCAAGCAGATCGCCTTGAACCGAAGCGGTCAGGCTGACTTCCGCTGTGGGGATAAGCCAGCGATCATCAGTCGTTCGGAAGGAATCCTCGGCAAACTTAGGCAACTTATCCGTACCATACATTGCCTCGTCACGCACCAATACGGGCGGGGCGCATTCGGTATACCCGTTCGCGGTGACCTGATGGTCGAGCATGAATTGGCCGAGCGCGCGGTGCAGCCGGGCCATTCCGCCGCGCAGAAAGGTAAATCGCGCACCCGATAGCTTCGCGCCGGTTTCAAAATCCATCCCCAATGCGGGACCGATATCGGCATGTTCCTGCGGGGTGAAATCAAAGGTGCGTTTTGTGCCCCAGACGGAAATTTCGACATTCGCGTCTTCATCATCGCCAGCGGGCACATCGCTAGCGGGCAGGTTGGGTATACGCGCGAGGTAATCTTGCAGCTCCGCGCCTAATCGCCGGTTGTCTTCCTCCAGCACAGGCATGGTCTGCTTGATGTCTGCAACTTCGGCTTTCAGCGTCTCCGCTTTGGCTGTGTCGCCTTGCCCCATTGCTTGGCCGATAGCTTTGGAAGCGGCGTTACGTTTGGATTGTGCTTCCTGAATTTTGGTTGCAGCGGCTCTGCGTGCTTCATCCAGCTCAATAATTTTGGCAGCCACGGGTTCTATCCCGCGCCGGGTAATCGCGGCATCGAAAGCTTCGGGGTTTTCGCGAATAGTACGAATATCATGCATGGCGGATGCTATGGACTCGTTTTGATTTTGCCTCAAGCATTCGCATGGCTATTTACTGGCATGGCTGCGCTTCTTCATTTTGTCGGATTTCGTGATGACCGGTATTGGAATGCGGTGCGCATATGGGGCCATCCCGACATGATCCATATGACATGGGACATTTACGCAGCCAATGATGTCGCACCGGACGATCTGGTGATCTTCGCCAACGCAGACTGGGACCGCAAACCACGCAGCTTTACCGTGGAAGCCGCCAACGCCCGCACGGAACGAAAGCGCGGCCAAGTTATTGATATCCCATAAAGGAGCGTATCATGATCAAGAATATTATCGCAGGAATTGCCGGCAAAAAGCTGGCGGGAACGACAAACAGCATCGGCGGACCCGCTGGTGCGGCCTTGGGAATTGTGTCTATGGCCGTTTTGCGCCGGGCAAGTATCCCCGCAATGGTTGCAATTGCCGCTGGCGGATATGCATGGAAGAAATATTCTGAAAAGCAGGAAGGTGCAGCGCCCCCAGCAACCAATCCCCCAGCAACCAATCCTCCTGCAAAGAACCCGCCGAAGGTCAAGGCGACAGCAATGTAACCATCGGGCAAGCATGTTTACCAAAAGCGCGGGGACCAAGGCATGGCTCTCGCGCTTTTTTTACCACTGCGTACCCCGCCCACGACCGCGAGGGCAGCCTCCGAAACCGGCTTCCAGGATCGGCCGTTGGCGGCATTAGGGCATGCGTACAGGCCACCTTTGTGGCAGCAGGTAACGCCGGTCGATACCGCCACGGCAGCGCAGGTGACGCCGCCAATAGGCGATACGGTTGCCACCGCGCGGCCCTGCATTGAGGCTCAGCGTGGTCCTGGCCAGCCAACCGCCGCAATTCAGCTATGATTGCCCTGGCTGCGTAATATGCGTTGCCTTGCTAGCCGATGAAGGCCGCCGCAAGCCGTGCGAACCAACCCTGACGTGCATCTGCATGGACCCGCGCCGGAGCGACACCTGGACATTCCAGACAATAGGCCTGCATACCCCGGCCCGACGTCAATAATTCGAAATCGGCCTGTGCCTGTGCTATGATCGCCTGTTGCCGCCCCGATACCATAGCAAACATGTCGCCATTTCTGGCGGGCGGCGCGTCGCCGCTCATCAGCGCACGAAGCAGATTGTCATATTCGCCTGGCGCGCTTGCAAGGTAATCCAGATACCATTCACCTTCCGCCAATCCGGCTTCCTTGGCAACCCATTCAGCGGCATCTTCAATACCGCCATACTGATCAACCAGACCGATCTGGCGCGCCGTGCCGCCATCCCACACACGGCCCTGGCCAACCGCGTCCACCTGGGCTGCTGTCATGCCGCGCGCCTCGGCCACGCGGGTCAGGAAATCGGAATAGCCATCCTCAATGACACTCTGCAAAATGGCATCGACTTCCGGCGTGAAGCCTGCCACGAGATTGGGCTGGCCTGACAAAGGTGTTGTGTTGACGCCGTCGCCATTAATACCCCACTCTGCTGCCGCGTTTTCAAAGGTCGGGATAACTGCAAAAATGCCGATTGAACCGGTTATGGTTTCCGGTTCCGCAAAAATGCGATCAGCGGGCGTTGCCACCCAGTAACCGCCGCTGGCCGCCACGTTGGCCATCGACACGGCAATCGGGATATCCTTGGCCTTGTGACGCAGCACCGCGCGGCGGATTTCTTCTGACGCCAAAACCGAACCACCTGGCGAATCGACCCGAATAATCAGTCCCTTTGGCTCCTGTTCCAACGCGTCGTCGAGCAGCCCGGCGATGCGGTCTCCGCCAGCCGTACCCGGGCCAGCGTCTCCATCAACGATCACACCAGCTATGGTAACGACCGCAATCGCATCGCCATCTTCCTCAACCGGATTGTCAGCCAGCCATGCGTCAAGCGGCGTTGATGTGTAAGCGCCCGGCGTTTTGTCCCACTCATCCTTGCCCGACAGTTCAGCAACACGGTCACCAAATTCGGTGCGGCTGCCCAGCTTGTCAACAAGGCCGGCTTCCAATGCTGCTGTCGCCAGATCCCCCTCATTGGCAGCGATCCATTCAGCGGGTGTTTTGGTTACCAAATCAAGATCAAGACCGGGGCGCGCTTTGCTGACATTGGCTTGCCATTCTTCCCACAACGCACCGTAAAGTGCTTCGGCATTTTCGCGCGCCTCGGGTGACATTCCACTGCGCAGATACGGTTCCACTGCGGATTTGTAAGTGCCGACCCGATAGACGCGCGCGTTGATCTTCAGATTTTCTAGCAGTTCGCCAAAATAAAGCCGCGAGCCGCCTGGCCCCGCGATGAATGCGCCGCCCAGCGGGTCAACCCATGCCTCGCTAGCATGGGCGGCGATTTTCATCGCGTCATCTGTATAGCTGATCGCATAGGTAAGGACTGGTTTATCGGCGGCTTTGACCCGTTCAATCGCCTCACCAAGAGCTTGCATGTGCACTTGACCGCCGCCGATCAAGCTTGAAAGATCAAACACGACCGATGTAATCCGCTCATCAGCGGCTGCAGTATCGAGGGCGTGGACCAGATCGCGGATCTGGAATTCAGCGATTGGCTGCTGGCCGGAGAGCAGCGCGTCAACCGGATCGACGACCGATTTTTCCTCGACCACAATCCCGTCAAGATCGAGCAGCAAAGCGCCGTCGCGAACCTGGGCCGGGCTGGGGCTGGCAGTCAATACGCTGTACAATAATGAAAAAAACAGCAGCAGAAAGATCAGGCCGAGACCATCCTTAATACCAACCAGCAATCGCCATACTTTACCTGCAAATGCCATATTATGTCAGTCCCTGTAGAATGTATGATGGCTGCTTAGAGATGATAACAGCGTGATGCCAGCCGAAACCGCTTGAGCCGTCAACTTGGCTCGACTAAGGGCTTTGGTTTGATGATACCGGTCCAATCCACACCAGCCAGGTCTGGCCTTTCGCGGGAATACCCAGCGGGGAAGCTGGCCTTTCCGCACCGCGATCTGGTCGGGATCGGGCAGTTGGCACGTCACGAAATTCTGTTCTTGCTGGATGAAGCTGAACAATGGGTCAATCTTAACCGCCAGAGCGCCAAGCATAGCGACGTTCTGGCTGGCCTGACGGTTATCAATGCGTTTTTCGAAAACTCTACGCGAACGCTGCTCAGTTTCGAAATTGCTGGCAAACGGCTCGGTGCTGATGTCGTGAACATGCACGCCGCGACCAGCAGTGTGAAAAAAGGTGAGACGCTGATTGATACTGCGATCACTCTCAACGCGATGCGGGCTGATGCGATTGTGATCCGGCATGGTTCCAGCGGCGCGGTTGAATTGATTGCCGGCAAAGTCGATTGTCCGGTGCTGAATGCTGGTGACGGGCAGCATGAGCATCCGACACAGGCGCTGCTCGATGCACTGGCGCTGCGTCATGCTCTACGAGAACGCGGGCATAATGCCGATGATTTCACCGGCCTGACAGTGACGATTTGCGGCGATATCCTGCACAGCCGGGTGGCACGGTCAAACATTCTATGTCTGACCGCTCTGGGGGCTACTGTGCGCCTTTGTGCGCCGCCAGCGTTGATGCCTTACGGTGTCAGGGCAATGGGCGCGCAGCCGTTTGACACGTTTGATGCGGCCTTGGACGGCGCGGATGTGGTAATGATGCTGCGGCTCCAGACCGAGCGGATGGAAGGCCAATTCATCCCCTCCGCTCGGGAATATCATCATTTGTTTGGCCTCACCAAAAGGCGGCTTGAAAATGCTGCACCCGATGCGCTCGTGATGCACCCAGGCCCGATGAATCGCGGCGTCGAAATTGATAGCGATGTGGCCGACATGATCGGCCGGTCAATCATTACCCGGCAGGTTGAGATGGGTGTCGCGATCCGGATGGCAGCATTGGACGTGCTGACCCGCACGGCACGCCAGGTGGAAGGCTGGGTATGAAGCAGCGTCTGCCTCTGACCATTACTGACGGACAATTGGTTTTGCCAGGCGAAGTGGTGGCGGGCGCGGTCCGGCTGGTGGACGGTCTCATCGCTGCTGCCGGCGATATCTCGCCCGAAGATGGTGACGAGATTGTCGATGCGCGCGGGCAGTTTATCGCACCGGGATTGATCGATTTCGGGGCGTTTGCGGTGGACAAACCGGCGTTTCACTTTGGCGGCATAACCCGTGCGGTAGTGATGCCCGATCAATCTCCTGCCCTCGATCACCCATCGCGCGTGCGGTTGGTAGCGCAAAGCGGGAAGCCTGATCTGTGGGTTCATCCGCTGGCGGCGGCGACCAAGGGCCTTGCGGGCAGGGAATTGGCAGAGATTGGTCTGATGCAGGCGGCCGGTGCGCGCGGTGTTGCAACCGGTCGCAGCTGGATCGCGGATTCGGGCGCAATGCTGCGCCTGCTGCGCTATGCCGCAATGCTCAATCTGGTGGTGGTCAGCCACGCGGAAGATTCCGGGATTGCGGGTAACGCCGCAGCGACTGCGGGCGATATGGCGACGCGGCTGGGCCTACCCAGCGCCCCGGCCGAGGCAGAGGCTCTGGCTGTGGCGCGCGATATTGCGCTCGCAGAAATGGCGAATGCCCGGTTACACATACGGCAAGTCACCACGGCTGCCGCGCTGCATTTGGTGCGCCGTGCTAAGGCGCGGGGCGTATCGGTTACAGCCGGGGTAACACCTGCGCATTTCATGCTTTCCGATTTGGCCACCGCACAATTCCGTACTTTCGCCAAAATCTCCCCGCCATTGCGGTGCGAGGATGATCGCAAGGCTGTGATTGCCGCCATCGCTGACGGTACGATTGACATCATTGCATCGGGCCATGATCCGCGCGGACCCGAAGATAAGCGGTTGCCTTTTGCCGATGCCGCGCCGGGCATGGCTGGCGCGGAAACTCTGCTGGCGATGACTCTCACGCTGGTGCGTGATGATGTCATCGATATGCCGCGCGCGCTTGCGTTGCTGTCGGCCAACCCGGCCAGGCTGCTTGGTGTCAATTGCGGGGTGTTGGAAGCGGGGCAGGATGCCGATATCTGCCTGATCGACCCGGTCAAGCCGTGGATCGTCGATTCTGCCAGAATGGCGGCATCAGCAGGTAATACCCCATTTGACCGCCAACCCGCGCAAGGCCGCGCAACGGCTGTTTTCAAGGGCGGTGTGCGCGTTGGCGCATCGCCTTAGGCCCGGAGCCTAAGTCTCTCGTTTGACAGGCAGAAGCGCGCCATATGTCAGGCAGCGCCACAGCCATTCGAGCGGCCCGTATTGGAAACGTTCCAGCCACGGTTTGGACCATGCGAGCATTATTGCCCACGCCGCCAGCACCACCAGATACAGCTCTGGCCGGGTAAGCGCGCCATATAATCCACCGGCCCATCCGTGGAAAACCAGCATCATAACGAGCGAGGTGCCAAGATAGTTGGAAAACGCCATCCGGCCTGCTGCAGAAACGCGCTGCCCCAGCCATCCGGTGGCATGCGTGCCGTAAAGCGCGAGCAAAGTCACAAGGCCCAGAATAACTGGTAAGCGGGGCAGGGGTGATATGCCGACAAATGCCGCCAGCGTTCCCCAATAGGTAAGCCCGTCAGCCAGCGCCCATATTGCGATTGGCACAGTCAGCAACGATCCGCCAATGACCCCGGTCCACCCCCATATTTGCATTCTCGTGGGATTCCATCTGCCTGAAAAAAGGCCCCAATTATACAGCGCCATACCGATCAGCATCAGTGGCAAAGTTTCAAAACCAAACAGGAACAGCGTGAATAGCGGATCGGTTCCGTGCGCAGTTATGGTGTGATTGACGAATTCAAAATAATTGCCTTGCGTGATAATGCTGGTTTCAGTTGCCGCGTCGTCAATCTCGCGCTGCGTTTCCCTGACCATCTCTGCCCGTGTTTCCGCAAATGCTGCGTTCTCACCGAAATCGGTCTCGGCAATCATGTAAGGCAAAACCATGAATAGCGCATAGAGCACCGCCCCGGCGAGATAGCCAAGCAGGCCCAGCACCATTTGGCGTTTCGCGCTCATTTTCACAAACGCCAGAGCGGCAAACCCTGCAATCGCATAGAGTATCAAAATATCGCCGCGCCAGATCAGATAGAAATGAACAAGGCCGAACATCAACAGCCACAGCAATCGGCGCGCCTGTAATCTTCGCCCCGATCCGCGCGCCCAAGCTTTTTCAAGAAACAGCATCATGCCGGCCCCGAACAGCAACGTGAACAGCCCGCGCATCTTGCCATCGACTGCAACAAATTGCGCGGCCCAAAGATAATCGGATGTGGCGTCGTGCGGTGTCAGAAAGGCCTCTGGCCACATATAAGCGATGAACGGCTGGCCAAACGCGACAATATTGGCCGCCAGAATACCCATGACAGCGATCCCGCGAATATAATCCAAACTGACCAATCGCGCGGTCTTGGCTACGGAATTTTTGCCAATACCCTCATCCCAATGTGCATCATGTTGTGCGCTCGTATTCATGGCCGCCCCTCATTGCCTGATGGTCTGTTTTCGCAGACTAGCGTTCACAATACCATCATAAAGCTGCCAATGATCCGTATTTGCCGAGCAGTATTACAAGCACCGGCGGCGGGTTCATTTGGTAACGAGGCAGCTTTGGCCACTCCGTTTCAGCGCATTGCAAGCTGATTGTGCGGCGCCGCGGCTCGTAAAGCCTGCGGCTTGCAGACGGACCAAACGGCCCGATGGAACGACCAGTTTCTGCGTTCCGCGCAAGGCAGAATTGCCCGACAGGCGCGACCACAATCGGTCAGCATTGCTGCGAACGCCAAATGCACCAAGCTGCACCCGCCAAGGGCCACTCGCACTGGTTTCGGGCGTCCCGCCTTGATCTGCCGGAGCTGCGCCGCCTATGCTGGGCGCAGCCGCGCGCGGCGAGGGGCCGGGTGGGGGCGCGCTTGCGGTGCGTACTGGCGCGGGGGTTGATGCAGCAGGACGGGTGAAGTCAGCGCCGGCCGTGGCGGGTGTTTCGGTGCCGGTGACCCGTTCAGCTTCTGATACGGCCGTGCGTGCAGCGGCAATGGAGGGTGCAACAACCGTGCGCTCAATCGGCTGCGGTATCCGGTTTACCGGGCTGGGTAGAACGGGACGCACTGATGCGGCAGCGGCCACTTGGGCAGGCGTCGGTCGCGGCGGATTGGGTGCAACGCGTGCCGGAATGGCCCCTGAGGATGGCTGCGTTACACCCAGATCGGCTGCGGCCAATTGCTGCGCGCGGTTGCTTTCGGCCTGGCGTTTCAGCGATTGCGCGACAATTTGTGCCTCCTGCCGCTGTGCCAGCGGAATGAAGTCATCCATCTGCGCGATGGCCGGTTTGGCTTGCGGCAGACCGGTGCTGTTGGCCAGCGTCAGCAGCGCATAGGCGCGCACCCAATCCTTTTGTAGAAGATCACCGTTAAAATGGGCGATGCCGATCAAATATTGCGCGCGCGGATCACCCCGGTCGGCAGCGGCAGTGACATAGGGCATCGCCTCTTCGCGCCGACCGTCCTGAAACAGCAGCAAGCCATAATTGTCTGCCGCCTTGATATGCCCCTGTGCAGCCGCTTTCGCATACAGAATTTCTGCCTGCTTCGCATTTGCCTCAACCCCGCGGCCCAAACGGTAGGCCTGAGCCATGTTAAACTGGGCGTCAGGATCACCGGCATTGGAAGGCCCGCGCCATTCAGCCACTGCGGCAGAGTAATTGCCCGCGCTCCATGCATCCACCCCCGCTTTGACATCAGCCAATGCAGGACCCGACGCAGCGAGAACGCCGCCAGCGACCATCAATTTCAACGCGCGTGCAATCAACATGTTATCTGCGAGCCTTCTTTACCGCATAAGTACGTGCAGACGGTATAGTGAACAGGGCGTTAGTAAAGTGTTTCCAGCCGCGTTCTTTTTACGTTTTGCACCGATTGGACCGTTTCTCAGGCGAGATGAGCAGCCCGTTAACCTAAAATTAGTCCTATCCTGCGATTTCAATACGTGAATCGCAATCTAGCGGATCATGTAACGGATTATCAGGGGAATTGGCCTTGCGAGTACTGGCATTGGCATCGCAGAAGGGTGGATCAGGTAAGACCACCTTGTCAGGGCATCTGGCAGTTCAGGCGCAGCGCGCCGGGGCTGGTCCAGTTGTGCTGATTGACATTGATCCACAGGGTTCGCTCGCCGATTGGTGGAACGAGCGTGAGGATGAGTATCCTGCATTCGCGCAAACAACCGTCGCCCGTTTGGCAAATGATCTTCAGGCATTGCGCCAGCAGGGGTTCAAGCTGGCGGTCATCGATACGCCGCCCGCGATCACTCTGGCCATCCAGTCTGTGATCGGCGTGGCCGAACTGATCGTCGTCCCGACCCGGCCAAGCCCGCATGACTTGCGTGCAGTGGGTGCGACGGTCGATCTGTGCGAACGCGCTGGAAAGCCGCTGGTATTTGTCGTCAACGGCGCAACGCCAAAAGCCAAGATCACGTCGGAGGCCGCTGTCGCACTGTCACAGCATGGCACCGTGGCGCCGATCACTCTCCACCACCGGACAGATTTTGCAGCATCAATGATCGATGGCCGTACTGTCATGGAAGTCGATCCGGACAGCCGGTCTGCAGCCGAGGTTACCGCCCTGTGGAATTATATGGCTGACCGGCTCGAAAAGAATTTCCGCCGCACGGTATTTGCGACACCAAATTCCGTTGCCCAGGTCGCTCCGGCGCATCGTGCAGCTGGTGGCTTCGGCCGCCGCGTCGTGCAGTAATCGGGGACGGGTACACTGAAATGAGCGATAATTTTGCATCTTTAGGCCCCGGCCTGCTTGCCCGCAAAGGTGGGGCCAGGCCAGCTATGCGGCGTCAGGTTGCCGTGTTGCCGGGGGCTGGCGGTGACACCCAGAACCTGGAAGATTTGGGCTGGAACGACATGGGCGAAGACGCCGATGAAGGGGCGAACGCTGCGTATCAGCGCACTGGCGATGTTCTCCGGCTTTCCCCGGCAACGGCTGGTGGCGACGACGCGGTTGTGGAAGATGACAGCGGCGAATTGCCTTCAAACCAGCCGGCACAGTCTGGCGGCCATGCTGAAATAGCCGCTCCCGATGCGGTAGAGGCGGCGCTTGACACGCCGTTACTGGCGAAGAAGCCCAACGTTCTGCGTCAGCAGGAAGAGATTGCGCAGCGCATTGACGCGCGCCCTGCCGGGCAAGCTGACACCGCGCCGCCATTGCGACGCTCAGGCGCCGCCGCATCGCTACCTGACCCCGCACCGGTATCCGGCCCCACACCGGACCCGGATGCTGCCCCGTCATCAGAGCCAGCAGCAACATCTGCTGCGCTTGTTTCGGGACCAGCATCGGAACAGAAAGTCCCGCAAATATCGGAGCAGACAGCCCGCAAAACCCGCAGCAAACGGGTCCGCAGGCCAGCGCTGGAGCGGGGCAAACGGGCTGCATTTACATTGCGGTTGGATGCGCAGCGCCATTTGAAACTGCGTCTGGCCTGCACTTTGCGCAATCGCAGCGCGCAGCAATTGGTAACCGAGGCGCTCGACCAGCTTCTTGGACAGATGAACGATGTTGATACTCTGGCCGCACACGTGCGCGGTACAGATTGAAGAATTAGAGAATGAAACAAGGGTGACCGTATCATGACTAAGAAAATGCCGGAGAAAACATCAGGCAACCGTGCAATCATGCTTGCGGTAACCACGATCCTTGCCACGACTGCCCTCGGCGGTTGTGCAACCAAAGCTGCGCCAATAGCCTCTGCCTCGGCCAGTGATGCGCAAACTGCGCTGGTGAAAGGCGATACCACCGCTGCACTTAGCCACGCCGAGCAGGCTGTGCTCGCGGAGCCGCGTAACGCGGCCTATCGCGCCATGCTGGGCGCGACCTATATGGAGGCAGGCAGGTTCACATCCGCTGCGACCAGTTTTAAAGATGCCATGTCATTGGGTGATAACAGCCCGCGCACTGCGCTCAGCTATGCTCTGGCAGAAATTGCTGCGGGCGATAACGCGGCTGCGCTGGCCGTGCTGGATGATTGGCGCGATGAAATTGATCCGGCCGATCTTGGCTTGGCATTCTCGCTGGCGGGGCAACCCCAGCGCGGTATCCATATACTGGGCAATGCCCTGCGCGGCGGTCAATCGAGTGCGAAAGTGCGGCAGAATCTAGCCTATTCCTATGCGCTGCACGGTGACTGGCGCGCTGCCCGATTGATGGCTGCGGAAGATGTTCCAGCAGACCAGATTGACGACCGTATCGGTCAATGGGCACAGACAGCCAATCCAGAAGCCTATCAACAGCGCGTGGCAGATCTGTTGGAAGTGCCCGTGATCCTGGACGGCGGGTTGCCTGCGCAGCTCGCTCTGGCCAACAGTGTCGGTGCACAGCAATTGGCGGCAGAAGCGTCAGCTCTTGTTGCACCAAACACCCAGACTGCTGCCGCCGCATCCTATGAATTGCCGCCGCTAGGGGGTGAGCTGATGCCAGTTAACGGACCATCGACAGGGGTTGAACCCGTGCAGGCAGCGCAGGCTTATGCTGCATCGTCTGTTGCCAAACCAGACAGTTTTGAAGATGCATTTGCCGCAAAAGCACCCGGAGGTGCTACGCTGGCTGAGGTGACCAGCAGCGCGGTTCAGTTCGTTTCTGATCCGGTTGTTCAAAAAATGCCCGTTCGGCTGGGTGCTGCGGCACCTGCGACATCATCGCCGGACAGCAATAGCACGCCTTCCGCAGGCGGTCATTTGATCCAGCTTGGTTCGTTTTCCAGCGAAGCGGGGGCCAAGCGGGCATGGGGTATTTACGCCAAAGACATACCGCAACTGAGCAAGTATCAAATGGTCATCACCAAAGCGCAGGTGCGCGGCAAAACATATTTCCGTGTGTCCGCTGGCGGTTTCGATCAGCGCGCCAGTGCCAACTCGATGTGCTCCACCGTGAAAAAGTCAGGCAATGGCTGTATCACATGGGCCGCTGCTGCGCCTCTTCCCGGGGCTCAGGATCGCGGCGTACGGATGGCCGCACGCTAGGAGCCGGCATTTACGAATTCACATTCCCAAGCGAGTACTGCCCTTCCCTGACGGGAAGGGCATTTTTTTTGCCCAGACCACGCACGATGCAGACCGGGCACGATGCAGACCGGGCAAAATGCAGTCCGGCCACGATGCCCAGACCACGCACAATAACGCTTGCTATTGAGAGTAAGTCGCATTAACTCTTTGCCAGTCGAAGGGGATTGCCCGCGTGTATATTTGTATTTGTAACGCCATAAGAGAGACCGACTTGCGCCGTGCGGCGGTACAGAATTCTGGCGATGCAGAGGCTGTGTATGCGCGTCTGGGCAAACGCCCCAATTGCGGCCAATGCCTCGCCGATGCCAATGCAATAATATCTGAAGAGCGTGAAATGGCGCAGCTGCCCGCTTACGCAGAGTAAGATATTTTACTAACGCAAATCACTCGCAAGTAGCGCAATTCTGCCGTTTTTCAAAGTTCGGGGGATTGTTAAGCGGCACATTCTGGGTCATATGACAGTTCAGCATTTCTGTCAGGAGACGGGCCATGAAGGGCGACGCGAAAGTAATCGAATTTTTGAACAAGGCTCTCACTAACGAGCTGACAGCAATCAATCAGTACTGGCTGCATTACCGCGTACTTCAGGACTGGGGTGTGACCAAGCTGGCCGAATATGAGCGTCACGAATCGATAGATGAGATGAAGCATGCGGATCAGCTGGCGGAACGCATTTTATTTTTGGGCGGTCTGCCCAATTTTCAGGCCATTCACAATTTGCGGGTTGGCGAAACCGTCGAGGAGATTCTGAAAGCTGATCTGGCTGTCGAGCATGATGCCTGCCCATTGCTGACAGATGCGATCGAGTATTGCGATAAAGTGCGCGATTATGTGACCCGCGATCTGTTTGCGGGCATTCTGGCGAGTGAAGAGGAGCACGTTGACTTTCTTGAAACCCAGTTCGACATGATCGAACGGATGGGCTTGGAAAATTACGTGCAGTTACAGAGCAAACCCGCCGGGGAATAATGATTATATCTGGGCAAGGCTGCAGGTGCGGTTCGATGTCGCCGGGTCGATGTCGCCCGTTCGGGTCTGCGATGCCAGTCCGCAATGATAGCTGGCGACCGCGTTAACGCTCGGTCCGTTCCTGTTTACTCGCTTGCTGGCGCACGTGGAACGGGTTCTTTGACCCCTTGAACGTGACGCGCACAGGCACGCTGTCAAACCCCAGATTTTTGCGGATACCGTTGATCAGATACCGTTCATAGCTGGTCGGAAGCATTTCCAGACGGTTTCCGAATACGACGAACCGCGGCGGGCGGGTGCTCGATTGCGTAATATACCGCATTTTAATCCGCTTGCCTTTCGGGGCAGGGGGAGGGTTGGCGTTCTGCGCGTCTTCGAACCAGCGATTAAGCGCCGCAGTCGGCACCCGCTTGGACCAGCTGGCCCGAAGCGTGAACGCCGCGCGTAGCATTGTATCAAGCCCCTTGCCGGTTTTTGCCGACACAGCAAAAAGCGGAACGCCGCGCACCTGAGCGAGACCTTCATTCAGCGCCTCTCTCACCCCGTTAAACAGGCTGGACGCATCGTCTGCTCCGGTCTGCACGGCGACATCCCATTTGTTAATGGCGATCATCAAGGCGCGCCCTTCTTCAAGCGCCTGGCTGGCAATTTTGAGATCCTGATGTTCAAGCCCCTGTGTCGCATCGAGCAGCAGGACCACCACTTCGGCAAAATCGATCGCCAGCTTGGCATCCTGGACCGCCAGGCGTTCCAGCTTCTCCGTCACTTTGGCGCGCTTGCGCATTCCGGCGGTATCAATCAATCGGATATCCCGGTCTTTGCCGATGGTTGGGTCATGCCACACCCAATCAACCGCAATCGAATCGCGCGTGATGCCGGCCTCTGGCCCGGTCAGCAGGCGGTCTTCACCAAGCAGCCGGTTTATCAAAGTGCTTTTGCCTGCATTGGGCCGGCCAACAATGGCGAGTTTGAGCGGTGCGGAAAGGTCTTCATCCTCCGGCACATAGTCCTCGCCCAGCGCCTCGGCAGCGGCGCGGGCGGCCAGTTCGTCCTGTTTTTTGATGTCATCAGCTTCGGCTTCTTCGGCGATGATGCGTTCTTCGCTGTCCCCGATGATCGGCCATAGCGCGCCAAACAGGTCGGCAATCCCTTCGCCGTGTTCGGCAGATACCGGCACGGGATCACCAAAGCCCAGCGCGTAACTTTCATAAATGCCAGCTTCGGCAGATTTCCCTTCGGCCTTGTTACACACCATCACGACCGGTACTTTCTGGTTGCGCAACCACAGCGCGATTTCTTCGTCCAGCGTGGTCACGCCTGCGCGGGCATCGATCACCATCAATGCCGCGTCCGCCCCAACCAGACTGAGTTCCGTCTGGTGCCGCATCCGGCCCGGTAGTGTATCGGGATCATCATCCTCCCAGCCCGCCGTATCGACGATCTGGAATTTCAATCCGGCAATTTCGGCATCGCCGCTGCGCCGGTCGCGAGTGACGCCGGGCTGGTCATCCACCAAAGCGAGCTTTTTGCCCACCAGACGGTTGAACAGTGTCGATTTACCGACATTCGGGCGACCGATAATGATGACTTGTGGGAGCATGTTAGGGGCAGGTGGCGCTTTCTTGCGGCGATGGCAAGTGTTCCTGCCACTTACCCATTTTATGGTTAGTTCACGTTAACCTTACTGCGCAGCTATCCGGCAAGACTAATCGGTCATTAGGGATGCATGATACGTTTAGTTACATGCACCGCGATTCTGTCCGCGCTGGCTTTTGCCGCCCCGGCAACGGCTGAAACCTCCGATGGATTCCGTACAGGAGGCACGCACTCTGGCGCCGAATTGCCCGCCTATCTGCAATGCGTTCCCTATGCGCGCGAACAATCAGGCATTCAGATTTACGGCGATGCCCATGAATGGTGGAGCAAGGCAGAGGGCCGTTTCGATCGCGGCAATCGCCCGAAAGTAGGCGCGGTGATGGCGTTCCAGCCGCACCGCAATATGCAGCTGGGCCATGTGGCCGCGGTCAGCAAGATTATCGATCGCCGCACGGTTTTGCTGCGTCACGCCAATTGGTCCCCGATCAATGGCCGCCGCGGGCAGATAGAAAATGATGTTCGGGCGATCGATGTGTCACGCAATAATGACTGGAGCGAGGTGCGTGTCTGGTATGATCCGATCCAGGCATTGGGTAAGACCGCCTGGCCGGTGCACGGCTTTATCTATTCTGACAAAGCGCCCGATTTCGGGCGGGTCGCCAAACCGCCTGTGCGGGTTGCCCGTGCCAAGCCAGCGGCTTCGGCGCGCGTTTCTGCACGCCGTGATACGCCTTCTCCGCGCAGTGTTAGCCGTCAAACGCCGCAGCCATCCGGGCAGTTTTTGAGCGCGTTTGCAAATCTGGACGCTGCCGCCGCTCCGGTTCGTCCTGCGCTCCAAACCCGCGCAAAAAATCGTGCAGGCAGGCAATCCGCACGCACCTCAGCAGTTACACCAGCCGCGCCAATCCGCCAGAATGACGATTTCGAGTCCATTATCGCCAAATATGATAATTAGGGTTTAGCCAGCCTTCGCAACGGGCGGGCTATCGCCCAAATCCTCATACCATGCCTCGACCGGGCCGTTCAGCTTGATCGTCAATGGCTGACCCTTTCGGTCCAGCGTTTTACCGGCCTGTACCCGTACCCAGCCTTCCGAAATGCAATATTCCTCGATATTGGTCCGTTCGGTCCCTTTGAACCGGATACCGATGCCGCGCTGCAGCAATTCGCTGTTGAACAGTTCGCTGCGCGGATTAACCGAAATACGGTCTGGCGGAACATCTGGGCCGGCAGTTGGGGTGTCAGGTGTTTCTGGTGCGTTTGCATCTGTCATGCCCGGTTCTGTAATGCCCCGCGTCAACGCAGGCAAGTCAGTAGCCGGTGACGCGCCGCCAAGATTGGCAGACGATGGGCAGGGCGATGGGCAGGACGACGGGCAGGGCGATGGGCAGGGCGATGGGCGGGGCGAAATACCGCAGCCCAATCACTAAGTCTGCTTGCCCTTTTGCGCAGGTCCTTTTAAGGCGCGCCCTTGCTCGCGAGGTTCGCGCCCATTCGGCGTGTGCGCGCGGCGGTGTTTGTGCTGCGGGCGTGGCGGAATTGGTAGACGCGCTGGTTTTAGGTACCAGTATCTAACGATGTGGGGGTTCGAGTCCCTTCGCCCGCACCATACCATCGCTGTGCCCCGTCGAATAACAGAATGGCAATAACAGAATTTTTGAAAAGGTTTTACTGCCCGTCATGCAAATTAAAGAAACCAACAACAAAGGCCTCTCACGTGCTTATGAAGTGACCATTCCTGCTGCAGATATTGCGGCGCGAATCGACGCTGAAGTGAAGAAGATTGCGCCTCAGGTCAAAATGCCCGGCTTTCGCCCCGGCAAAGTTCCCGCCAATCTGGTTAAGAAAATGCATGGCGAACAGCTTCATGCGCAAACCGTAAATGATGTGATCCGCGAATCAGTCGATAATCTGATGAAGGAAAAGACCCTTCGTCCTGCCATGCAGCCAGCGATCGATCTTGCCGAAGGGTATGAAGAAGGCAAAGATGCGGTTGTAACCGTGGATCTTGAAATTTTGCCAGTGGTGGACGCCCCGGAAACCGAGGGTCTGAAACTTGAGCGTCTGACCGTGGCCGTATCCGATGCGCAAATTGCAGAATCGCTCAAAAACATCGCGGACCAGCAGAAAAGCTACAAAGATGCGCCTAAAACCAGAAAGGCATCAGATGGCGATCAGCTGATTATCGATTTCACCGGCAGCGTTGATGGTGTTGAATTTGACGGCGGCAAGGCTGAAGATGCGCCGCTGGTGATTGGTTCGGGCCAGTTTATTCCTGGTTTCGAGGAGCAATTGACCGGCGCGAAAACGGGGGACGAGAAAACCATCACCGTCACATTCCCGGACGATTATCCGGCAGAAAACCTGAAGGGCAAAGACGCGCAATTTAAGATTGCCGTGAAGCAGGTGAAAGTTGAAACGGAAACCAAGCTTGATGATGATTTTGCTACATCGCTTGGTCTCGATAGCCTCGACAAGTTGAAAGAGCTGCTGAAAGGCCAGCTTGAACAAGAGACAAACGGTCTGACTCGCACGCAAATGAAGCGTCAATTGCTCGACCAATTGGCTGCCGGACATGATTTTGAAGTGCCCGGCAAAATGGTCGATGCCGAATTCGAGCAGATCTGGGCGCAATTGCAGCAAGAGGCGGCCAAAGATGAAAACCCTGAAAAGGCGCTGAAAGAAATCGAATCGGAAAAAGACGATTATCGCAGCATCGCAGAACGCCGGGTACGGCTGGGACTTTTGCTGAGCGAAATCGGGCAGAAAAACGGTGTCGAAGTCACTCAGCAGGAAATGTCGATGCTGATCCAGCAAGCGGCACAGCAATATAATGAAGCGGACCGTCAACGCTTCATGCAATATGTCCAGCAAGACCCGATGGCTGCGGCCCAGCTGCGTGCGCCGATGTATGAAGACAAAGTCGTCGATTTCCTGTTTGAACAGGCTGATATCACCGAGCGTGAAGTGACGAGAGAAGAACTGGAAGCGGCTATTGAGGCGGACGAAGCCGCAGGAGACGCTGCTGCGAAGAAGCCTGCCAAGAAAAAACCGGCCGCCAAAAAAGCGCCGGCAAAGAAAGCACCGACAAAGAAAGCACCGGCAGAGAACGCCGCAGCCAAGGAGGACGCGGACAAGCCAGTGGCCAAGAAGGCACCTGCGAAAAAGCAGGCTGCCAAGAAGACTTCTCCTGCGACGAAGCCAGCCACTCAAACGGCAGCGGCCAAGAAAGCTCCGGCCAAGAAAGTTGCGGCCAAGAAAGCTCCGGCCAAGAAAGCCCCGGCAAAAAAGCCTGCTGCCAAAAAATAAGTTTCAGCAACAACATAAAACGGGCCGCACGGTTATACCGCTGCGGCCCGTTTTGTATCTGCTCGGGACTACTCAGTGGCAGATGACCACCGTTCAAAGGATGGTTCAGGCAAAGATGCACTACGAAATTTTTCATAGGCGGCGCCTGCTTGCAAGACTTCATAATCAGACCATTTCGCTCCGAAGAAGCTGATGCCGACTGGCAGGCGTTCAACTGCACCCATTGGTACGGTCAAATGCGGATAACCCGCAATCGCGGATGGACTGCCAAAGCCGATGCTGCCGTTGAAATTGTCACCATTGACGAGATCGTTGGGCCAGCTTGGCCCGCGTGTCGGAGCCACCAAATATGTAACATTATGCTTGGCGAGTAGCATGTCGATTGTTTCTTCGCCGGCAATCCGCACTGCGTTGGTCCGGGCTGTCTCATAAGCGGCGCGGTCTGTGGTACGTTCGGCGATCTGGAAAAAACCTTGCCCGAAATAGCGCATTTCGGTGTCAGAATTGGCGGAGTTGAAAGCGATTAAATCCGCTAAGCTGCGAGGCGTCTGTGCCGGGCCATCCATTTTCGGGATGGAGCGCAAATATTTGCCCATTTCCTCACGCAATTCGAACAATAATACGGTGAAACTATCATCATACACCTGTCCATTAGGTTCAAATTCAATATCGACGAGTACCGCACCGGCGCGCTGCAAATCGGCCAAAGCCACCTCAAAGACCGCCTCTACATCGCCATTATCGCCAATCTGATTGCGCATCACGCCGATACGCACGCCATGCAGTGATGCCTCATTAAGGCCTGCCACATAATCCAACCGACGATTGGGAACCGTTAGCGTGACAGCGTCTTGTGGGTCTTCACCTGCCATTGCCCCCAATAGCAGCGCCGCATCAGTAACAGTTTTCGCCATAGGCCCAGCGGTATCCTGTGTACTGCTGATCGGGATAATATGGCGGCGGCTGACCAAACCAACGCTCGGCTTGAACCCGACCACGCCGTTAATGCTGGCTGTACATGTGATTGACCCATTCGTTTCTGTTCCAATAGCTGCCCAAGCAAATCCGGCAGCTACAGCGGCGCCGCTGCCCGATGATGAGCCGCAAGAATTGCGATCAATTGCATGGGGGTTGCGGGTCAAACCGCCAATTGCGCTCCATCCACTGGTTGATTTACTATCGCGAATATTAGCCCATTCAGATAAGTTCGTTTTACCTAATATCACACCGCCTGCCGCACGTATGTTGGCCACAAGCGGCGCATCACGGTGTGTGAGATTGTTTTTTAGGGCAAGGCTACCCGCAGTGGTCGGCCATTCGATCGTTTCGATATTGTCTTTGACCAAAATGGGCATCCCGCGCAGGGCGGTTTTGCCCATGATGTCCGAAAGGGCTTGCGCCTCGGGATTGTAAGCGATCACCGCATTCAGCATTGGCCCGGCATCATCCAACTGCCGAATGCGCTCAATTGCGTCGTCTGCGTGCGATACTTTCTGTTCGATACGAGCGATTGTGCCGGATTGTTCTTGCGCAAATGCAGGTCCAGTTACGCCAAGAATACAGGCGCTGGAAAAAAACGCAGTGAGCATGCGATTGTTCAGTGTCATGTTTACATGAGTGCCAGTTTGGTAATTTATCGCAAGCTTTCTGTCAGATCACGAGACACCGCCATCGGTATTTACCGCAACTTTACCCCAGCACGCTACATCCTCGTTTAAAATTGAGGCATGGGGATTGGCGAAGCCGTGCCGCAAAGGGGATGCGTGCGCCGTAGATGAATATGACAGCACTACCATTATCCGGGGCGATTAAACCGCAGCATTATCACGATATTGACGGGGCGCGCTCTGTCCTGATGTTTCTGTCTGTCGCGCTCCATGCAGGGACTGTCTACGCGCCTGCGCGGCCGTGGATTACCGCCAACACCGCCCGGCATGAGTTTTTTGACTGGCTCATCTTTGGATTTCATCTGTTTGTAACCCCGACTTTCTTCTTCGTCGGCGGATTTTTCGCAGTGCTTCTGCTATCGCGCCGTGCGGTAGGGGATTTTTTGCTCAACCGGTTGCTGCGGACCGGCGTTCCTCTGGTCACGATTGCGATAACGCTGAATATGATAGAGCTGTATCTGCGCCACATTGATGCTGGCGGGACGGAGAGCTTTGCCGGCTGGATCGGAAGCGCGAACTTTAACGCCATATGGTCGAGCGGGCTGTGGGCGCTGCACCTATGGTTCCTCGTCAGCTTGATCCCGATGTTCCTGTTTGCGGCTTTGGTGCAGATATTCATACCGCAAGGGTCGGCGCTGCGGAGCAAGGCGGTGGCGGTGCCCGATTGGATTTCTGTCGCGGCCAGATCAAGCGGAGCCTTTGCGCTTTTCCTTATCCTGTTGGCGGTGGGCAATACTGTCAATTATCTGGTGGCTGGACAAGTGCCAAGCGCATATGAGCTGATCGTTCCGGGGTTCCAGAGCTGGTACAAATTGGTCAGCGAATTTCCGTTTTTCGTCGCCGGAGTAATGGCGGCATTGTCACCCGGTTTTCTTTCAACACTGGTCAAGTGGCGCAGGTGGATGCCCTATGCAGCGGCGGCGGCCTTGATCATTCAGCCCTATGCCAGGTCTGAGCAGAGCGAGCTGTTATCGCTTTTTATGCTGTTCGCCAATCAGCTCGCCATTTGGACGATCGTGCTGTTTATTCTGCAATTCTTTCATCGTTATTTCAGGGATGGCGGCCCGAAAACGGCGTGGCTCGCCGATTGCGCGTTATCGATGTATCTGTTTCACCACTGCCTCGTCTATGTTTATGGGCGCTGGCTGGTGGCCGTGGAATGGCCGATCTGGCTGGAGTTTTCGGTTCTGACCATTGGTGCCGCCGCTACCGTTATCGTGCTTCACGAATTTGTCGTGCGCCGCTTCTATCTTGCCCGGCTATTATTGAATGGCAAGACCGACATTCAGGCAATCCGGCGCAAACGCGTGGCCAAGGCGCAGGGCAGTAATCCCTTGCCGCTTCAGCCTGCCGAATAAGGGTCAGAAATTCCCGGCGACGCTGACCCGGAAAATGGGGCCGATCCGCAAATTGCGGTCTTCGATAAATTCGACCTGACCGGCGGTACGCGGCCCATTGAACACGGTGCGGACTGTGCGCTCTCTTCCGCCAAGAATATTGGCGTATGTTGCGCGCGCCGTCAGGCCAAACACATCCTTATGCTCAATAAAGATGTTGGCGAAAGTCGGCCCTTCAAAATCGACAGTCGTTTCTGACAGGCGGAAAGATGGCTGCCGGTGTTCGTAATTCAGGCCAGCGCCATAGGCAAAGTCTGATCCGGGAATGTCATGCCGGTAATCCACTTCGATATCGATATCCCCTGCGTTTGAAAAAGCTCGATTTCTGCCGCTAAGCGGGTCACGAACAGTACTGAGGAACAGATCAATTTCCCAATCGATCTGGCCGCCCGCCCACCCCAATGTGTCGAGCCTGATGGTTGTGTTCCAGCCCAGTTCACTGCTGCGCGCAGAGGCAATATTGCCGCGCGCCTCGCCGCCGCCCGCCAGCAGGATCAAGTCGATATAATCCTCGATCCAACGCTGCTGGAAAGTCAGAGTGGTAGAGCCCAGTTGACCAAGCTGCTTGTTTATCTCGACATCAACGCCCCAGCTCTGCTGCGGAACAAGCTGGTTGTTGCCGGCATTTTGGGTATTATTGCCGAGTGATACGTTCGCCAGAAAGTCACCGAAGGACAGCTGGCCTACTTCGCGCAGCACCTCGAGGGACACATCCAGCCCGGACTGCGGCTGCCAGGCAAGCGAGATATTGCCTTTGGGGCGTTGGAATGTGCGTGTATTGGCCCCTGAACCAGTTTGTTTCAGCTGCGAATATTCGCCCCCGGCGGCCGCCTGCAGGGCCAGTGTTGAAGTCAATTGCCGGCTATAGGCAAGGATCACTTCATAACGGTCTTCAGTAACCCCGCCGGTACCCTCGGGGAAATCGATCTCGGTAAAACTGCCGTCAGCTGCCAGTTCAAACAGGCCGGAAACCCGTTCCAGCCGGTTAAACGCAGCCTCGCCCGATACTTGCCAATCGCCGCCGAGCATTGGCCAGCGATATTCGAACCGTCCAATCCGTTCACCATCGCCGCCTGATCGCAGAAAACGGTCACCCGTCGCCGCGCCGGTCGCATTGACCGTATCGATGATCACACTGTCGGACAGTTCCTCATCATAGGCTTCCAGGCCGATGAGCTTGAGCGAGCCGGTACCGAGCGGGACCGTGATATCTCCGCTAATCTCATATTCGGGCGTGCCGCCCGTGCGCAGATCATCACGCAGTACCAGCCCGCTACCGGTTATGTTGCGCCTCTCGGTGACAAAGCGAGTGAAATAGGACCGTCCGTAACTGAGATTGAGATTGGCTTTGACATCGCTGCCAAAATCATAGCCGAATGCACCGCTGACGCGCGGGACATCAAACGCACCGGTGAAGACCGCCCGGGTGGTTTCTATCCGCGCACCTGTGCCATCGGTGAAGATGATTGGGCCGGTCGCACCAAAACGGTTATTATTGTTTTCCAGTGCCAGTGTAAAATCGAGGGCGCCGACGCTGCCCGATAGCGATATTTCGCCCCCATACCATTCCGGATCGACTGCGGTCGTACGCAGCGCGCCTTCCCATTCGAACTGTCCGGTAATCCCGCTTTGCGCGATGATAATATTGGCGACCTGACCTGTCAGCCCGGGAATATCCAGCGCCGTGCCGTCAATAATTTCGATTCGTACGACGTTGCTTGCCGGAATACGGCCCAGCTGATCGCGTGCGCTGTCCGATTTGCTGGTCAGACGCTCGCCATTGATCAGCACATTCTCGTTCGCCTGCCCCAATCCGCGCCCGCCGCCACCGCCGCGCACCACAAATCCCGGTATCTGGCTGACCATATCGAGCGCGTTGCGCGGCGCGAAGCGTTCGAAATATTCCGGCTCATACACGTTTTCCGGCGCAAAGGCCGCAGGAAGCGGGGCCGCGCCATCTGCTGGTTCCGATGTTTCCTGCGCCAGCACCGGGCTGCATGCGATCATGGCTGAGCTGGTGAGAAGCCAAGGCAGGATACAGATTTTCAAAAAATTATCCTGCCCCAAAAATGAGTCTGCAAAAAAACGTAATGATCCTGCAACCAAGGCGTAAAATGTCTGCCGCCAAAGGGCAAAGGATCTGCGCGAATTAGCTTTGCCGACCGTGAAGCGATAGTGCGTGGGCGGTATAGTCTCCATCGACCGGACGGTGACTTTGCGCGACGAACGGTCCGGTTTGGCAGCCGTGCCTGCAAACGCCCTCGCCAAACGCTTTTTTTGAACCTCAAACGCTTTATGAACGTCAAACGCTTTATGAACGTCAAACGCTTTGAAGCCATTGCGGCAGGCCCGATGCGGTTCACGACCTTTTGCCCAGTCGCAAAGGTAAACGCCCTTGAACATCGGCGGCGTAATCGCGACATAGCATGCTCAAACAGATGACTTGAAGGAATACCATGATCGATCTTTCTGCGCAGCTTGGTGATACTTACGGCGCTCAGGGCCAATTTATCCGCGATCCTGTAACCGGCGCTTTGGTGCCGACGGTGGTTGAGCAAACCAGCCGGGGCGAGCGCGCTTTCGATATTTTCAGCCGCCTTCTGCGCGAACGTATCGTGTTTGTGACCGGACAGGTTGAGGACGGTATGGCTTCGCTGATCACCGCGCAATTGCTTTATCTGGAAAGTGAAAACCCTTCCAAGCCGATTTCTATGTATATTAATTCGCCCGGCGGCGTAGTCACCGCGGGCATGGCGATCCATGATACCATGCAATATATCAAACCGCGTGTTTCGACTGTGTGCATGGGACAGGCGGCATCAATGGGCAGTTTCCTGCTCGCAGCGGGTGAACCGGGTATGCGGGTCGCGCTGCCCAATGCGCGGATCATGATCCACCAGCCTTCGGGCGGGGCACGCGGCATGGCATCGGATATCGAAATACAGGCCCGTGAAATTTTGCGCATCAAGACAAGCATGAATAATCTTTATGTGAAATACACTGGCAAGAAACTGTCCGAGATCGAGAAAGCGATGGATCGCGACACGTTTCTTGAGGCCGATGAGGCGATGAAATTCGGCCTGGTCGACAAGGTGTTCGAGACGCGGCCAGAGGGCGAAGAGCCTGGCCTGGATGATAAGGATAAGGGCGCAGGCGGCGCCCCTGTGTAAATGCAGGTTCGTCTTTTGCGGAGGGGCATAGCGCCGCTCTGTGCCGGTGCGGGACGTTAAGTGTAGCATTTCAGCAACCCTGCCGCTTCAGCCTATTGTAAGGGCTGCCTGTTAGAGACTGCAGGTTGATTATCAAATATCCGGCTTTAGAGTCGGACGAACTCCTTTCGCCATTTGTCGGCGGGGGATTCGGGAATACGGGATATGACGAAATTGAGCGGAACCGACTCCAAGTCCACGCTATATTGTAGTTTCTGCGGCAAATCGCAGCACGAAGTGCGCAAGCTCATCGCTGGCCCCACCGTGTTCATCTGTGATGAGTGCGTGGAGCTGTGTAACGATATTATTCGTGAGGAAACCAAAGCGGGTCTGACCGGCCGCAAAGAAGGCGAAGTCCCGTCGCCGATGGATATCTTCACTACGTTAAACGATTATGTGATCGGGCAAGACCGCGCCAAACGCGTGCTGTCTGTGGCGGTACATAATCATTACAAACGTTTGAAACATGGCGGCAAAGCAGGTGAAGTCGAACTCGCCAAATCGAACATTCTGCTGGTCGGCCCAACCGGCTGCGGCAAGACGCTGCTGGCGCAAACGTTGGCGCGGACATTCGATGTGCCTTTCACGATGGCCGATGCCACCACATTGACCGAGGCGGGTTATGTGGGTGAAGATGTCGAGAATATCATTCTCAAACTACTGCAATCCAGCGATTACAATGTCGACAAGGCGCAGCACGGCATCGTCTATATTGACGAGATCGACAAAATCACCCGCAAGGCGGAAAACCCCAGCATAACGCGCGATGTGTCGGGTGAGGGCGTTCAGCAGGCGCTGCTTAAATTGATGGAAGGCACAACCGCCTCTGTTCCTCCGCAGGGGGGGCGCAAGCATCCACAGCAGGAATTTCTGCAAGTTGATACTACCAATATCCTGTTCATTTGCGGCGGCGCGTTTGCCGGTCTGGATAAAGTTATCGCTGACCGTCTGCAGAAACGCAGCATCGGTTTCGGCGCGCATGTTGCCGATCCGGACAAACGCAAAGTGGGCGAATTGCTGGAAAAATGTGAGCCGGAAGATCTGCTCAAATTTGGCCTGATTCCGGAATTTGTTGGCCGTCTGCCAGTTATTGCTACTCTGCGCGATCTGGATATCGATGCATTGGTAAAGATTCTCAGCGAGCCAAAAAATGCGCTGGCCAAGCAATATGCCAAGCTGTTCGAGCTTGAAAATGTCGAATTGACCTTCACCGATGATGCGCTGGTGTCGATTGCTGAAAAAGCAATTGAGCGCAAAACCGGTGCGCGCGGGCTGCGGTCGATTGTTGAAGGTATGCTGCTTGATACGATGTTCGATCTGCCCGATATGGACGGTGTAACCGAAATCGTGATCGACAAGGATGTTGTCGAAGGCAAAAAAGACCCGATCCGCGTTGTCGGCGGTGAGAAGGAAGAAGCTGCCTGATATGGATGGGTGGCTGCCCGTGATGGTATGTCTGCCATTTATACTGTTGCTGATCCTGTCGGGTGTCTGGTCGGCCCGCCGTTTCAAGCAATTAGAGCAGCTACCCGGCCATTTCGGGTTTGATGGCAAGGCGACCCATCTGGCACCGCGCAGAACTATGGTGTGGCTGCTACCGGTTACGCTGTCTACCGTGTTGATGGCGGTTGCAGTGGCGATGGTGCTGACCCCGCGCGAGATGCAGAACGGAAACCCTGTCACCGCAGCTGTTGTGTGCGGTTTCGTTGTGTTGGCGGCACAGGCTTTGGTGCTGTGGCTGAACGTCCGGTGGGCAAGAGAGCATACATAGCCGTTATACCCCTCTCGCGTTCCAAAAATTAAACCCCGCCCGGCCTAGTCGGTAAGACTGGCCAGACGGGGTTCGGTTGCGCTGCCTGTGGGGGATGCGTGCAGCGCAAAACACGTTATATCATGCGCTTAGCCGGGTATGGAAACCGCATTGGTGACATGAATGACGCCATTTGACTGCATGACGTCAGCCTGGGTGACAGTGGCAGTACCGCCCTTTGCATCGACCAACACGACATTGCCGTTCATCATTTTTGCGGTCAGAGTTGCGCCATTGACGGTGGTCAGCTTAGCCATTCCGCCGCCATTGCCGATCATTTTGACAAGTTCGCCAGCGGTTACCCGGCCAGGCACCACGTGATATGTCAACACTCCGGCAAGCGCAGTCTTATTTTCAGGTTTGAGCAGCGTATCGACAGTGCCTGCGGGCAATTTTGCAAAGGCATCATTGGTCGGTGCAAAGACCGTAAACGGACCCGGGCCGGACAGTGTTTCCACTAGGCCGGCAGCTTTTACGGCCGCAACCAATGTGGTGTGATCGTTAGAATTTACTGCGTTTTCAATGATGTTGCGGCTTGGGTACATCGCTGCACCGCCGACCATTACGGTTGCCTCGGTATTGGCGCTCGCTACGCTTTGGCCGCGGTAGTTTTCATTGGAGCAACCCACGGTGGCTAATGCCATTGCGGTAAGTGCTGCTGCTGAAGTTTTCGATGAAATAAACATTGCTTCTCCTCTATAACCAAGGCCCCGTCCTTGCCTGATAGTGAAGCTACGCTTCAGCAGGTGATATGGATGCAAATTAATTCAAGTTTCTGAAAAAGCACCTGATGCGACTACGGGACCGGGCGTATTCGCGTCGGCTGCGCCGCCCAGCGCTTCCCGGCTCAGCGCGATCTGCGCGCCTGGCACGATTTTCGCAGCAAGCGCGGGATCGATGGTCACGCGGCGCTCTGCACCGGGCACCACAACGCCGAGCGACCTTGCGCCATCATCTGGAGTAACCAGCCATAATTCGTGATCATGCACGCCGTCCGCGGTCAGTCCGCTGGCAGAGACCAGCATTTCGGACCTGCCGGGCAGATAGGTTATGGCCAGGCGAAGCGGCGTGCCCACGATGGGGATATTGGCCATCAAGGGCGGCTGGTTGATATCTTGTCCCGCAGTGTTTGGCGGCAGACCGGCCGAGTCCGGGTTTACGACAGAAAAAGCAAATGCACAAACCGCCACTGCCGCTGCGGCAGATGCGGCAAGCTGCCAGCGGCGCACACGCTGTTTCAGTGTCACGACTTCTGCGGAGGGAGCCTGACGGTATAATTCGGCGGCTATCCGCGCCCAGACCTGCGGGGAGGGGTCAGCACTTTGCGTAATGTCATGAAGCGGAGCAAGTTTGTTTTCCCAGTCCGCCACTGCCGCTGCGAAACCGGTATCACTGGCCATCAGGCCGCGCGCCGTGACCAGTTCCTCCCCCTCTAGCAGGCGCAATGCATGCTCTGCGGCCAGCCGGTCCATCTCGGGCGATCGCGGGTGCTGTTGATCGGGACGGGTCATGTTTCCAAACACTTTTTCAATTTGGCAAGGCCGCGCCGGACCCAGCTTTTCATTGTGCCCAGCGGCACGTTTTGCGTTTCGGCCATCTCGGCATAGGTCGCGCCATTGAAAAAGGCGGTACGGATGGCGGCGCGTTGCCGGTCTTCCAGCTTAGCAATGCATCGATGCACTTTGGCGTCGCTTTCCTGCGTTTCCAACAGGGCATCCGCGAGCGGTGCAGTGTCGCGAATGTCTATCGCATCGTCCACCGGGGCGCTGGCGCGCGTCATTTGCGCGCTGCCGGAATTGAGCGAACGCAACCGGTCAATTGCGCGATTGCGCGCGAAGGTCGCGAGCCAGCTAATCGGGCTCGCCCGTTCCGGATCATAGCGGCGCGCACTGCGCCACAGGCTGATATATACGTCCTGCAAAGCATCCTCGGCATCATCACGGTCACCCAAGATACGCAGGCAAATGCCAAATAGTTTCGCCGATGTGGCTTGATAGATAAATTCGAGCGCCGATTGGTCGCCATCAGCCAGCCGCGCAATCGCTGCTTTCAGCTCCTCGCGGGCCTGATCGACGGCGGCGCTCATGCAGCGCATCCCTCGACCAATTGCGCGCATTCTCGGTTCTGCTCGATCTGGATGGTCGCGTGGCCGATAGAGTGATGATGGTCCAATTCTCTGGCAATATCATGCAGGAATACATCGCCGGGATGGCCCGCTGGCATGACCAGATGCGCGGTGAGAGCGGTTTCGGTTGTGCTCATCGGCCAGATATGCAGATCATGCACCGCGTCGACCCCGGGCAGCGCGGCCAAATAACCGCGCACGCTGCTTTCACAAATACCCTCGGGTACGCCGAGCAGACCCATCTTGACGCTGTCTTTCAGCAAGCCCCAGGTACCTCGCGCAATGATTGCAACGATTATCAGGCTGGTTGCCGGATCGATCCAGGCCCCGTTGATCCCCCGGGCCCCGGTCCAGACAATCGCGATACCGGCGATCACCACGCCAGCGGAGACAAGCGCATCGGCGGCCATGTGCAGATAGGCACCGCGAATGTTTAGATCATGCTTGCTGCCTTTCATAAATAGCAGCGCAGTAAAGGTGTTGATGACGATACCGATGCTTGCGACGATCACCACCGTCATTCCCTCAACCGGCGCAGGGTCTGCGATTCGGTGCAGCGTCTCAAACAAAATTGCGCCCATAGCAAATAACAGCAATGCGGCATTGGCAAGAGCGGCCAAGATGGTCGAGCTCTTATAGCCATATGTGAAGCGATCGGTCGGCGCGCGTTTGGCCGCCAGGCTTGCGCCCCATGCCAGCAGCAAGGCGAGTACATCCGACAGGTTGTGACCGGCATCAGCGACCAGCGCCATCGACCCGGACACGAAGCCATAGGTCGCCTCCACGATCACGAAAGCGGCGTTGAGGATGATTCCGATGGCAAAGGCGCGGCCGAAATCTGCTGGGGCATGGCTGTGGCCAGAATGCCCATCACCATTACGCACAGCACCGGCGTGCGAATGCCGATGGCTGTTTCCATTGGATCGGCTGTGAGAATGTGCGGCGCCCATCAGATCATTCGTAAACGCAAGAATCCAATCCGTCACGCCTTACCGCGCCCATGCGCGCTGCAATTGTATTGCCATAGCGTCGGGTAAAGCCAGTGGGGTTGGTGACAGAGCGTTTTTGCGGCAGGGGCAGAGCGGCAGCCATCCGGGCGGCCTCTATCGTGCTTAATTTGGCAGCCGAGCGATCAAAATACCGCTGCGCGCCCGCTTCTGCGCCGTAAGTGCCAATGCCGGTTTCTGCAACATTCAGGTAGACTTCCATGATCCGCCGCTTGCCCCAGATTTTCTCGATCAGGAAGGTGAACCACGCCTCAAAACCCTTGCGGACATAGCCGCCGCCTTGCCACAGGAACACATTTTTCGCGGTCTGTTGACTGATGGTGGAGCCGCCTCTGATCCGTCCTCCTTCGCGGTTGCGTTTGATCGCGGTTTCGATAGCCTGCGTGTCAAAACCGTTATGGCTGCAGAATTTGCTATCCTCCGCAGCGATAACGGCGGACACCAGATTGCGGTCAATATTGGACAGCGTTTCCCAATCCTTTGTGATCCCGTCGCCATTCATCACCATAGTGGCGGTAACCGGTGGCGGAACAAATTTGAATAGGAGCACAAAGGCAAGGCTGAGGCCGGTGAACCACAAGACGGTCTTGGCAAGGAAGCGGGCAATGCGGATCATCAGTACCGTTTACTGTATGCGATCGCTCCCGCCAACCCAAACCCCGCCAAAACAAACCGCGCCAAAACAAACCCCGCCGGCATCGCTGCCAGCGGGGTCTTTCGTGATGCTACCGGGTAAAATTACGCAGCTGACGGCATGAACCGTTCACCTGCGATGCTCTTCATTGCCTTTTGCAATTTCTCGAACGCGCGCACTTCGATCTGGCGAATACGTTCGCGGCTGACTGAATATACCTGGCTAAGCTCTTCGAGCGTTTGCGGATTTTCTGTCAGGCGGCGTTCGGTAAGAATGTGTTTCTCGCGCTCGTTCAGGCTGCCCATTGCTTCGGCAAGCATTTCGTGGCGCACCTCTGCCTCTTCGGCATCGGCAACGGTTTCGTCCTGCAAGGGGCGGTCATCAACCAGCCAATCCTGCCACTGTCCGCCATCGTCCTCGTCACCGCGCATTTTGGTGTTGAGCGAGCCATCGCCGCCCATCATCATGCGCCGGTTCATATTGATGACTTCTTGTTCAGCCACGCCCAGAGTGGTCGCGATCTGTGTTACATCATCGGGATGCAAATCGCTGTCTTCATAGGCTTCCAGCTCTTTTTTCATCCGGCGAAGGTTGAAAAACAGCTTCTTCTGTGCGGCAGTGGTACCCATTTTTACCAGTGACCAGCTACGCAGGATAAATTCCTGCATGCTCGCCTTGATCCACCACATTGCATAGGTGGCAAGGCGGAAGCCGCGCTCTGGTTCGAATTTTTTCACGCCTTGCATCAGGCCGACATTACCTTCGGAAATCAGATCCGATACCGGCAGGCCGTAGCCGCGATACCCCATTGCGATTTTCGCGACGAGACGCAGGTGACTGGTCACCAATTGCGCAGCCGCTTCGGGATCTTCGTGTTCCGCATAGGCTTTGGCGAGCATATATTCCTGCTCCGCCGTCAATACCGGATATTTCTTGATTTCGGCCAAATAACGGTTGAGGCTCTGCTCGCCGCCAAGGGCCGGGATCTTTGCTACTGTATTGCTCACTCTATCCTAACCTTTCTATCGCCAGCCGCATGTTCACGGACCCCTGATGGGCATCCGCAGGTTCGGGCCGCATGGTTACATATAGACGCACTTACAAAGAATTTGCAGTGCTATTCATCTAATTTAACGCATAGTTTCGTCGATCAGTTCCCGCATATCTGCAGGTAGACCGGCATGAAACTCCACATATTCGCCGGTCACAGGGTGATTGAACCCCAATGACGCCGCGTGAAGAGCCTGCCGGACAAAGCCGAGCCGCTGGAGAATCGGCCGTAAAACTGCACCTGTACGTCCATATACTGGGTCCCCTAATAACGCATGGCCGATTGACGCAAAGTGAACGCGCACCTGATGGGTTCTACCGGTTTCAAGCCGGCATTCGACCAGACTCGAATTATTAAGTTTTTCAAGAGTTTTGTAGTGCGTGACCGCATGTTTTCCGCGCCCCGAACCCTCATCCAGAACGGCCATCTTTTTGCGGTTGCCGAAAGAGCGCCCGATGATCCCTTCGATCGTGCCATCGGCTGGCGCTGGATAGCCGCCGCATACCGCCATATAGCGGCGATGGACCGAATGGTCAGCAAACTGCGCGGCCAACCCTTCATGCGCGGCAGCAGATTTGGCGACCACCAGCAAACCAGACGTGTCCTTGTCAATTCGGTGGACAATGCCCGGACGCGCGACTCCGCCGATACCGGACAATTGGCCGTGACAGCGATGAAGCAGCGCGTTGACCAGAGTGCCGGTCAGATTGCCCGCCGCAGGATGGACGACCATTCCGGCAGGTTTATTGACGACAATCAGATGCGCGTCCTCAAAGGTGACCTCCAGCGCAATGTCTTCCGGTTGCGCTTCGGGCTCTGTCGTGGGCGGAACATCGATGATGAAATGCGCACCCGCCTGCATTTTTGCTGACGGATTGGTCGCGGTGGTTTTGCCCACGCGTACTGCGCCTGCTGCCATCAAGGTTTTGACCCGCTCACGCGATAGCCCTGATGCCTCGGCCAGCAATTTGTCGAGGCGGCCCGACGCTGCAAGAGTACCGGTGATGGTGGAAGTTTCTGACACATCCGTTCCATAACCTGTTGCATCGGGCTTGTCTCTATATGCTAGAGCCGGTTCTGATGGATGTACAGATTGCCCAAATTGCGCTTGAAACCGTACTGTCGGCTGCCCACGGTGCAGGGCAGGCAGAATGCTGCGGCTTGCTCTTGGGCCGCGGCAACGCGGTCACGCGTGCCGAACCAGCGCGCAATGTCCATCCAAACCCGCAGACACATTTTGAGATTGATCCGGCAGCCCTGATCGCTGCGCACAAGGCAGCACGCGAAGGCGGCGATGCGTTGCTGGGGTACTATCACTCGCATCCCAACGGACTGGCGCGCCCGTCACCCACCGATGCGGCGATGGCGGCGGGTGACGGGACAGTCTGGGCCATTGTTACTCGCACTGAGGTGACGTTCTGGCGTGATACTCCGCACGGGTTTGCGCCGCTTTCCTACTCGGTTACAGGCGAGTAATTCGCTGCGATGCCCGTTCGCACGCCTTCTCTGAATGTCCCATCAAACCTGCCAGGAGCGGTTTTTTCCATAGGCGGGTGGCGGCGGCACGAATTTAGGTTAATACAGTGTCCCATGTGTCCCTTTCCTACAGATTTATGGTCCTTTCCGACAAATATATGTCCCTTCCCAACAAGAAACGTCCCGCCACAATGAACGATAATTCTTCTGTCGATCTCGCCGCTTTGCTGTGTTCACGGCTGTGCCATGATCTCCTCAGCCCGGTTGGCGCGATGAGCAACGGGCTGGAATTGCTCGCGGATGAGAGCGATCCGGCGATGAAACAGCAATGTATGGAATTGCTGGGACAAAGCGCCAAGACAAGTACCGACAAGCTCAAATTCTTTCGGCTCGCTTATGGCGCAGCGGGCGGTTTTGGCGAAATGGTCGAAGTGGCAGAGCCCAAAGCGGTTATCGATGCGCTGATTGCCGATAAAAAGCGGGTTGACGTTAACTGGGCAATGGATGCCGCCAAGCTCCCCAAAGATGCGGTCAAAGTCATGCTCAATTTCGCGCATATGGCGCTTGACGCGCTGGTGCGCGGCGGCACGCTGGATATTGGCGCGGAAATAGTGGGCGGCAATAGCGAGATCGTGGTCCGCGCAGCGGGCGCAAAAATCGCTTTTGATGAAAGCATCGGCAAGGCGCTGGAAGGCAATCTGCCCGCTGAGGAATTATCCAGCCGGACCGCGCCCGCGCATATGCTCTATCTGCTGGCTGAAAAATCGGACGGCGGCTTGCAATATCAATTGAGCGATGATGCGCTGGTTCTGGGCGCCGTGTTACCCCAGCCGGAAGGTCTTATCGGCTGATGGTCCTGCCGCACATTCTGGATAATTACCCCTACGATCATGCCGTGATATGAAGGACGAGTTGGTTCATCACACACGGCTGTCGCCCAATTGCAATGCGCGGCAATTGCCGGTCACGATGGCGGTGCTGCATTATACAGAAATGCAACCGGTTGAGACGGCGCTGGACCGGCTGTGCGATCCCGAGGCGCAGGTGAGCGCGCATTATCTGATCAGCGAGGAAGGCGAAGTTACCTTGCTGGTGCCGGAGGACAAGCGGGCATGGCATGCAGGGGCAAGCTATTGGCGCGGGATCAAGGACGTAAACTCCGCCAGTATTGGAATTGAACTGGATCATCCAGGGCATCGGCTGGGTTACCGGCCCTTTGCCGATGCGCAGATCGATGCGCTGATCCCGCTGCTTCACCGGATCGTGAAGCAGTATAATATTCCGCGTGCCAATGTGGTCGCGCATTCCGATGTCGCGCCCGCGCGCAAGACCGATCCGGGGGAATTGTTCCCTTGGGAACGGCTGGCGCAGCTGGGACTGGCGATTGAAACGCCCAAACCCAGCCTGACCGATGTGTTCGATAATGATGGGGCGGTCTATCTCGCTCTTGAACGCTATGGCTATGACATTACGGACGGGCCCAGGGCGGTGGAGGCCTTTCAGCGCCGCTGGTGCCCGCGGACCATAGACGGCGTGATCAATGCAGAAATCCGCGCGATATTGTTCCAGCTTTTGCTCGACAGGGATCGCGGAGCCGCTAGATAGGCAGCCGTCAGGGGGCCGGGCAACCGCGTATGGGGTAACTCATCCGAGGAAAGTCCGGGCTCCACGAAACAAGGGTGGCGGGTAACGCCCGCCGGGCCTCAAAACTGCAAAGCGGCGAGGTTCAGGGACAGTGCCACAGAGAGAAAACCGCCCCGCATGCGGGGTAAGGGTGAAAGGGTGCGGTAAGAGCGCACCGCGCGGTTGGCAACAATCGCGGCATGGTAAACCCCACCCGGAGCAAGGCCAAATAGGGGCGGCGCGCTGAGAATTTCGGTTCACGGCAGGTCGGTTTCGGACTGTGATCGCCCGGGTTGGCTGCTTGAGCTGCGGAGCAATCCGCAGCCTAGAGGAATGGTTGCCCTTGGCGGGCAGGTCCGCTGCGGATACCGCTGCCAAGACAGAACCCGGCTTACAGGCCCCCTGACGTTGCATCTGGGCTGGAAAAAGCGCTTGCCTTGATCCGATAGATTGTCCCAGAAGGCCGAGTAATAGGGGGGGAATATAATGCACGCAGCAAGATCGCTCGTCGCGGCCGCCATCGCCGGTTTGGCATTGGGGAATGCCAGTCCTCCGCAGGGCGCCGCAACCGATCAGACAGCGCAGCACAACCAGGCCGTTGCCGAGCGGCTGCCGCTGTCCGATCCGCAGGACTTCGCCGATGCCCGGCGCGGTCTGCTGGCTCAGCTCGACAGCGATATTGCGGCGTCTGATGGCTCCATCGCATGGAGTATTGACACGTTTGATTTCCTGCAAGGTGCGGCACCGCCTACCGCCAACCCCTCGCTATGGCGACAAAGCCAATTGGCGGCGATCCACGGATTGTTCGAAGTGGTTCCGGGTATCTACCAGATACGCGGATATGACCTGTCCGTAATGACATTGATTGCGGGCGACAGCGGTTGGATAGTGATCGATCCCCTGCTAAGTGCGGCCCCGGCGCGCGCTGGACTGGAACTTGCCAACGCGACGCTGGGTCAAAAGCCGGTTGTCGCTGTGCTCTACACGCACAGCCATGCGGACCATTTTGGCGGCGTGATGGGGGTAACCTCTCGCGAAGAATTGGCAGCAGGCGATGTTGTGATTTACGCGCCGCACGGCTTCACTCGGGAAACCGTTGGCGAAAGCGTATTGGCAGGCAACGCGATGAGCCGCCGCGCGCAATATCAATTCGGCACCAATGTTCCCCCTGGTCCAGCTGGCGCAATCGGTGTCGGGCTTGGTCCGAAATTATCGGCAGGCACGATCGGATTATTGCCGCCGTCCCGCGAATTGTCCCCAGACGGGGAAACACTGGATATTGACGGGATCACGTTTGAATTTGTCGATGCGGGCCAGACCGAGGCACCGTCCGAATTTGTATTCTATCTGCCGCAGTTCAATGCTTTTCACGGCGCTGAAGTCGTCACGCGGGTGCAACATAATATTCTCACCCCGCGCGGCGCGATTGTACGCGACAGCCTGCAATGGAGTCGCAAGATCGACGAATTCCTTATGCGGTTTGGCAGCAGAAGCGACGTCATGCTGGCTTCGCATCACTGGCCGAGCTGGGGCGGGGAGGCTGTGCGCGCAAAATTGCGCAATCAGCGCGATGCCTATCGCTACATCCACGATCAGACATTGCGCATGGCCAATCAGGGTATGACTATGGACGAGATCGCGGAAGCTATTGGCGAACCCGATTTCGCCACCACGGATTTTGGGGTGCGCGGATATTACGGCACGTTCGAACATAATTCGAAAGCCGTATATCAGCGTTATTTCGGATGGTGGAATGCCGTTCCTGCCGATTACGCAGCACTGCCCAAAGTCGAAGAGGCGAAAAAATGGATCGCGGCATTGGGCGGCGGCGCGGCGGCTCTCGCCCAGGGCGAGAAAGCATTTTCTGATGGAGATTATCGCTGGGGTGCGCGTTTGCTGCAAACGCTGGTTTTCGCAGAGCCTGACAATGCGGCTGCGAAAGCGTGGTTAGCCGCGATTTATGAGCAGCTGGGCTATCAAGCGGAAGGCGGTACCTGGCGCAATATTTACCTCTCTGCTGCGCTGGAATTGCGCGCTCCGGCAGACAATGACAGCTTGAACACGGTGACGGCTTCGGTCCTGGCGGCGGTTCCAACGCTTGATCTGTTTGACGCATTGGCTGCGCGGTTCAACCCGAAGAAAATGCAAGGTGCGGAAGCTGTGTTGACGTTCAATTTTCCTGATACGCAGGAGAGCATTTCGGTGGATATGCGAAAAAGTGTGCTGTTTCCGCGCGCCGGAACCGCGCCGGATGCCGCCGTCACCCTGTCGATCAGGCGCAGCGACCTGAATCTACTGCTTGCGCAGGAGGTGCAGCTGCCTCAGCTCCTGGCATCAGGGGCCGCGACATTTGCAGGCGACATCGCTGTGCTGGGCACTTTGTTTGGCGCATTGGATGAGCAGGCACCGTATTTCGAAATTGTGCGGCCTTAAGCGCATGAGTGACACAGTGACCACGCTACGCAAGCTTTTAGCCGAAGCCCTCGGCAGCTTTTTCCTGTTTGCCTGCGTTATCGGCTCGGGCGTCATGGCGGAAGATCTGGCCAACGGAAATAACGCCGTGGCTTTGCTGGGCAACACGATTGCGACCGGAGCCATATTGGCGGTGCTGATTGCGATGCTCGGGCCGGTGTCAGGCGCGCATTTCAATCCTGCGGTTACGCTGGCCTTCCGTATTCGGGGGGAAATCCCAACGGGTGAAGCGTTCGCGTTTGTTGGTGTGCAGATTGCCGCCGGTATCGCCGGCGTATGGGCCGCGCATGTGATGTTCGATCTGGACGTGCTGCAATATTCGCTCAAGCCCCGAACGGGCACCGGCCAATGGCTGGGAGAGTTCATTGCAACGTTTGGATTGGTGCTCACCATTCTGGGCACGATCCGGGTCAACGCAGCATGGGTGCCCGCCAGCGTCGGGCTGTATATTACGGCGGCCTATTGGTTCACATCATCGACGAGCTTTGCAAATCCCGCTATTACGATTGCCCGTAGCCTGTCGGATACGTTTGCCGGTATCGCACCGGCCGATGTGATCGGCTTTATCATTGCGCAATTGGCCGGGGCGGTGTGCGCGGTGCTGATCATAAAGCCGCTTTATGGGGACCAATGATATGCGTGTAGCGATTATCGGATCGGGCGCGTCGGGTATTGCAGCGGCATATTATTTGATGGATCGCGGCATTGACGATGTCACTCTGTTCGAAAAAGCTGCGCAGATGGGCGGGACCTGGCGCGATAACCGCTACCCCGGCGTGGCCTGCGATGTTCCGTCACATTTGTACCGGTTCACTTTCGCGCCCAACGCAGAATGGACACAGCGATGCTCGCCGGGTGACGAAATACAGCGATATATGGTAGATGTCGCGCATAAAACGGGCATCTATGATCATATCCGCTTCGATAATGAAGTGACCGAGGCGGTCTATTCAGACGGCCGGTGGAGCGTTACCACCGATGCCGGCCCGCAAGGCATTTTCGATGCAGTCATATCCGCAGGCGGCGCGCTGCATCACCCTAAAATGCCTGGCATTGACGGTATTGATAGCTTCGCGGGTAAGGCCTGCCACTCCGCGCGGTGGGATGATACGCTGGATCTCGGCGGCAAACGGGTTGGCATTATCGGCAGCGGATCAACCGGAACGCAGATCGTGTGTGCTGTGGCGGACGTGGCAGCACAGCTCACTCTGTTCCAGCGAACGGCGCAATGGATCATGCATCTTCCCAATCATCCGATCGACGAGGGGAAGCGTCAGGAATATCGCGATGATGCTGCATCAATGGACAGCTATTATCACTATCTCGCGGATCGGTTTAACAGTGTGTTTGCCGATGCTGTGTCCGGCCATAACGCAGAAGCATACGCGCATATGGCGCAGGCCTGCATGGTTAATCTCAATACCAATGTGCACGATCCAGAATTACGCGCCAAGCTGACGCCTGATTACAAGGTTGGCTGCAAACGCCTGGTTGTGTCTGACCGGTTCTATCAGGCGATCCAGCAGCCAAATGTACATCTGGAAACTGCCGATATCGCGCATATCGAGCCCGCGGGCGTGCGCACTGCCGATGGCATTCTGCACTCGCTGGACGTCATCATTTACGCAACCGGTTTTCACGCGCATAGCCTGTGCCACCCAATGCGCATCACCGGGCGCGACGGGGGCGATTTGCTGGAGCAGTGGAAGACTGGCAACGCCGCGTACCGGTCTGTTGCGGTTCCTGGGTTTCCCAACTGGTTTATGGTGGGCGGGCCCAACAGCCCGATTGGCAATTTCAGCTATCTGATGACTGCAGAGATGCAGGCCAGATATATCGCATCCTTGATCGGCGAAATTGCAGAAGGCCGCGCGCGCACAATCGAACCAAAAGACGATGTCACCCATGCTTATAATGCACAGCTTCGTAATGCGATGGCGGGGACCATTTGGACAAGCGGCTGCGATAGCTGGTATTTCGATCCGCAAGGCCGCGTGGCATCCTATCCGTGGAGTTACGCCCGGTTTGCTGAAGAGATGCAGGTGCCCGCGCTCGATGATTTTATCGTTGAGCGCAGTTTCAAACGCCGTATGGCCCGGCGGAACCGGCCGCAGGGTTAACGGTTGAAAATATCATGAAACACACAGTCCGCCAGCGCAGCCTTGCCCAGCGTGTGGCCATCCCGCTTGCCGTGTTCTGGCAGATCGGCGCGACATTCCTCCCGCAATTGGGACTGGGTGAACCCATTGGCGACCGCTCTGATTCTGTAAGGACACTCATCACGCCGTCCGGCTGGGCTTTCTCGATATGGGGGCTCCTGTTTTTAGGCTCCGCAATTTATGCGGTGTGGCAGGCGCTGCCCGCGCAAAAACACAATGATCTGATCGGGCGGATCGGCTGGGCATCTGCAATTGCGCTCGCTGCGCAAGGGGCGTGGGCAACCTATACGCAATGGGCCAATCTCACCGCCATGTCGGTGGTAATCATTCTTACGTCACTGGGTGCATTGCTGGTGGTTTTGCGAGAGCTGGTCGCTGTCCAGCGGCCATTTACGGCGGGCGAACGGTGGATCGCCGGGCTGACTTTCAGCGCGCTGGCAGCGTGGCTTACTGCGGCATCAATCGTCAATATAGCCGCAACGCTCACATATTACGGACTGGGCGGCGGTTTCGCGCATCCTTTTATCGCAGCCGGTATCATTCTGATCGGCGGGACTATCGCGGCGATAGCCGTCTGGCGCAGCCGCGGTAACCCGTGGTATGCGCTGGTATTTTGCTGGGCATTGCTGGCGATATATTTTCGCGGCGGGCAGGAAAGCTGGGCCATCGCGGTAGCCACAGCTGTCTCTGCATTGGCGGTGATATATGCCGTTCTGGCAAAATTGAGCGACCGCACAGACCGCCACCATTGGCTGGGCGGCGGGGCGTCTGCAGCAGCGGTTTAACTGCGGCCGATACTCGAATATTCGAAACCTGCCGCGCGCACATCATCGGGGGTGTAGATATTGCGCAGATCAACGAGCACCGGTGCTTTTGCAAGCGCCTTGACCCGTTTCAGATCCAGCGCACGGAATGCATCCCATTCCGTGACAATTGCAACCGCATCAGCGCCCTTAATCGCGGTATAGGGATCGGTCATCATCGTGACTTCGGGCATGAGCGGAGCGGCTTGCTCCATACCTTCAGGATCATACGCTTCGACCACGACTCCTGCATCATGCAGCGTCTGCGCCACAGCGATTGCCGGGCTATCGCGCATATCGTCCGTGTTTGGCTTGAAAGTCAGTCCCAGCAGAGCGACTTTTTTGCCGCGCGCCGCATCGGGGCCGCCCAACGCATCAATGACTTTTCGGCCCATCGCGCGTTTGCGGGTATCGTTGGTTTTTACTACAGCCTCAATAATGCGCACCGGGCTCTCGTAATCCTCTGCGGTTTTCAGCAGCGCGAGGGTATCTTTGGGGAAGCATGATCCGCCATAGCCGGGACCGGCATTGAGAAACTTTGGGCCAATCCGGTTGTCGCTGCCGATGCCTCGGCTGACATCCTGTACGTTGGCGCCCACTTTCTCGCACAGATCTGCCATTTCGTTGATAAATGTGATCTTCGTCGCCAAAAATGCATTGGCCGCATATTTGATCAGTTCCGCGCTGCGGCGGCTCGTAAACATGATCGGGGACTCGTTCAGATATAGCGGCCGGTACACTTCGCGCATAATATCGCGGGCAAATTCGTCTTCTGTGCCGATTACGATCCGGTCAGGACGCTTGAAATCACTGATCGCGGCCCCTTCGCGCAGAAATTCGGGGTTGGAAACAACCGCCGCTGTGTGCGCCGTGCCGCTTGCGTCCAGAATGCGCTCAACCTCATCCCCAGTGCCAACCGGAACGGTCGATTTGGTGACAATAACCGCATCGTTGGCGAGATTGGCGCCTATATCTTCGGCAACGGCGTAGACGAACGACAAATCAGCATGGCCATCCCCGCGCCGACTGGGTGTTCCCACTGCGATGAAAATTGCCTGCGCATCCTTGATGCCGTCAGCCAGTTCGGTAGTGAAGGACAGGCGCCCGGATTTGACATTTTTGCCAACCAGTTCAGCCAGGCCGGGTTCGAAAATCGGCATGACACCATCATGCAGCCGGTCAATTTTGGACTGGTCCTTGTCAATACATACCACATCATGCCCGAAATCGGCAAAGCATGCCCCAGAAACCAGGCCGACATAGCCCGAGCCCACCATTGCAATTTTCATTGTGCAGCATCCCTTTTCTGGATCAAGATTGTGCCGTTGGCATCTTCGATGGCCTGAATGTAGCGGCGCGTGGTTCCTTGAAGGACAATAGCAGTTAATTTCCCGAATTTATATGCGCCCGTATCTAGCCCGATCCGGTTGGCGCGCTGGTCAATCTCTTCGGCAATAGTATGACCATGAACAATCATATGCGAGTGCTGCTTGGTCGAATTGAGGAACGGGTCGCGTATCCAGCGCGTGTCACGCCTGCGCTGTTCGGACACCGGTCGTTCTGGATCGATCCCGGCATGTACGAACACATAATCGCCGATTTCGATTATCTCTTCAAAGCCTTTGATGAAATTGCGGTCCGATTTGGGAATCAGCGCCTTCATCATTTTCTGTAATTCTTCGGTGGTTGAACCGTTGAATGTCTTGATTGAAACGCCGTAGCTGAGAATGGTTTCGCGTCCGCCATGCTTCAGAAAATGCCGCATGACATCGATACTTTTGAACGCATCGAGCAGCATTTCCTCGTGATTGCCGATCAGATAGCGCACCGTATGCCGGTCCTGCAATGCACGCGCGGCTTTGATAACACCTGCACTGTCAGGGCCGCGGTCGATCAGATCACCCAGCAGCACGATAGTCGTATTGGCCTTGCCGCTTTTCCGGTCATCCTTCTCAATGGCCGCAACCAGCGCATCGAACAGATCACGCCGGCCATGAATATCGCCTATTGCATAGACGCGCTCGCCCTCGGGCAGACGCGGGGCGCGCTGCGAGGACTTTCTGCGAAATGCCTTGCGAATGGGATTGAACATCGAAGCTTATGGAATCCAGAGATTTGGCGTGCAAATATGCGGCGGCCATAGGACAGGCCAATGCGTGCTGCAATGATCGAGCATAGCGGCACGTGTACCAATGTGATGTAAAAAGCCCACACATTTACCCGCGTTGTGCTGATTGCGGTAATATCTCTTGTGCGATGCAGCATTCATCGGCAAGTTTATTTCATATTTGCACGAGACCGCACACCAAAATGAAGCGGCCGGCAATTATGCAGGTGGGACGTAGCAACACCAAACCAAGGAATTTATGGTATGCAATCGTCCATTCGCGGCATGACCGCAGCAACTCTCGCAGCGTGCGCTGTACTGTCTTCCACATCTGCCATCGCGCAGGAAGAAGACTCCTCTATCTCCGTTTCCGCCAATGTCGCTTTGACGAGCGAATACCGTTTTCGCGGCGTTGACTTGTCCGGCGGTGAACTGGCCATTCAGGGCGGCGTTGATGTCGCACATGATTCGGGCTTCTATATCGGGACATGGGCGTCTTCTCTTGACGAGACCACCGTGGGCTTCGGCAGTACCGAACTCGATATTTACGGCGGCTGGAGCGGTGAAGTAACCGACGGCGTCAGCATTGATGTCGGCGTCATCCAGTATATCTATCCGGACGCGGGTCCGGGTGATTTTGATTACACCGAATTTTACGGTTCTGTCGGTTTCACTTTCGGCCCGGCAGAGGCTACGCTCGGCCTGGCCTATGCACCCGATCAGGATTCGCTTGGCAGCACTGACAATACATATATCTATACCGACCTCGGGGTTGGGATTCCCGATACGCCGATCACGGTTACCGGGCATTTGGGTTATACTGATGGCTTCCTGACATTCACCGGTGATAGCAAGGCGTTTGACTGGTCGGTTGGTGCAGAGGCGGCGGTCCCGACGACACCGCTGACCCTGGGTATCGCCTATGTCGGCGCAGAGGGTGATATTGTTGCCCCGGCGTATGACTTTGTTGACGACGCGGTCGTCTTCACGCTGAGCGCCAGCTTCTAAAACGGGCTAGCGCGCGCGATCAGGCCCGTTTCGTCTGTAGGGGGTGCAGGCGGGACGGGCCTTTTCCTTGTGCCGTACAGATGGATGCGCCGGCTGCTAGCAGCCCCGGCGTGCAATTTTCAGTATATCTCCCGAAATTCTGTGGCTAGTGCTGATGCGACCAGACCGCCAAACCGCGCATTCCGCGCAGTTCCGGCGCTGCGAAGGGAGCTTTGATGACCAAATATTTGCACAGCATGATCCGTGTCAGCGATCCCGAAGCGACAGTCGAATTCTTCAAACTGATCGGCCTGGAAGAAGTGCGGCGATTTGACGTGGAGGCCGGTCGTTTTACACTGATCTTCCTCGCGGCACCGGGGCAGGCGGGCATAGCCGAAGTCGAACTCACCTATAACTGGCCGTCTGCAGACGGCACTGAGCCCGAACGCTATGATGGCGGGCGCAACTTTGGCCATCTCGCTTACCGCGTCGAGAATATCTACGCGACCTGCCAGCGTTTGATGGATGCAGGCGTAACCATCAATCGTCCGCCGCGTGATGGGCATATGGCGTTTGTCCGCTCACCCGATGGCATTTCCATCGAACTGCTTCAGGATGGCAATCTGCCGCCGCAGGAGCCTTGGGCGAGCATGGAAAACACTGGCAGCTGGTAAGCGCGCCTGGGCCTGTTCTGGGCCAGTGCTGGGGCAGTGCTGGGCCAGTGCCGGACCAAGTTACGCGAGACTGGTTCCTGCGGTTGGGTCGTTGGGATGCGTAGTCGTCAAGCGCAACACCACATATCCCAAGACCGCAGAAACCACGGAGCCAGCCAGAATACCGATTTTCGCCTCGTCAATCAGCAGGCGATATTCAGGGAATGCCAATTCGCCGATGAATAGCGACATGGTGAAGCCGATACCGCACAGGATCGATACACCCCAGATCTCTGCCCAGCTTGCGCCTATGGGCGGTTTGGCGAAGCCGATTTTCGCGGCAATGAAGATGCAGCTGAAAATGCCGACTTGCTTTCCAAAAACCAGTCCCGCTGCAACCGCCAGCGGCAATGGATCGAGCATCTTGTCCATGCCAACATCGCTCAGATTCACGCCCGCATTGGCAAAACCGAAGATCGGTACGATGGCATAGGCACTCCACGGCGCAAGGCCGTGCTCCATTTTTTCCAGCAAACTGTTGCCGTCCTTTGTGTTCATCGGAATGGTCAGCGCGGCCACCACACCGGCAATGGTCGCGTGGACGCCTGAATTAAGCACGCAGAACCACAGGACCAGCGCGACCAGAATATAGGCCCACACACGCGCCACGCCAAATCTGTTCATGGCCACCATCACGCCGAAAACAGCCAAGGAAGCAACCAGCCACATAAGTTTGATATTGGCTGTATAGAACGCGGCGATGACCAGCACGGCGCCAATATCATCCACGATCGCAACAGTCAGCAGGAACAGCCTTAGGGAAGCCGGAACCCGGCTGCCGAGGAGCCCCAACACTCCCATCGCAAAGGCGATGTCGGTTGCCGCCGGAATCGCCCAGCCGCGTATCAACTGCGGATCGCCGCCAGCAATGGCGATGTAAACTGCGGCGGGTACGAGCATACCGGCAATGGCCGCGAGAACGGGCAAACGGCGCTGTTCGGGTGTGGAAAGCTGGCCGCAGATCAGTTCCCGTTTCACTTCAAGCCCGACCACGAAAAAGAAAATCGCCATCAGGCCGTCATTGATCCAGTAATGCAGCGTGTCGAGTTTCCCGATCGGGGTCCAGCCCAGTTTTCCGTTGAACAATGTCGTATATTCGGTTGCCAGATCAGAGTTGGCCGCAAGCATCGCCGCGGCTGCAACGACGATAAGCAGGATTCCGGCAGACGCATCGCTGACAAACAGCGCGCGGACAGGAGCAAAGACGGAGCGAAGCGGTAATTTTTTTTCAGCCATATTGTTGCCCCCTTTTCGCAATTCTTTACACGTTGCAAGGGCTGCGTTCGTACGGTAGTCCTATTTGCGATGAGGACCTCACGGGCAGGGGTCAAAAAATTGGGCGATTTCACTGCATGGCAGTGGTTTGTGCTGTTCCAGCACGAATTGCTATTATTCGCCGGAGTGTTCTTTTTAATCGGGTCATTAGACGAGCTGATCGTCGATCTGGCGTGGTTCTGGCTGAAGCTGACCGGGCGTGCCAAGACGGCCCGCTTCACTGCGGCTGGAAGCGGCGCTCGGCTGTCACTGCAGGATAGCCACGCGATTGTCTTTATTCCAACCTGGCAGGAAGCCGCAGTGATCGGTGCGACCATCCGTCACGCGCTGACGGTGTGGCCGCAAAAAAATATCCGCTTCTATATCGGCTGTTATCGCAACGATCCTGAAACGATGGCGGCAGTGATCCATGCAGCGCGCGGCGATACGCGGTTGCGGATGGTAGTTAACGACCGCGCCGGCCCGACAACCAAAGCGGATTGCCTGAACCGTCTGTATCAAGCTCTTCAAACTGACGAGGCGCAGCAACGCTTTACCAGCGGGTTTATCGTGTTGCACGATGCAGAAGACATGGTTGACCCTGCCGCTCTTGCGCTGATGACATCGGCTATGGAACGCTCTGATCTGGTGCAATTGCCGGTTTTGCCGGTCAAGCAGCCATCATCGCTGTGGATATCTGGTCACTATCAGGAAGAATTTGCCGAAGCGCATGGCAAAGCGATGGTGGTGCGCGATGCCATGCGGGCCGCGATGCCGCTGGCCGGTGTGGGCTGCGCTATTTCGCGGCAAACGCTGACCGCTCTGGCGGAAACAAAGCCTGACCGATTGCCGTTTTCGGCAGAATGCCTCACCGAAGATTACGAGCTGGGTCTGGGTGTGGCGGAATTGGGCGGCTCGGCCCGCTTTATTCGAATGCGTGATGACAGTGGTGATCTGATCGCAACGCGCGCATGCTTCCCAAAAGAATTGGACCAGGCGGTGCGGCAAAAAACGCGCTGGATACACGGTGTCGCGCTTCAGGGTTGGGACCGGCTGGGATGGAAAGCGCGCCCCGCAGAAATCTGGATGCGGCTGCGCGACCGGCGCGGGCCGCTTACTGCTCTGGTGCTGGCCACCGCGTATATTCTGCTGATTCTATCGACCCTTGGCTGGGTGCTGTCAGCAAATGGCTATGGCGAGCCTGCTGCATTGCCGGAGGGATTGAAATGGGTCCTGACGCTAAATTTCATCAGCTTCATGTGGCGCGCTATCATGCGGTTTGCGTTTACGACACGCGAATATGGCTGGCGCGAGGGCTTATGCGCGGTGCTGCGCATTCCGGTCACGAACATCATTGCAATCATGGCAGGGCGGCGCGCTTTATTTGCATATATCGGGACATTGGCCGGGCAATTGCCGCAATGGGACAAGACCGATCATGCCGCCCACCCGTTGCTTATACATAAGAAAGCGCGGGCGTGAACTTAGTTGCGCAGCGACAGACCATTGCGGCAACCACCAGGTCCGCCGGGCAGCCGCTCTATGCGTTGATCGGTGTCTTACTGTTGTATATCGCCCTGCGCGCATATTGGTGGGAAATGCCTCTCTCTCAGATGCCCCCGGCTTTGACGAGCGAAGGCGTACATACTGCGCAGAAGGCGGCTGCTGACCAGCCGCCTTCTGCGCGAACGCCGGAACACAGACCAATGAATGATATCGGGTTTGCGCAGCAGGTAGCATTACCGTTCACTGCTGACAGGCAGATTTTGCTGCTGGATGGATTCGCCAATCCAGCCGTGCAGGACGATGGTTTAAGCAATTCCGGCTTGGAGACTGGTCCACCAGATGCCGGTCCGCTTATGCCCTCGCTCGCTGCATTATCGCCGCCAGACATCACCGCGATGGGCCCGTTACCGCGATTGGCCGCCGCCCCGGAACCCCCGCCCGACATACGCTCTTTCGATGCGGCAGAGGAGCAGAGATGGTCGCTGAATGGCTGGTTGCTCTACCGTTCTGACAATGTGGCTGGACCGCTGTCAGCTAGCGGGCAAAGGCCGCCGACATATGGGGCAAGCCAGGCGGGCGCGGTGCTCCGGTACCGGCTTGCACCAACCAGTGCGCATCGGCCCGCCGCCCATATGCGCGTTACATCCGCGCTTGAAAAAACCCGCGAACAGGAATTGGCGGCCGGTATTTCGGCGCAGCCGATGCCCAGAATTCCGGTGATTATCGCTGCCGAGGCGCGCGTCAGCCGCCAGAATGCGGGCACCGAAATCCGGCCCGCGCTGTTTGCCTATACACAGATGCCCGCCATATCTCTGCCGCATGAATTCCGCGCGGAAGTCTATGCGCAAGCCGGATATGTCGGCCGTGATTTTTCCACTCTCTTTGCCGACGGGCAAGCCCGAATTGATCGGGAAGTTGCCCGCGCTCGCTTTGCCGCAATACGCGCTGGCGGCGGCATATGGGGCGGCGCTCAGGATGGTGCCGAACGGCTGGACATTGGCCCTTCGATCAGTGCAGAGCTTGATATTGCCGGGAGGCCGGCCAGACTGTCTGCCGATTACCGATACCGCGCTGCGGGCAGGGCTGATCCGCAGAACGGCGCAGCCATCACGCTCACTACAGGTTTCTAGTTCCCAAAAAGCACTATTGGCGCGGATTATACGGCTGCCGTCATGTCTCCTTCTTTCCACCCCAATCGCGCTGGGTTAAGGGGAGGTATGGAAGATCTCCTGCCCGTCTACCTTCCCATTGCAAACCTGTCAGTCAATGGTGCGGTTATCGTCCTGCTTGGGGCGCTGACGGGTATTTTGTCGGGCCTGTTCGGAGTGGGTGGAGGATTTCTGACCACACCCCTGCTGATCTTTTACGGCATCCCGCCCACGGTGGCGGCGGCATCAGCATCGACACAGGTCACCGGGGCAAGCGTATCGGGCGTTTTCGCCCATTCCAAGCGCAACGGAGTCGATTACAAGCTTGGCGGCGTGACCGTGGTTGGCGGCATCTTTGGCGCGATGATCGGGGCCGTGCTGTTTCGCTTCTTCCAATCGGTCGGCCAGATCGATGTGGTGATCAATATTCTATATGTGGTCATGCTCGGCACGATCGGATCGCTGATGGCCAAGGAGGCTTTGGATGTCATCCGGCCGCGCGAGAATGCAGAGGCTGTTGCCGCACCCAAAAGGCGGCACCATCGCTTGGTGACAGCCTTGCCATTGCGCTGGCGGTTCTATCGTTCCGGTTTGTATATCTCGCCATTTGCGCCGCTTATTCTTGGCGTGATTGTTGGCATTCTGACAATGCTGATGGGCGTTGGCGGCGGTTTTATTCTGGTCCCGGCGATGCTGTATATTCTGGGGATGAGCGCGGGCGTGGTTGTTGGCACGTCCTTGTTCAATATCCTGTTTGTCACGATTGCTACCACGATGATGCATGCGCTGACGACACAGGCGGTTGATATTGTGCTGGCCGGTCTTTTGCTGTTCGGGTCGGTTACTGGCGCTCAGTTTGGTACTTTGATTGCGCAAAAGGCAAAACCGGAATGGCTCCGGCTGATCCTCGCGGCCATCGTTTTGGTGGTGGCATTGCGGATGTTCTTCGGGCTCGGTTTTCAGCCGGACGAGATTTATACGGTAACGCCATTATGATCCGCTACCTGTTTCTTGCGCTGTGCCTCCTGGCCCTGCCGGCGCAGCGTGATCCGATTCTGGTGCCCGAAGTTTCCCAGCACGAGGTGCAGGTGCAACAGGGTTTTGTCGGCACCGAACTGCTGCTGTTTGGCGCGATCCTTGATCCATCGGGGGCGCGGGCGGGCCAGCAATATGATATCGTCGTTATTTTGAAAGGACCCACGGAACCCATCCAGCTGAGGGAGAAAGACCGCATTGGCGGCATCTGGATGAACGCAGAAAGCACCGCCTTCCGGTCCGCACCGTCCTTTTTTGCCGTGGCATCCTCCACCGATATTGCGAGCATTGTTGATGAGCGGACAGCCGCCATTTACGAGCTGGGACTGGATTTCATCCAGCTTTCCCCCAGCGGCACAATCGATCCCGAAGAACAGGCCCGTTTTACCGAAGGTTTTGTTGATCTGCGCCAGCGGCAGGGCCTGTTCAAGGAAGATATGGACGGCGTCCAGATTAACGAACAGGTGCTGTATCAGGCGCGGATCACGCTTCCATCAAATGTGCAAACGGGCCAATATACCGCAGAAACATTCGCCATCTCGCGGGGCCGCGTAATTGCCTCCGAAATTGCCGAGGTCAATGTGCGCAAAGTTGGGTTTGGCCGTCTGGTCGAGATATTCGCGCAGCAGCAATCGCTGTTTTACGGCCTGTTTGCAGTGTCGCTGTCGATCCTGATGGGGTGGATGGCTGGCCGCCTGTTTGCCATGATCTAATCTGGCCTATCGCAAAAATTGACGCGATATTAACCCTATCGTTCGTAATGCAAAGCCAGATAAACACACGGTAAGTGGGCGCATTATGAATGACATGTCTAACCATAACTTTCAGCAGCCTCAAACTGTTGCAGATACTGCCGCGGTAGATAACGCAGCCCAGCCGATCGGTGTGGTTCTTGAAATTGCCGGTTCCGGATCGCAAATCGCGCTCGATCTCCAGCGTCTGAACGCGTGCACGCAGGATGCCGATCCATCGGTCGCATTGGCTGGACAAGTGGGTAGCCAGATCAAGATCCGGGTCGGCGATACATGGCTTCTTGCCAGTGTCCGCAATCAGCGGCAGGACCGCCGCGCCAATGGCGGAGTGCTGGCGAATATTGATTTTCTCGGGGAAGGAAATGAGGAAAAGCTGACCGGCAAAATCCGCAGCTTCCGCCGCGGTGTCACGCGCTACCCCGTACCTGGCGCCATGATCTATCCGGCAACCACGGCGGATTTGCGCCAGATCTATGCCAGTGATGGCCGTTCCAACATTCAGGTCGGCACCGTCTATCCGACCAAAGATATCCGCGCCGGTATCTATATTGACGCCATGCTGGGCAAGCATTTCGCGCTGCTGGGTTCGACCGGGACCGGTAAATCAACCAGTGCCGCGCTGATCCTGCACCGCATCTGCGAAGCCGCGCCTGACGGCCACATCGTGATGATAGACCCGCATGGCGAATATTCCGCCGCATTCAAAACCAATGGCCAAATCCTCGATGTGACCAATCTGGCGATGCCATACTGGTTGATGAATTTTGAGGAGCATTGCGAAATACTGCTGACCTCCAACGGCAATGAGCGTCAAATCGACGCCGACATCCTGTCGCGCTGTCTGCTCAAGGCGCGCAGCAGGAACAGGCTGGCAGAAAACCTGGGCAAAATCACCGTTGATTCGCCGATCCCCTATTTGCTGTCTGACCTTGCCAATGAAGTGCAGACCGAAATGGGCAAGCTCGACAAATCGACCAACAGCGCCCCGTTCATGCGGATCAAGAACAAGCTTGACGAAGTGAAGAATGATCCGCGGTACCAATTCATGTTTTCCGGCATGCTGGTTGGCGACACAATGGCAGATTTCATCGCCAAGGTGTTCCGTATGCCAGGAGAGGGCAAGCCCATTTCCATCATTGATGTATCGGGTGTCCCGTCGGATATCACGTCCACCGTGGTTGCGGTTCTCAGCCGCCTGGTGTTCGATTTTGCTATCTGGAGCCGCGAAGAAAAGACGCGGCCGATCCTGCTGGTCTGCGAAGAGGCGCACCGTTACGTTCCCAACGAGGCGAATGCGGACGGCTCGACCGTGGGCAATATCCTTGGCCGGATTGCCAAGGAAGGGCGCAAATACGGAATCTCGCTGGGCCTCATCACCCAGCGCCCCTCGGATCTCGCCGAAGGTGTTCTGTCACAATGCGGCACGATCATTTCCATGCGGCTCAACAATGACCGCGATCAGGCCTTTGTGAAAGCGGCGATGCCCGAGGGGGCACGCGGTTTCCTCGATTCCATCCCGGCGCTGCGTAACCGTGAATGCATTATCTGCGGCGAAGGTGTGGCCATTCCGATCAGGGTATCCTTTGATAATCTGGAGGAGATCAAACGCCCCGCATCAGAAGATCCCAGCTTCGTCGAATTATGGAACGCTCCCGGCGGCGAGGAGGACGCGGTGGAGCGGACTGTCGAACGGTGGCGCTCGCAAGGGGTTTAGGGCAGCTGTTAACCCTCCACAGGGGGCAGAACCGGTTTGATCAGTTGCGCCAGGGCGCGATATCCGGCCTGGTTCAGATGGATGCCGTCGCCGCGATCATATTTGCGCGCCAGGCCGCCATCGGGGCCAGCCAGCGCGCGCGCCGTATCGACAAATATACAGCGCGGCACTGCGGCGCATTGGCGAGCATAGCCTGTATTGATCGCGGCAATATCGGTCTTTTTCTGCGCCACGCTGGTCGGCGCGAGAGCCAGTGTGATCACCGGCACATTGGCAGGCAAACGGCCCAGAACCATTGGCAGATCGGCGATGATTTCCGGCGGTTTGCGATGCGCCGTATCGTTGAAGCCGGCCCATAGAATGATGGCAGAGGCTTTATCCAAATTCGGATAGGTCATAATCCGCTGCCCCGTCTGGCGCAGGCTATCCCCGCCAGCGGCATATTTCAATACCGGACGGCCGAGCAGCGATCCGTCCATCGCTTCCAAATGGCTGGCCCCGACAAGGGCGACCGCGCCTGCCTCTGCATGTCTGTCCAGCCATTCAATATAGCGGTGCCGCTCCGCCACATAGGCGGTCGGTTCGGCAGGCGGCAGGCCGAGCCGCCACCCCTGATAGGGGAGCATATGCGGCGCGAAAAGGGCGAGCGCGGCCACCGCATGCAGCGCGATCAGATAGGCTGCGCCAAGCGTCCATAATAGCGCGCGCATCATGTCCCGCGCGTATCGCCGAACAGATGGATATGCAGCCGGTCACTCAACCGGAACCCGTGATCGAGGCAGCTCTGCGTCAGCCATTTTTCGCGTGTCCGCAGGCTTTCGCTATCGGTCCCTTCGGGCATCAGATATATCCGCTCTCTGGGCAGGGCATGGGCGCGGACCAGTTCGGCGACCTCCACAACATCGGTCTCACTTGCGACAACGAATTTGAAGACCGCGCGCGGATCGATGGCATAGCTGCGCAGCCGTTCGGGGATCAGCGCCAGCTCTGCTGCATTGCCGCTATGCGCGAGTTTTGGGCTGACATTATACTGGTCAATGCGAATATCGAGCCGGGGCGGGGCAGTGGTGGTGCCGTTGGTTTCCACTTCAACCGTCATATCGGGCAGCAGTTCAAGCAATTCGGCCAGCGGCCCGGTTTGCAATAAGGGTTCACCGCCAGTGATGATCAGGCGTCTCTGTCCAAGCGATTCAATCCGCGCGGCGGCATCGGCAACAGCCAATGTCACCTGATTGGCCTTGCGATCAAACGTCACATCATCGCGGTGCGCGCGCGGTGGGTTGTGCGCATCACCATCAAAGCGCCACGTATAGGCGGTATCGCACCACATACAGGCGAGATTGCAGCGCGACAGGCGGATGAACGTGCACGGCGCGCCGATGCTGGGTCCTTCGCCCTGAACTGAGGCAAAGATTTCCGGCCCCCCATCATCATCAGTTGCGAGCGTTAATTGCGCCATAGCGATCGATTATTTCCTACTTGCTTGACACAATTGACACTGTGTCAAGCGGGATAACGAGGTTTAACATACTGTATCATAACATTTTATAGCTATATTGGCCGCTTGACACAGTGCGGTATAGCCCCCCCCCCCGAACACATGGATGGCGGGCGGTCAAACATGCAAGCAGCCACCCGTTTCAACAATATTTCGCGCTTATGGCACGAAATATCCGCGTAGGAAAATATTCGGCGCTTCGCTTACCCCAGCCGCGATAGCGCCGCTGTCAGCCGCTCTACCTCTGCGCTATGATGGGCGAAGTCGGCCTTGGCTTTTTCAACCGCTTCGGGTTTTGCGCGTTCGGCGAAATTTGCATTGCTCAGGCGCCCTTCAAGCGATTTGGCTTCCTTGGCCGAAGCTTCGCGTGCTTTATTAAGGCGCGCTTTTTCCGCTTCAATATCGACCAGGCCTTCCAGCGGAATAATGAGCGTGTCGGAACCCGCACCGATCTGCATCGCTGCGCCGCCGGGCGCATCGGAGGTATGGATCGCGGTGATCCGCGCCAGCCGTTCAATCGCGGCGGAATTGCGCGCAATGGCATCAACGGCGAGCGCGCTTGGCGCGGGGCAATAGGCTTCCAGCTTTTGCCCGGGCGGTACGCCAAGTTCATTCTTCGCGCCGCGCACTGCCTTTGTCAGGCCGATCAGCCAATCCACTTCTGCCTTCGCATCATTATCCACGCTGGCGCTGAATTCCGGCCATTTGGCAGTAATCAGCGGGTAGTTTGTACGGTCCGCCTGCGCGTTCCATAGTTCCTCGGTGACGAAGGGCATGAACGGGTGCAGCATAACCAGAATCTGGTCGAGCACCCAACCGGCAACGGCTTTTGTCTCCCCCTCACCTTCAGGGGAGGGGGCCAGGGGGAGGGGGATGTCGCTATCAGGCGCAGCACTCCCCTCTCCCAACCCTCTCCCCTCAAGGGGAGAGGGCTTTTCAGACAATGCAGGTTTAATAAGCTCGATATACCAGTCGCAGAATGTATCCCATGCAAAGTGGTAGATGATATTGGCCGCCGCATCGAAACGCAGATCGGCCATCGCTTTGTCGAGGCTCGCCAGCGTTTCGGCGACTTCGCCAATGATCCAGCGATTGACCGCGCTGGTCGCGGTGGGCGCTTCCAGAGTGGTGCTGCCGCCAATACCGTTCGATTGGCAGAAACGCGTGGCGTTCCATAATTTGGTGGCGAAATTGCGGTATCCCTTGACCCGCTCATCATCCATTTTGATATCGCGGCCCTGGCTTTCCATCGATGCCATAAAAAACCGCAGCGCATCGGCGCCATATTGGTCAATCAGCCCCAGCGGATCGACCACATTGCCTTTCGATTTGGACATTTTGGAACCGTCCGCTGCGCGCACAAGGCCGTGCAGATAGAGCCGCTTCCACGGTGCCTGACCGGTCAGCTTCATCCCCTGCATTGCCATCCGCGCATCCCAGAAAAACAGGATATCAAAGCCGGAAATCAGCAGATCATTGGGATAGTGTTTCTGATAAAGCGGCGCGTTCTCATCGGGCCAGCCAAGCGTGGCGAAAGGCCACAGGCCGGAGGAGAACCATGTATCGAGGACGTCATTGTCTCGAGTTAGTGTAACTGTATCATTCGTCGCTCGTGGGAATACGCGGGTGTGATCAATCTGTATGCTGTATGTTTCTCCATAATACTCTTTAGCTTGTTGGACTGCTTCTTCTTCAGAGTAGGCAACGAACGTCTGATTTTGAGAGCTATTCGTTTCTGAAAACGAACCGTCCGCATGAAATTGCTGCTCCATATGAGTTGCAAGTAAGCCGTTCTCATCTTTGCTCGGTCCGAACCAGGCCGGAATCCGGTGGCCCCACCAGAGCTGCCGTGAAATGCACCACGGCTGGATATTTTCCATCCAGTGGAAGAAGGTTTTTTCCCAGCTTTGCGGGATGATCTCGATATCGCCCTTGCGCACGGCTTCCATCGGGCGGGCCGCGAGACTCTCGGCATCGACATACCATTGATCGGTCAGCCAGGGTTCGATCACCACGCCGCCGCGATCACCGAACGGCGTTGCGATGGTGCGCGGTTCGCAGTCCAGTGCGAGCTCCTCACCCTTTTTCGTTTTGGTGGTGTGCGGGATCAGCAGGCCGAGCTCTTTCAGCTGCTTCACAACCAGCTCTCGCGCACCATCAACTCCGTCGCGCTTAAACCGGTGCAGGCCGAGATATTCATCGGGCACCCGGTTATCTGCCGTCTGGCAAACATTGGCTTCGCTATCGAACATATTGAGCATATTGGCCGCCGCAAAACCGGCGCGTTTGCCAACCTCGAAATCGTTGAAATCATGCCCCGGCGTGATCTTCACCGCGCCGCTGCCGAGTTCAGGATCGGCGTGCTCGTCTTCGACAATTTTCACACGCCGTCCTGTAATCGGCAGGACAACTTCTTTGCCCACAACACTGGCATACCGCGCATCATCCGGGTGCACCGCAACCGCCATATCGGCGAGCATTGTTTCAGGGCGCGTGGTCGCCACTTCGATATAATCACGTCCATCGGCCAAGGTTACACCGTCCGCCAGCGGATATTTGAAATGCCAGAAGTGCCCCTTCACATCCTGCGTCTCAACCTCAAGATCGGAAATCGCGGTTTTGAGCTTGGGGTCCCAATTGACCAGCCGCTTATCGCGATAGATAAATCCGTCATTATACAGATCGACGAAAGTTTTCAGCACGGCCTTGCTGAAATGCTCGTCCATCGTGAATTGTTCGCGGCTCCAGTCCATCGAACAGCCAAGACGGCGCAATTGGCCCGTTATGGTTCCGCCGCTTTCTGCTTTCCAGTCCCAGACTTTCTGGATGAACTGCTCGCGGCTGTAATTGGTTCGCCTGTCGCCCTGTCCCTCCATCTGGCGTTCGACCACCATCTGCGTCGCGATCCCGGCATGGTCCATGCCCACAACCCACAGCGCATCCTTGCCGCGCAGCCGCTCATACCGGATCACGATGTCCTGCAGCGTATTATCCAGCGCATGGCCGATATGCAGCGATCCGGTGACATTGGGCGGCGGGTTCACAATGGTGAAAGGCTGCGCGTCCGGGCGTTCTGGCCGGAACAGGCCATTATCTTCCCAGTGGCTGTACCACTTTTGTTCGATGGAAGACGGGTCGAATGTGGTTGAAAGCTTGCTGGTCATGATGACGCAGCCTTTGCCAGCGGTCTTGCCGCCGCGCAACACAGATAAGCGCGCATACCCGGCGGGCGGGCACTTGCCTGTCCCGCAGCCGGCGATCGGGGCGCGGGAATGGCCAAACAATGGGTTGTGATACAATTGGTTTCATCGCATAGCTGTGTTCATGGACGAGGGGCCGCAATTCAGTTTGGAAGACGATGGCGCAGGCGGCAACCGGCTGGTGCTGAGCGGGCGCTATCTGGTGTCTACCCTGGGCAGGACAAACCAGCAATTGCGTGCCATTGACGCGCCCGTGTCTGCGGTCGATCTGGCTGGTGTGACCGCGATTGACACGGTCGGCGCGTGGGTTGCCTCCACATTGGCGCAGCGCCACGGCGCAGAGATTACCGGGGCAAAAGAACGCAGCCTGCGTTTGCTTGAGGCGGTGAAAATTCGCGAATCATCAGGCAGCGTCGCGCCCGACAGGCTGCCTGTCTGGCAACGCGTTCCCGATCATGTCGGCGCGATGATGCGCGATTTGCTGCGCGGAATGGCCGGGGTCGTCGGATTTCTGGGCCAGATCATTCTCGCCATCGGATCGGTCATCCGGCATCCGAGCCGTTTCCGCGGCAGGGCGCTGGTACGTCAGATGGAACTGGTTGGCGTCAGCGCGCTGCCGATAGTCGGATTGATGAGCTTCCTGATCGGGATCGTCATTGCCCAGCAGGGCGCGGTGCAATTGGCGCAATTCGGGGCCGAAACGCTCACTGTCAATCTGGTGGGCCGGATCACTCTGCGCGAATTGGGCGTGTTGATGACGGCAATCATGGTCGCAGGCCGATCAGGCTCTGCTTTCGCCGCGCAAATCGGGACGATGAAACTGACCGAGGAAGTCGATGCCATGCGCACCATCGGTATTTCCCCGGTCGAGGCACTGGTCCTGCCGCGTATTCTGGCATCGGTGCTGATGATGCCGCTGCTCGGCGCCTATGCGGCTGTGGTCGCGATCATCGGTGGTGCGGTTATCGGCGAAGTTGCGCTGGGCATACCGTTTCTGAATTTTCTTGAACGGATCAAGGACGTGGTGCCAATCCACGATCTGTGGGTCGGGATGATCAAAGCGCCGGTATTCGGCCTGATCATCGGCCTTGCGGGTTGTTATCAGGGGATGCAGGTCGAGGGCGATTCAGAACAGGTTGGCAAGCGGACCACACAGGCGGTGGTTTCGGCGATTTTCATGGTCATCGTGATTGATGCGTTTTTCGCTGTGTTCTTCACCGAAATCGGGTGGAGCTGATGGACCAGGATGATTTTCCGATCCGTATTTCCGGGCTGGTCAACCGGTTCGGCAAGCAGACCGTGCATGATGATCTCAGCCTGGATGTACGAAAGGGCGAGATCCTCGGCGTGGTCGGCGGATCGGGAACCGGCAAATCGGTCCTGATGCGGTCCATCATCGGATTGCAGCGACCCGCCGAAGGGTCGATCGACGTGTTCGGCAATTCCATCACCGATGCGGAGCCTGACGAGCAGATTGGCGTGCGCAATCGCTGGGGCGTATTGTTCCAGGGCGGCGCGCTGTTTTCCACTCTGACGGTGGGCGAGAATGTGCAAGTGCCGCTGAAGCAGTTCTATTCCGAACTGGGCGCAGAATTGCTCAATGAAATTGCGCAGTATAAAGTCATGCTGTCGGGTCTGCCGGCAGATGCGGCCAGCAAATATCCGGTAGAATTGTCGGGCGGGATGAAGAAGCGCGCCGGGCTGGCACGGGCGCTTGCGCTGGACCCTGAATTGTTGTTTCTTGATGAACCGACGGCCGGGCTGGACCCGATCGGCGCGGCGAAATTCGATCAGCTGACCAGGGAACTTAAAGAAACGCTGGGCCTGACGGTGTTCCTGATCACGCATGATCTTGATACGCTGTACGAGATTTGTGACCGGGTGGCTGTGCTGGCGGATAAGCGCGTGATTGCGGTGGGCACCATCCCTGAATTGCTGGCCACCGACCATCCGTGGATACAGGATTACTTCACCGGACCGCGCGGACGTGCGGCGCAAGCAGCACAGACGCGCGAAAGCAAACGCGCAATGTCGAGCAATTCCAGATCGATGGACAAGCCCGCCATAAACGGGGCATAGAGGACAGTCATGGAAACACGGGCAAATCATCTCTGGGTCGGTGCAGTCACATTGCTGCTGCTTGCCGGTATTGCTGCGGGCATTATCTGGCTTGCCCAATTGGGGCAGGGCAAGCAGAAAGAATATGACATTCTGTTTGGTCAGGATGTTTCCGGCCTGGCCACGGGATCACAAGTATCCTTTGCTGGCGTTCCTGTCGGTCAGGTCAGCCAGATCAGACTGTTTGAAGAAAATCTGGAATTTGTCCGGGTCCGGATCAAGGTTGAACAGGATGTTCCTATCCTGATCGGCACCACCGCGACAATCCAGGGTTCCTTCACCGGCGTCTCGACCATTCTGCTGGAGGGCGCGCGCAAGGATGCACCCCCGATTACCTGCGCAGCGACGGCGTGCTTTGAAGATGGCATCCCGCAAATCCCGCCCAAGGCGGGGGGCATCGGTGCATTGCTGTCCAGCGCGCCGGTGCTGCTGGAACGCCTGGCCACGCTGACCGAGCGGATGACTCTGCTATTGTCAGACCGTAACCAGTCAGAAATCAGTGCGATTCTGGCAAATACCAACCGCATGACCGATCAACTGGCAGATGCCGGTCCGCAATTTCAGGCGACCATGAAGGAGCTAGAGGGGACTTTGGTGGAAGCATCGCAAGCCTTGGATGCCTTCGAAGCGGTCACCAAATCAACCGATACTCTGCTCAATAAGGAGGGCGCGTCGCTTGCGGTGCAACTGCGCGAAACGCTGGCGTCAGCGGGCGGTGCGGCGCAATCGCTGTCGGACACTCTTGATGATGCCCGCCCTGCTGCGCGGCAGCTGACCACAGAAACGTTGCCAGCAGCGCAGGCCACGCTGGAAGATTTGCGTGCGACCAGCAAGGCGCTGCGCAGTGTGACCGAACGGCTGGAAACAGAAGGTGCCGGATCGCTGCTCGGTGCGCCGCCCGTGCCGGAGTATGAGCCATGAGCATCATGAAAGGAGCCGGTATGCGGCCAGTATTTCGCCCCGCAGCCATTTTTCGCGCAGGCTTTGTCGCTATTGCTGCATTGGGGCTTGCATCATGTGTGAGCCTTGGCGGAGCGGAACCACCGCCCAGTCTGCTGACATTGACGAGCGATGATGCGCTGTCGTCCGGCGTATCCATCCAGAGCGCGACCAAATCCGCAATCCGCATTTTTGAGCTGGAAACCCCGGCCAAAATCAATATCAATCGCGTACCGGTGCAGGTTGATGCGACAGAAATTGCCTATCTCAAAGATGCGATCTGGGTGGACAAGCCCGCGCGGCTGTTCCGCAGCCTGGTGGCGGAAACGATTCGAGCGCGCACCTCCAGCTTCGTGATTGATGGCGATGATCCGGGGCTGAAGGCTGATGGCAATTTGCGCGGGGTCATCCGCGAATTTGGCTATGATGCGCGCAATGGTTCCGCGATCATCCGTTTTGACGCTGTCTGGACGGTGGGTGATGGGACCACCTATACGCAGCGTTTTGAAAGCGTGCAGCCGGGGGTCGTTGCAGAGGCGGGTCCTGTGGCAGATGCACTGAATGATGCTGCCAATGATGTGGCGGGCCAGCTTGTCAGCTGGATCACCGGTGCTGGCGGCGCAGCGTGATTACCGTAAAAACTGCCCGAAAGCATGGGCGTTCATGAAATCGGCGGTGCGGCGCTTGCGCACCAATTCGGCCTCGTAATCGCTGCCCCACTGTTCAATCTGCCAATCCTCCTCCAGATTGGCGGCGGCCCACAGGCCGGCCGGGTCTGCATCTGGCCTGAGCGATGCCATGCCCACCGCCAATGATGCGGATAGGGAAGTTTTGGCCATTAATTCGCTCAGAGTAAAAGCATCCAGCGCACTGATCGCGGCGCGCAGTGTCGCCACTGTTCTGTCCGGCTGGGGGCGGTGCATGATGCCGCTGATGCGCTCCAGCTTTATCGAATGATCGGCTTCAAACGCGGTCAGCACAGGTTCCCAAACGGCCAATTGTCGTTTAAAAAACAATTCATCGGGATCGGCGCGGTAACACAGCGTATCGGTTTCGAGGAAAGCGAGGAGCTTCGTCGCCATTTCCTCCGGTGCCGGGGCAACGATATCAATCGCATAATCGGCCAGGTCGCGCAGCCGGAACAGTGCCAAATCCAGCATATCGCCTTGCCCGTTCCATTCTGCGGCAAGCGCATCGGCCAGCGCGCGGGTGGGTACGCGCTGCACCGCGCCTAGCGGTGTTTTTACCGCCCTGCTGTCGAGCGTGACGGTAAAATCATCGCCGGTGGGGGCGACGTCAACCGCCTTGTAAAACCGTTTCATCGCCCGCGTGTGCTCCACCGCCGGATCAGTATTTGCGGAATGACGAAGCTATCGACCAGCCCGATACCGAGCAGTATATAGCCGGCATAATCTGGCCAATCGAGCGTTCCGATCAGCACCATGATCGCCAGCATAACCAGAACTGCACCGATCAGCCGCGTGCCGCTGATGATAAAAAAGCGCATTCTGGCTGCGGCCTCGGCCTGTTGCCCGCCGATTGGCTGGTCGCTCATGCCAGATACTCCCCCAAATGCTGCGCCGATGTGGCAATTATTTCCGCCCCTGTGCCGATCAGTTCCTGCGGCGTATGATATCCCCAATCCACCCCGATGGCGCGCACATTGGCAGCGCCAGCCATTTCCATATCAAAGGTAGTATCGCCGATCATTACGGCATGTTTTGCCAGCGCGCCCGCATCCCCCAGTGCAGCCTCCAACATTGCCGGGTGCGGCTTGGATGGATGGCGGTCCGCCGTCTGGAGCGAGATGAAATGGTCGCTCAGCCCATGCGCGGCTAGGCAGGATATCAATCCGCGGTCCGATTTGCCCGTTGCGACGGCCAGCTTCCATCCGGCCGATCTCAGCCGGTCCAGCAAATCGGTGATGCCGTCATAAAGCGGTTCCTGCAACCGCCCGGCCATCCGGCTGCTGCGGAATGCGTCCTTATATGCGGCGACTGCGGTGGCGTTTTGATCTTCGGTCGCATCGGGGGCCAGGCGGCGCAAGGCTTGCGGCAGGCTCAGCCCGACAATCCGGCGGATGGCAGTGCGGGGCGGGGCGGGCAGACGCGCGGCAGAAAAGGCGCTTTCCATCGCCTCGCATATGCTCGCCTGGCCATCGACCAGCGTCCCGTCGCAGTCAAATATGGCGAGTTTCACCGTCATCGCGCGTTCCGCTTTCTCGCCAGATCGCCGATGAGAACAGCAGCAGGATCAGCGACAGGCGGGTTCTGTATCAGATTGGCCATCATAGTCTCGCCGTTTTCCTCCAACCCTGCAACGATGGAGGCGCGATCCCGGGCGCTGTCATCCTGCGACAGCTTCACTGTATCGCGCCATTCGCGCACTTCCATTTCGAAACCGGCAATTCCGGCCAGCAGGCGTTTTTCCCTGTCAGCCGTCAACTCGCGCATGCTCCACGGGGCGCCGCCAGCGGTATGGGCCTCGTGCCGCAAAGATAGTGTCTCGAGCATGGCCAATGTCCCTTCCGGTTCCATCCGGCGCACGCGGCCTTCCAGTTCCAGGGCAACAAAATTCCATGTCGGCACCGAATTTCGGTCGGTGTGCCAGCGGGCCGAAATATAGGCATCGGGGCCATTGATCACGGCCAGCGCGGTCGTGCCGGCAATATGTCTGGTCAGCGCATTGGCGCGCGACAGATGGAATTGCACCGCGCCATCCCTGGTCGAAACAAACGGCGTATGCGCCACGCGCGGGCCATCGGATGTTTCAGCAAAAATCATTCCGAACCCGGCTTGCTCTATCACCTGTTCATGCAGCGCGCGGGTGCCGTTACGATAGGCCGGATTGGGATGCATTACCGGCGACCTTTGGGCGCGGAACCTTGGCGCGGGCCTGATTGGCCGGTGGGCTTGCCTGCTGGTTTTCCTGCCGGTTTAGCACCACGCCTTCCGTCTCTGGGCCCCTTAGCGAATTTTGCCGCAGATTTCTTGCCCAGCTTCTGCCTGCCGCCGCCCGTGCCGCGTTCGCGCCGTTCGCCGCGTGCATCCTTGCGAATCTGTTTGGAATGCTGTTTCGCCGCTTTTTTCTGGAGCGATTTGGGCATCGGGCCGCGATCTGGATCGGGCGCGGCGTCACTGTCATTCTCGTCAAAGCCGAGCTGTTCCATGCTGCCCGCAAAATGCTCGGGCAATTCTGCGGTTGCATCCAGCGGCACACCGTCGGGATGTTCGATAATCAGGCGGCGTGCATGCAGATGCATCTTGCGGCTGATGCTGCCGGTAAGAAACGCGTCCTGGCCGCCATATTTGCCGTCGCCCACGATCGGATGGCCGATCGCCGCCATATGCACCCGCAGCTGGTGCGTGCGGCCGGTGAAAGGCTGCAATTCGACCCATGCGGCGCGGTTTCCGGCGCGGTCAACCACGCGGTAGCGGGTTTTGGCGGTCTGGCCTTCTTTCTCGTCCACATGCATTTTCTCGCCGCCAGTGCCCGGCTGCTTGGCCAGTTTTGCCTCGATAATACCGTCATGTACTTCGGGGACGCCCACCACCAGCGCCCAATAGACTTTCTTGGCCGAACGGCCTGAAAACCGCTTGGAGAAAAACGCCGCGCTGCCCGGCGTGCGCGCGGTCAACAGAACGCCGCTGGTATCTTTATCGAGCCGGTGGACGAGGCGCGGGCGGGGTGATGTCTCATCGGCAAAGGCATCCAGCAACCGGTCCACATGATCGCGCGTGCCGGTGCCGCCCTGAGTTGCCAGACCGGGCGGTTTGTTAAGCACGATGGCGGCCTTGTCCTGCGTGATGAGCATCCGCTCGGCGCGTTCAATATCATCGCCCGACAATTCTTCGCGTCTGCGCGGCCCGCGCGGGGCGGACACGCCGCCCGGCGGAACACGCAGCACCTGCCCTGCGCAGAGGCGGTCCTCCGGCTTGACGCGTTTGCCATCGACGCGGATTTGCCCGGTACGCGCCCAGCGGCTGACCATCGCAAAGCCAATTTGCGGCAGATTGCGTTTGAACCACCGGTCGACCCGGATGTCATTATCGTCGGGCCTAACGGTGAATTGCCGGACCGTGTCGGGCGATTTGCCCGCATCCCACGGATTGCTGCCGGAGCCTTCATCCGCGTCATTATGTCTATTGGCGCTCATGCGGCCAGCCTCATAATTATCAAACCGAGATACAGGCCGGTCAGACCGGCCAGCAGCGATACCGCAGCATAGGTAAAGGACAGTCCCCATTGCCCGCGTTCGATCAGTAGCATCATTTCAAGGCTGAAGCTGGAAAATGTCGTAAATCCGCCGAGCAGACCCACGCCAATCAGCAGCCGCCATTGTTCGCCATTATGCTCGCCGCCATGCTTGGCGAGCCATCCCGCCAGCATCCCCATCAGCAAGCTGCCGATTACATTCACCGCCAGCGTGGCCCACGGGAATGCCACCATTGCGTGCGGGCCCAACCACTGCGTCAGGCTGCGGCCCAATTGATATCGCAGCACCGCGCCCGCAGCGCCGCCCATTGCGACATTGAGCGTGGCGGCCAATGGTGAGAGGGAAGACATGCGGTGCCCCTTAGCCATGAACGCGCCGCAGTGCCAGTGGCTTCGCCATCGCGCTGCTGCATCGACGCTGCATCGCTGCTGCATCTTCGGCGCCTTAACTCTTGCCAGAACAGCCGTGTTTCGCTACATGACTCATATATTGAGCCGGTCCCGCGCGGATTCGGCCCTTTTCTATGTGGTATTTACAGGGCATCCTCCGCTCTCTGGCGGGGCAACCGCTCGTGTCGTTTTTGAGGTTTTTGAATTTATGCAAATTATGGTTCGCGATAACAATGTCGATCAAGCTCTCCGCGCGCTCAAAAAGAAGCTGCAGCGTGAGGGCGTGTATCGCGAAATGAAATTGCGCCGCCATTTTGAAAAGCCTTCCGAAAAGCGTGCCCGTGAGAAGGCTGCTGCCGTCCGCCGCGCCCGCAAGATGGATCGCAAGCGGATGGAACGTGACGGATAATCGCCGCATTACATCACTTACTCGCTTGAACTGCGTTCAGTGATAAGCCATCAGGGCGCAGAGCAATCTGCGCCCTTTTGTTTATCGGGCCAAACTTTCAGGAATCCTCAATGACCGAAGTCACCCGCGTACCAATCAAACCCGTGGCCAAAGGCTCGCTGACCAAATTATGGCTCGGCATTATTGTCGCCATCTTGGTGGGTGCGGGTATTGCATGGTCCGCTGTCCCGAAAAGCGTTTCGCTGGAAACTCTGGTCGAAGGCACCGGCCCGACGCCAAGCGAGGGCGATGTGGTATTCATCAACTATGTCGGCAAATTGACCGATGGCACGGTGTTCGACGAATCGCAGGATCCGCCGATCCCGCCGGGCATTTTCCCCAAGGGCAACCCGTTCCCGATTGAAGAAGGGGCGGCGATTGACGGATTTCTGGAAGGTCTGCGCCAGATGCAGACCGGCGGCAAGTATGTGCTGACGATCCCGTCCGACAAAGCCTATGGCGCCAACCCGCCAGAAGGCGCGCCGATCCCGCCAAATGCCGATCTCATATTCGAGATTGAAGTGACCGAATTTATGGCCGGATCAGATTTCCAGATGCGCTTGCAAGGGTTGCAGCAAATGATGCAGCAACAACAGGGCGGGCCTGATGGCGCACCGGGTGGACCTCCGGGCGCGCCTCCTGCGGGGCCGCCTTCTGGCCAGTAAAAACCGGGCGCGGCCATAGCGGCGGCGCTTTCTTATAGACTATCAAAAAGGGCACACGATATGTCCGTTGACAAGACCACCGTTGCGAAAATCGCCGCGCTGGCGCGGATCAAAATGGATGATGCCGCGCTGGAGCGTATGGTTCCGGAACTCAATCAAATCCTCGGCTGGGTCGACCAGTTGAGCGAGGTCGATTGTACCCATGTCGAACCGATGACGGCCGTTATTCCAAACGTGCTGCGCTTGCGTGCGGATGAAGTGAATGCCGATCCGAAAACCGGAGGCGACCGGCGCGATGATATTCTCGCCAATGCTCCCGCTGCCGAGCATGGATTTTTTGGCGTGCCGAAGGTGATTGAATGAAGATTGCATTTTCATTCAATCATCCTGAACAGCTGCGCAGCAGCGCGTGTTTCAGGATCCAGAAACAAGGACTCTGCATGATTGCCGCGAAAACTGAGCTGATGGAAAAATGGACCCCGAAACACGTTCAGGGTGACGAGATATGACCAACCTCACCGACCTGGGCGTTGCGGCCATTCGTGATGGCGTAAAAGACGGAATCTTTTCTGCGCGCGAAGTGGCGGAGGCGTTCAACGCCAATGTTGCCGCTGCCAGCGCGCTAAACGCGTTCATTGTCACGACGCCGGAAAAGGCTCTCGAAGCCGCCGATGCCGTCGATGCTGACCGTGCGGCGGGCAAGCCGCTGGGCATTATGGCCGGCGTGCCGATTGGCATGAAGGATCTGTTTGCCACCAAAGGTGTGCAGACCACTGCGGCGAGCCATATTCTCGAAGGCTTCACGCCGGAATATGAAAGCACTGTGTCGAGCAATCTGTGGGCCGCTGGCGCAGGGATGCTGGGCAAGCTGAACCTAGACCAGTTCGCGATGGGCTCCTCCAACGAGACATCATACTTCGGCAACGTCACATCGCCGTGGCGCCGCCCCGATGGGTCGAATACTCCGATGAGCCCCGGCGGGTCTTCGGGGGGCAGCTCGACCGCCGTATCAGCGCGCCTCGCCCCGGCGGCGACAGGCACAGATACGGGCGGGTCGATCCGTCAGCCCGCAGCCTTCACCGGCATCACAGGCGTGAAGCCGACTTACGGCCGGTGCAGCCGGTGGGGCGTGGTGGCATTTGCCAGCAGCCTCGATCAGGCCGGCCCGATGGCGCATGATGTGCGCGACTGCGCGATTATGCTCGGCGCGATGGCGGGGTTTGATCCCAAGGATGCGACCAGCCTCGACATGCCCGTTCCCGATTGGGCCGCTGGCCTGAACTCGGACATGAAGGGCAAGACAGTCGGCATTCCGCGCGAATATAGGATGGAGGGCACCGATCCCGAAATCCTCAAAAGCTGGGATAACGGGATTGCATGGCTGAAAGATGCGGGCGCACAGGTGGTCGATATCAGCCTGCCGCACACCAAATATGCGCTGCCTGCCTATTACATCATCGCCCCCGCAGAGGCATCGAGCAATCTCGCGCGTTATGACGGGGTGCGGTATGGTTTGCGCGATCTGCCAGAGGGCGCAGGCCTGCAGGATATGTACGCCGCCACTCGCGCTGAAGGTTTCGGTGACGAGGTCAAACGCCGCATTCTGATCGGCACTTATGTGCTGAGCGCGGGCTTCTACGATGCCTATTACACGCAGGCGCAAAAGGTGCGGGCGCTGGTGGCGCAGGATTTTGAGAATGCGTTCAAGGAATGCGACGTAATCCTCGCGCCGACTACGCCCACCGCCAGCTTTGGCCTGGGTGAGAAGTCGGATGATCCGCTGGGCATGTATCTCAACGATGTGTTCGCTGTGCCAGCTTCGCTTGCGGGATTGCCAGCGATGAGCGTGCCCTGCGGTGTGAACTCGGAAGGGCTTCCGCTGGGCCTCCAGATCGTCGGCAAAGCTTTTGACGAGCAAGGCGTGATGAACGCTGGCCTCGCGATTGAAGAGCGTGCTGGGTTCACAGCGAAACCGGAGAAGTGGTGGTGAATTATGCCTGACGAAGCTAAAACTGAAGAAGATAATGAACTGACAGAGTTCATTGCACAGTCTTTGCGAGCGATAAATGACGGAATTAAGAAATCTGGGATATCTCAAGCGTTTGGCCCAGTTGGGGCAGAAGCCTTCCGAATGCCTAAAGACGTCAAGTTCGATATCGCGGTAACTGCTAAACAGTCAAAGGAAGCTGGCGGCGGTTTGAAGTTACAAGTGTTTGGGGCTGGTGTTGATGTCGGTGGTAAGGGAGCGGATGAAGCTCAGACCGTGTCTCGCATAGAATTCACGATTCCGTGGCAATATGAAGGCGTGCTAGATCGCGCGATTGGTCCGAAGAAAAGCACTGTGGAGATTGATTCTGATGTCTAACTACCGCATCCAGGGCGTGAGCGCCGAATGGGAGGTCGTGATCGGCCTTGAGGTCCATGCGCAGATCACATCGGCGTCCAAGCTGTTCAGCGGTGCGGATACGACCTTTGGCGCGGAGCCGAATACGCAGGTCAGCCTGATCGATGCGGCGATGCCCGGCATGCTGCCCGTGCCCAATGCCGAATGCATCCGTCAGGCGGTGCGCACCGGCATGGCTATCGAGGCCGAGATCAACACATATTCACGCTTCGACCGGAAGAACTACTTCTACGCCGATTTGCCGCAGGGCTATCAAATCTCTCAGCTGTACCACCCCATCGTGGGCGAGGGGCAGCTGCTCATCGAGAAAGACGAGAAGGCCGGTATCGCCGAAGACAAGATCATCGGGATCGAGCGGATTCACGTCGAGCAGGATGCGGGCAAGCTGATGCATGACCAGCACCCAACCATGTCCTATGTCGATCTCAACCGCTGCGGTGTCGCGCTGATGGAGATTGTCTCCATGCCGCATATGACATCGCCCGCAGAGGCCGGTGCCTATGTGCGCAAATTGCGTTCGATCCTGCGCTATGTCGGATCGTGCGACGGCAATATGGAGCAAGGCTCCATGCGCGCGGACGTCAACGTATCGGTGCGTAAGGTTGGCGATACCGAGCTGGGCACACGCACCGAAACCAAGAACGTCAATTCGGTCCGCTTCGTGATGGCGGTGATCGAAAGCGAGGCGCGCCGTCAGGTTGATCTGATCGAAGATGGCGGCACCGTGGTGCAGGAAACGCGGCTGTATGATCCGGACAAGAACGAGACACGCTCGATGCGCAGCAAGGAAGACGCGCATGATTATCGTTACTTCCCCGATCCCGACTTGCTGCCGGTGAATCTGGAGAATTCCTTCCTGGAGGAATGCCGCGCGAGCTTGCCCGAACTGCCCGATGCCAAGCACATCCGCTATGTCGAAAAATTGGGCCTGAGCGATTACAATGCGGCGGTGCTGACGGTGGAGGTCGAGACATTCGCCCGGTTTGAAACGCTGCTGGCGATTACCGCCAAGCATCTGGGTAAGCCGGAGGCAGAGATTGCGACCACGGTTGCCAATTGGTCCATGTCCACCGCGCCCGGCGTGGTAAAGTCGCTGGGTGATGAGGCAAATCTGGAATATGCCACTGCCGAAGCACAAGCGTCCATTCTGGGTATGCAGGGCGCGGGCGATATCTCTGGCAGTCAGGCCAAGGAAATCTACGAGATTGTCCTTAAAACCGGCCGCAAACCCACCGAAATTGCCGAGACAGAAGGGCTGAAACAGCTATCGGATACGGGCGCGATTGAAACCGAGATTGACGCAATCCTTGCTGCCAATCAGGATAAGGTCGAACAGTACAAAGCGGGCAAGGACAAGCTGTTCGGCTTCTTTGTGGGCCAAACGATGAAAGCGATGCAGGGCAAAGCGAACCCGCAAGTGGTCAATCAATTGCTGAAAGCGAAATTGGGCTGATGCAGATCAGGCTGGAAGAAGGTGCGAGGACGCTGGCGTTTGTCGGCGCGTTGCTCTTTCTGGCCGGTCTGTTGCAGGGGCTGGTGGTCCAACAGTTTGCCAATCCGCGCATGGCGCTGTCCGCGCATCTCGATGCCGTGCAAAGCGGCATGGCGGTGATGATCGCCGCAGTCTTCTGGAGCGCGTGCAAATGGGCCCCTTTCACGGAGAAAATCGCCCGCTGGGCGCTTTCTGCCGGGATGGTTGGGCTGTGGCTGGGGATCACTCTGGCGGCCATGACCGGCGCGAGTGAAGCCTTGCCGATCGCGGGCGCAGGGCACTCTGCGTCACCGCCGCTCGAATTGGCGAGCAGCGCAGTGATCATCAGCTCCAGCGTGCTTGTGCTGGCGGGGTGGTTGATGTTTGTGATTGGGCTGATACGCGGGCGATGACCGCACCGCGTATGTCCATCGTCCTCGTGTCGCCGGAAATTCCCGGCAATACGGGCGCGATCGGGCGGACCTGCGTGGCGCTGGATATGGAATTGGTACTGATCCATCCGCTTGGCTTTGACCTGTCAGACAAGCGGGTGAAGCGTTCGGGCCTCGATTACTGGCCGCATATACGGCTGGCGGAATTTCCCAGTTGGGAGCAATTCATTGCTGCGCGTACCCCGCGCGCGGATCAGATGTTCCTGTTTGAGGAATATGGCGCGCGCAGTTTTTACGCGCCAGACTATCCCGCCGATGCCTATCTGGTGTTCGGCCAGGAAACCAAGGGGTTGCCGCCAGCCATCGTGGCGGCGCACAGCGCACAGATGGTCAATCTGCCGATGCGGTCCGATATCGTGCGTTCTCTCAATCTTGCAAACGCGGTTGCGGCGGCTGCCTATCAGGCATTGCGCGGGCAATTTCGCTAGCCGCAGGTCGCATTCGTGAGGAGCACGTTTGCGTGCATGCCGAGGCATCATGCAATTCGCACGGTTCCAATCCAGATCGCGCAGTTGCCTTGGCCCCTCTGGCGGCCGCTCGCAAAGCGCCGCGAACCCTCCGGGCAGGACATTCCATCCACCGCCGGTATCGACAAGCCGTATTGTCCGTTGACAGGAGATATGAAAAGCCCCGCATTCCATCACGAAATGCGGGGCCGCTCATGGCTCTTTCACGAGCGCGGTATGAGCAGTTATCAGCTCTTGCGTTCGCCGGTCATGGCCATTTTTCCAAATGCGCCCGCATCGACTTCACCCACCAGTTGATCGCCCTCGACTGTGGCTTCGCCTTCCAGTTTCATTGGCATGGGAACGGTCATGTTCATCGTCCATGTCAGCTTGTTGCCGTCAATCTTGCCATTTTCCAGATCCATTGCGCCCATCGCGCCCTGATTGGTCCCGGTGAATTCGGTTCCATCATCGTTTGGCACGATGGTGACAGTGCTTTTCTGGTCGCCCATCGGGCTTTTGGTTACGCAGTCATAGGTACCTGCTACGGACATATATATTCTCCTTTTATTGTGTCTCTAACGGTTTATTCGCCAAGTGTTTCCCGCACTTCCACGGGCAGGCCCAGCGCGTCAAGCTGTGGGCGGACAATCTGCGCATCGCCAACGATTACAAAAGTCAGCTCGTCTCCCTTGAAAGACTGCAATGCCGCAGCGTCGAGCTGCTGTGCCGTCAGCGCAGAATATTTTTCTGCCAGAGTTTCATAATAGTCATCGGGCCGTTCATAAGTGACAATATTGACTATCCCGCCCAGGACATCGCCGCTGGTTTCAAACCGTCCGGGCAGTTCGCGGACATTGCCGTTGACGAGCCGCGTCAGTTCTTGCGCGGTGACCCCGTTCCCGCTGACATAGGAGCCCAGATCGGCCCGCAACTCCGCCACCGAATCGCCCGTACGGTCGGCCTGGACCGGTGCGTAAATAAGGAAAGTCGCACGGTCTTGCGGGGCCTGCACTATGCTGCGCACGCCGTAGGACCAGCCTTTGGTCTCTCGCAGATTCATGTTGATCCGGCTCAGGAAGCTGCCCCCAAACACCTCATTGGCCGCATTCAGCACGGTCAGATCATCAGTCCCCTTCTGTTCAAGCACCCGCGCACCAAAAATAATCGATTGCGGGGAATTGGGCCGGTCCACCAGCACAATCTTGGGTTCGGGCGCAGGAATGGGCGCGGCATAGCTTTTTACAGGCGCAGCCGCTTCGGGCGCGGCCCAGTCGCCAAAGCTGGCCTCCAGCTGCGTGACCGTATCGGCCAGCGTGGTATCACCAACAACAAACACTTTGGCGAGATCGGGCCGCAGCCAGCTGCTGTGGAACTCAGCCAGCTCCTCACGCGTGATGGCGGAAACCACTTCGGCGCTGCCAGTGCCCGATGGCGGATTGCCATAGGGATGCTGCGCCCCGAACAGGATCGGTGCCAGCACGCGCTGGCCGATTGCGACGGGGCTGTTGAGCTCTGCGGTGATACGAGTCAGCTGCTGCGCCCGCACGCGTTCCAGAGCGGCTTCATCAAATGCGGGATTGCGAATAAAATCGGCCAGCAGAGTGAGAGAACCGAGCAGATTGGGCGTGACCGCGTCCATACCAAAGAAGGTCGTGTCGGCGCTGGCGCTACCGAAAATGCTTGCACCAAGCGATTCGCGGGCGACCGAAAATTCCGAAGCGGTCAGGCTGGTGGTCCCTTCATCCATCGCGCTCAGCATCAGCGAATGCAGACCGAGCCGGTTTTCAGGGTCAGCGGCAAAACCAGCATCGAATGACACACGCACGCTGACCACGGGCACGGCATCGCGGCGGGCGAAAAACACCTCCATCCCGTTCGACAATGTGGCCCGTTCAATATCCGGGAAATCAAGCGGTTTCAGTTCACCGATTGGCGGCAGCTCGGACCGGTCCGCTTCGGCAATCGCGGGCACCGCAGCCGAACCCTGCTGGGTGACGGGATTGATATAGAACGCTGGCTGAGGACCGGTTCCCTCTGGGGAAACCACGAACCCCGCACGGTTCTCACCGCCTTCCCGGCGTTCTCCGGGTTCGACGATCAATTCAAAGACCGGGCGCGATATCCATTTGGCTGTCGCCTCACGCACTTCTTCAGGGGTCAAGGCGGCCGCGCGCTCCAATGTGGCTTTGTAAGCGGCGGGATTGCCTTCATACAGGAGCCCTTGCGCCAGTGTGGGCGCTTTGCCGCCGAACCCGCCAACCTGCTCCAGCCCGCGTATCTGGCCCGCAGCATAGACCGTGGTGGCGCGCTGGATTTCTGCATCTGTCGGCCCCTCGGCGATGAACTTGGCGATTTCCTCGTCCAGGGCCGCTGCCAGAACAGCCTGATCAACGCCTGGCCGCGCATCGGCATAGACAACGAACTGTCCCGCCTGGGAAAAAATGCTGGCGCGGGCGACGACCCGAACCGCAAGCTGCTTGCCGCGCACCAGCGCCTCATCAAGCCGCGAGGAGGCAAGGCCGCCCAGCACGGTGGCGCCCATCGAAAGCGGCAGGTTTTCAGGATTATCAAGGCCGGGGACGGCCCACATGCGGTAAATGCGCGGGGTCGCGACCTGATCGTAAATAGTTTTGCTTTGCGGCGCATCCAGTGTCGGGACCGGTGCATCCACCGCAGCGGTTTCCGGCCCGCGTGCAATAGCGCCAAACCACTGAGTGACTTTGGCCTTGGCAGTGTCAGTATCTATATCCCCCGCAAGCACTAGAATGGCGTTGTTGGGTCCGTAATTGTCGCGGAACCACTGCTTCACGTCATCCAACGTTGCGCCCGACAGGTCCGCCATCGAACCGATGGTGGAGTGATGATACGGGTGGCCTGAGGGGTACAGGTTTTCCAGCTGTTCATATTCCACCAGGCCGTAAGGCTGGTTATCCCCCTGGCGCTTCTCATTCTGTACAACGCCAATCTGGTTATCGAGTTTTTCCTGCGTCACCGCACCGAGCAGATAGCCCATCCGGTCGCTTTCGAGCATTAATGTCCGGTCAAGCGCGCCGGTCGGTACAGTCTGGAAATAATTGGTCCGGTCAAACCATGTGGTGCCGTTGAAATCGGTCGCGCCGACTTGCTGCAATGGTTCAAAGAAATCGCCGGGTGCATTCTCGCTGCCATTAAACATCAAATGTTCGAAAAGATGCGCGAACCCGGTCTTGCCCTCCGGTTCATGCTTGGAGCCGACATCATACCACACGGATACGCCCACGACGGGCGCTTTGCGGTCTTCATGGACCAGCACCGTCAGGCCATTGTCCAGCGTGAATTGCTCATACGGAATGGATACTGCATCGATCAGCTGCGACACAGGGGCGGGTGCCGCAGCATCACCGGGCGCCGCAGTCTCATTTGCAGCCATTCCTGCGCGGGCGGCGCGGTCCTGCGCCGAGGCGGGCATGGCGACAAGTGACAGAGCGAAAATGCTGGCCGAGGCAAAGCGGGTAATGGGGGTAAGGCGCATATGTAATCGTCCCTTGAATGATAGGCAGAAATCAGTTGCTGCGTACAGTTTTGCGGCTGCGTGCGTTTTTGAGCGCATCAACGCGCCAGAAATGAACCGGTTTCAATTCCTTCCTGACGAACAGCGCCGCCTGATCGGTGAAATGCGGGCTGTCTGGCCGCGTCGTCGCGGCGCCAAATGGCTGGATCGACTGGCTGCGTACTGGCTGGCCCGGTTCCCATTCGATAAACATCAGGAAACTGTCGCCATGCCGGACGGATAAACGCCCATCTTCATCGACATTCCATAATGTGGAGGCGCGCAGGGTATCGCTGCCCCCATCGAGCGGCAGATCGACCGCATATTTGCCGGGGCCTTGCCGCAATCGCAGCAGGTCCGACATCGGCGGGGTCAGAGTACCGAAATGCTTCATCAGATGATCGGCGGCCTGTTGCAGCTCTTCCTCTGCGTCTGGCAGCGGCTGATTCTGATATTCTGCGCCCATCCACGGGCGGATCATCAGCAGAGCCAGCGCGTCGGCATCCCCGATATTGTCCGATGTAATATCCCAGCTGGCGAGCAGTGTCTGCGCTTGCGCCAATTGCGGTTTGCCTGTGGTATCAATCGCCGCGACCCCGTCCATCATCGTGGAGACATAATCCGCCCGGACGTATCCCGTATCATATTTGATCCGTTCCAATGTCGGACGGTCAATGATGTCGAACTGCGCCATCAATTCCTCAGTCCGCCGCGCGCGATTGGTCATTTTCAGCTCTACCCCCAGTTCAGGGGCAATGCTGCCGGGGTCAATATCGTCAGCGGGGCCAGCGGCAGAATAGGGCTGGTTATTGGCGTTATACAGCCACCCGCTGCCCGGATTGATGATTTTGGGCAGCCGGTTGTAATCGACAGCGCCTTGCCAAATCAGGCTGCTATCATTGCCGGGCAGGATGCCGCGCCAGTTGGGCCCGGCCTGCCGGTTGGGGATCGCCGCATTATAGACATAGGCGATATTGCCGTCCTTATCGCCGTAAATAAAATTGGTCGAAGGGATATCCATCCGTGCCAGAACGCTTTCCCATTCGGCCAGTGTTTCGGCTTTGTTGAGCCGGTAATAGGCATCAAGCTGCCCGATATTGTCGATCCCGCCATAGCGGATCGCGAAGGCACCATTGTCATTTATGATCACAGGTCCATGCGCGCTGCGGTGAACGGTCCGGCGAACCGGCAGCACCAATGGCCCCATCCTGACCGGCAGTGTCACGGTTGTGCTTTCCAGATCGCGCCATTCGCCATCAAGCCGGTAGCGCGTACCGCTATCATCCATTTCCAGCCTGTAAATATCGGTCATGTCAGGCCGGTTGACTGTATTGGTCCATCCCAGATGCTCATTATGGCCAAGGAAGGGAAACGGGCTGCCAGGAAAGTTCGCCCCCGCATAATGCCAGCCCTCTTCGCTCTCAACCACCAGTTCATACCATGCGACACCGCCGCGCCAAGGCTGGTGGCTGTTGGATACGAGCCGGGTTACGCCGTCGCCTGACTTTGCCGGAGCGATGGCCCATGCATTCGACCCCGCCATTGCGCCGTCTTCCCCCATATGAATGGGCAGGGCAGCGGCGGTTTCGCTCCCATCGGGATTGTTCATGATTGGCGGCGCTGTTTCCGATGGGTCATATCCCGGAATGGCCGGGCCGAATTCGGGCGGCAAAGGTTCGCCCGCGACGAGCGGACCGATTACATTGTTCAGTCCGAAGAAAAACGGCTGACGCAGCGCAAAGCCGGTCGCGACATCCTCCCCATTGACCGGAAACAGATTGCCCAATTTCACCTCGCCAGCGTTCTCCTCAGCATATTGGTTGAGGCCGGTGGCATAGGCTTCAAAAAGAGCGCGCGTATCAGCGGGCAGACCCGGATAATGGCGCCGCGCTGTGCCGCGTGCATCGAGCAGATGATAGACGTAATCAACTTGCGCGCCTTCCTCCCCGGCAATCGCGCCATAGCGCCCGCGCGCCATTGCGATCACATCCTGCAGCGTGAAGAAATCATCCTCTGCATGGGCAATAGCCACCCCGTAAGCGACATCGGCGTCGGTCTTGCCGTAAATATGCGGCACGCCGTATTCGCTGCGGATGATCTCTGCCTCGTATGTCCGGCTGGCTGACCCCTCAGCAGCGCGGCCTTTCTGCGCCAAGAATGGTTCCCATACCATCAGCCCAACCAAGACCACCAATACCGCAGTCAATAGCAGCCATCCGGAACGCGCCAGCCATTTCTTCATACGACACTCTCTTTCATCCGCAGACGTAGCCGGTTTCTGACGGCAGGTGAAGCGCGCACGATTGGAAAAGGGCTGTGAATTTATATGGTTGAGATTGCAGCTTGGCTGCGCGCACCCCGCTATACCGGGAGCACAGCGGACAGAGTTTGCTGCCACATCTTGTGTTGCTGATATATCACACCATATTGGACCAGCAATTGACAAAGGATTTTCGATGAACCTGGAAAAATTCACTGACCGCGCGAAAGGTTTCCTGCAATCGGCGCAGACGGTCGCGATCCGCAACAACCACCAGCGTATTTCCCCGACCCACCTGCTCAAGGCGCTGCTGGAGGATGATGAAGGGATGGCAGCTGGCCTGATCCAGCGTGCTGGCGGTAATGTCCGTACGGCGCAGGATATGGTGGATGACGCTCTGGCGAAAATTCCTGCCGTATCGGGCGGGGGGGCGCAGCAGACGCCGGGTCTTGATAATGATGCAGTACGGGTGCTTGATCAGGCAGAAACCATCGCGGAGAAAGCCGGTGACAGCTATGTCACGGTTGAACGGTTGCTCGTCGCCCTGGCTCTCGCATCGACCACGACCGCCGGACAGGCGCTGAAAGAGGCGCAGCTTGATCCCAAAGCTCTCAATGCGGCAATCAGCGAACTGCGCGGCGGGCGCACAGCCGATACGGCGAGCGCCGAAGATGCCTATGATGCGATGAAGAAATATGCCCGCGATCTGACTCAGGCCGCGCGCGATGGTAAGCTGGACCCGGTAATTGGCCGCGATGAGGAAATCCGCCGCACAATTCAGATACTCGCGCGCCGGACCAAGAACAATCCGGCCCTGATCGGTGAGCCCGGAACAGGTAAAACCGCCATTGCAGAGGGCCTTGCCTTGCGGATCGCCAATGGTGACGTGCCCGATAGCCTGAAAGGCCGCACTCTGATGAGCCTCGACATGGGTTCACTGATTGCCGGCGCAAAATATCGCGGCGAATTTGAAGAACGGTTGAAGGCTGTGCTCGACGAGGTGAAAGGCGCTGATGGCCAGATCATCCTGTTCATCGACGAGATGCACACGTTGATCGGGGCCGGCGCATCGGAAGGCAGCATGGATGCGTCCAACCTGCTGAAACCCGCTCTGTCACGCGGTGAGCTGCATTGCATCGGGGCAACCACGCTCGATGAATATCAGAAATATGTTGAGAAGGATCCCGCGCTGCAACGGCGGTTCCAGTCGGTTTATATTGACGAGCCGACCGTGGCCGACACCATTTCCATTCTGCGCGGACTGAAAGAGAAATACGAGCTGCACCACGGCGTGCGTATAACCGATGGCGCAATCGTGGCGGCTGCGACACTGTCCAACCGCTATATCCAGAACCGTTTCCTTCCCGATAAGGCGATCGATCTGATGGATGAGGCCGCGAGCCGCATCCGTATGGAAGTGGAAAGCAAGCCTGAAGAGATAGAAGGGCTGGACCGCAGGATCATCCAGCTGAAAATCGAAGAATCGGCGCTGTCGAGGGAAAAAGACAGCGCGTCAAAAGACCGGCTGACCGCTCTGCGAGAGGAACTCGCCAATCTTGAGCAGCAGTCATCCGAATTGACGACCCGCTGGCAGAACGAGCGCGACAAAATCAATGCGGAGAGCAAGCTGAAGGAGCAGCTCGACGTGGCGCGTCTTGAGCTTGAGCAGGCGCAGCGTGAAGGCGATTTGGCCAAAGCGGGCGAGCTGTCCTACGGCAAAATACCCGAACTTGAAAAAGCGATCGACGCCGCAGGCCAGCATACCGAAAATGCGATGCTGCGCGAGGAAGTGACCGAAGACGATATCGCCGCAGTTGTCAGCCGCGCCACCGGCATTCCGATGGACCGGATGATGGAAGGCGAGCGCGAGAAGCTGCTCCAGATGGAGGAGATTATCGGCAAGCGCGTGATCGGCCAGCGCCAGCCCATTGAAGCGGTGTCAAAAGCCATCCGCCGTGCGCGGGCCGGGCTGCAAGATCCGAACCGTCCGCTCGGCAGCTTTCTGTTCCTGGGCCCCACCGGGGTCGGCAAAACCGAGCTGACGAAAGCTCTGGCAGAGTTTCTGTTTGACGATGACAGCGCGATGGTCCGCATCGATATGAGCGAATTTATGGAAAAGCACGCAGTCGCGCGGCTGATTGGCGCGCCTCCGGGCTATGTCGGGTATGAAGAGGGCGGCGTGCTCACCGAAAGCGTACGCCGCCGGCCCTATCAGGTGGTGCTTTTTGACGAGGTGGAAAAAGCGCATAGCGACGTATTTAACGTGCTTCTGCAAGTGCTCGACGACGGGCGCCTGACCGATGGACAGGGGCGCGTGGTCGATTTTGCGAATACGCTGATCATTCTGACTTCCAACCTAGGCAGCCAGTATCTCGCCAATATGGAGGACGATCAGAAGGTTGCCGACGTTGAACCGCAGGTGATGGATGTGGTCCGCGGGCATTTTCGCCCTGAATTTCTCAACCGGCTGGACGAGATCATCCTGTTTCACCGCCTGGGACAAGAGCACATGGCCCCAATCGTTGAAATTCAGGTGGGCAGGGTACAGAAACTGCTGACTGACCGGAAGATCACGCTCGATCTGAGCGAAGCCGCTCTGCGCTGGCTGGGCCGGGTTGGCTATGACCCGGTCTACGGCGCCCGGCCGCTAAAACGCGCAGTGCAACGCTATTTGCAGGACCCGCTTGCCGAGATGATCTTGCAGGGCGAAGTCCCCGACGGCAGCACAGTGAGCATCGACGAGGGCGACGGCGCGCTGGAGATGGTGGTGGGGGTTTAAAAATTTCTGAAGCGAGCCACCGAACGAACGTTCAAGAACGGTTTCGTTCATCAATTTTTTTCGCTACAGTGGCTATTGAGAAAAAAGTGCATGTAACGGAGAGTTTCGAATGAAAAAAACTATATTTACCAGCTCTTTTTCAATCGCGGCTCTGGTTACATCGTCGGTCGCTTTGGCAGAAGACGAACGGGCGAGGCCGGAGGTCTTCACCAAAGTTCTGGAGTGCCGGGCGATTGTTGATGATGCCCTTCGTGTCACTTGTTACGATTTAGCGGTAACCGCCTTGGCCAGCGCCGAAGAAAATGACAATTTGTTGGTGGCCAGTAGGGAGGATGTACGTAATGAAAGGCGAGGCCTATTCGGCCTTCAACTACCCCGCATAGGCTTGTTTTCCGGCAGATCAGGTGATGATCAGGAAGAGCTACAGGTCAAAGAGATTACCGCTATTATCAAAGCTGCAGCTGAAGGCCGTCGAGGGTATATTTTCACGCTAGAGGATGGTTCAGTCTGGTATCAGACCGACACAACATATATCAATCGGCCCAAGCGAGGCGACCCTATTACGATTAAACGGGCAGCGTTGGGAAGTTTTATGGCTAGGGTAAATGACGGCCTAGGAATACGTGTTAAACGTCAGCAATAGCATTTTCCGATGAATATTTCGATGACTGAGCCCCAAGCACTGTCTAAGGCGCAAAATTTGCATCAGTTAGGGCGTATTAGCGATGCGTTGGCCATATTATTGCCAATCGTTTCGCGGGGCAGTGATAATGTTCAGCTTCTGATGGCCGCAGGTTTGATGGCCCGAGACATAAGCCGTTTTGATGTCGCTTTGGATTGTTTCAGTAAAGCCCAATCGCGAAATGCATCCGATCCACAAATTGCCAATATCTACGCCAATACATTGTCCGCTGATGGTCAAAATGATAAAGCTCTCTTTCAGTTTGAGAAAATTCTTGGGAAATTTCCAGACCTTGTTGATGCGCATATAAATCGTGCGATTACTGCCCAAAAGATCGACGAAAAACACGCGCTGACCCTGATAAATGAAAGCCTGCGCACATTTCCTGAAAATGCTCGAATGTGGTCTGTTAAGGGGACTATCCTTAAAAATTTGGATCAGATTGACGACGCGGTCAAAGCTTTCGATCAAGCGTTGCGGCTTGAGCCGGGCCGCGCTGTTACTCTATTCAACCGAGGAGTTACTCTGCGAGCAGGTGAAAGGCATGACGAGGCATTAGCAGTATATGAGGAGTTAGAAAGGCTGGGTACCCGTGGACCGCAGATCGATTCCGCAAAAGCGGCGGTTCTGCTGGAATTGGATCAAGTGGAAGCTGCAGAGGTTTTATATAAGCGCGCTTTCGCAGCCGGCGACGGAGAAGCCGGTCAAGCCTTGGTGAGATTGCGTCATGAGTACTTACTGCACGAAGATCCTTTTGAGCACCTTGGAAATCGTGCGCGCTCTAATCCGGGTGAATTTGCCTGGTGGGACACATATTTGACAGCAATATTAGCGTTTGGAGAATACGAGCGCCTATTGAGTGCAGCAAATGAAGCAGCCACGCAACACGCAGACAATTCAAAAATCGCTTATTTCAGGGCGCTCGGAGAAGCTTGGGCTGGCAATCGCGAAATTGCTCTGGATATACTCGAAAAACTAGTCCACCTATCGCCGAAAGACCATTCGCTTAACCTCACGTTGGCTGAAATACGGCTTGCTTGTAATGACCCTGATGGCGCAGAATATTATGCTGCGAAAGTCATAGAGAGTGAGCCGTTCTCGCAAGCAGCATGGGCCTATCGTTCGACTGCATGGCGATTACTTGATCATCCCCGCAAAAACTGGCTGTGCAATTACGACACGTTAGTGACCACGCATAATATCGATGTCCAAACTGCTGATACGAATGATTACGTATCAAGCCTCGCAAATTCATTGAAGCGGTTGCACAAAACTCACACTGCCCCCGGTAATCAGTCCTTGCGCCAGGGCACGCAGACTTCTGGAAGCCTATTTAATCGGTCAGACGAGTTTCTTGCGAGTTTTCGGGAGCGATTAACGCATATCCTCGACTCCAAAATTCGAAATTTACCTCAAGATCCTGAGCACCCTTTTTTAGCAAGGGCGTCGCGGAATTTTCGCTTTCGGGGGTCTTGGTCGGTTCGTCTCAACGGAGATGGCCATCATATCGCCCATTTCCATGATCAAGGCTGGATCAGCTCTGTATATTATGCTGAATTGCCGGATAGTATTGGTACCGAAAGTAATCGTGCAGGGTGGCTGCAATTCGGCGTTCCGCCAGAGCGATTGGAACTGGATTTAGCGTCGGAGTTGTCGATCCAGCCGAAAGTCGGAATGGTAGTGTTGTTCCCTTCCTATTTGTGGCATGGGACCATTCCATTCCCGGGAGAGCAAACACGGCTGACCGCTGCTTTTGATGTCATCCCAGACTAATCGTAGTCAGAGCCCAAAAGTCCGAAAAATTCGGAGGAGCCCAGCCCAAAAGGCTATGTTACAACAAAAAGGGGTGCCGGAATTGCTTCCGACACCCCTTTTCAATGTCTCAGGTCTTAGAAGCGGACTTGCGCTTGAACGGTAAAGTTCCGGCCCAACAGAAGCGGGTTGTAGAACGATACGTTTGAGTTTGCCTGCTCAAAGATACCAACCGCAGTTTGCGGTGGAAGTTCATTGAATACGTTATGCACAATACCTGTCAGCGAGAAATTACCGCCAAAGTTATAGCGCAAGGACAGATCGACTGAGTTCAAATCTGGAACACGTGGTGTAATGAAGCCGGTTTGGTCATCAGTACCGAACAGGTTTCCACCTTGCTCACCGCCACTCTTGTAGACCCAGCGAACTTGGCCAGTGAAGCCTTCATTTTGGTAGCCGACTGTGAGTGTCGATGCGAATTCGGATGTGATACCGCCCAAACCTGCATCTGCTGTATCAACGAATTCAGTACCACCGATTGAGTACGAGTCCACCCATGTGAACAGTTCGTCGATAGTAATCCGACCGTTACCGCTACCGAAGATTTCGTCAATCGGAATCGACCAGTTAAGACCGGCATCAATGCCCGAAGTTTTCAGAGCATTGGCACTGTTCACACGAGTTGTGTTTACACGAACAATCTGACCGCTTGTATCACGAGTGATCCGATTACAGGAATCAACTGTCTGGTTGTTGAAGCAATCATTGATGAAGAACTGTGCGCCTTGTGCAGCGTTCAGATCATTAATTTCAATGTTGTAGTAATCGACAGTCAACGACAAGCGACCAAGCGGGAAGAAGTCAGGCGTCAACACACCGCCAATGGTGTAAGTTTCAGCGTTTTCTTCGCTCAGATTCGGGTTACCGAACGCAAAGGCTTGGACCTGACTATTTGCCTGCGCAAAAGTAGGAAGTGCCGAAGCCGGAACACCCTGGGCAACACAAAACGCATCATCCCGACCGGCGTTGATGGCGTTACAAGGATCCGTATAGGATGGGAAGCCCTGGTCACCGTTCTGGAACAGTTCGAAGACACTCGGAGCGCGCGCCGCTTTATTGTAAGCAGCACGGAACCGCAGCCAGTTTACCGGTGCAAGCTCAACGCCAACCTTCCAGTTGAACAATCCGCCGATAAGGTTGTAATCGGAGTACCGTGCACCCGCTTCCAAAACGAGCGAGTCAACAATACCAGCATCACCGCCCAGGACTGGAATACGAACTTCCCCGTAAACTTCGCGAACGTCGATAACGCCGGAAAGCGGGTTAGCCTGGTTGAAGCCGATGATTTCACCGCGACGCTTGGCATCATCAGGGACCGATTCACCGGTATCCTTACGATATTCAGCACCAACAGCAATGCCCAAAGGCCCCGCTGGGAGATCGAACAGGCTACCTGCAACGTTGGCTGCAACCCGAATTTGTTCGAATGTATCTGTATCAAACGTATCAGTTTGTACGAAGTTGACCATATCAGGGGTCAGTGTGTTGATACCGAAGATATCTACCGCCACACAACCTGGCAGTATTCCGGCACCATTCCGAACGCCGTCAGCATTGATACAATCTGCCAAGCCTTGCTCAACCGCAGTACGGTTGATGTTACCTTGACCGCGCTGATCGAGCTCTGAGCGACCGAAGCTCGCGACGAAGCTGGCTGTCAGATTGTCAGTAAGACGGTGCTCAACGATCGAACGGATTTGGAACGCTTCAGACTCAGTCGTAGCAATCCGGGGACCCGTTTCAAAGAACCGGCGGTTGAACGAAAATGGGTCGTTTGCACCAGATTGTTCGGTACACGCACGATCCGCCACGTCATCTCCGTCAGTGTCTTCACATGCGGCCTGACTACCAAACCGTACGGATGACATGGACGGCGTAAAGAAAGTACGTGATGCAAGTGCAGCAGCAAGATCATCAGGGATGAGCGGGCTGTCTACGCCGATTGTGAAACCAGTACCGCCCGCTGCCGGAGTTGGAGCGAGTTCTGCAGTTGATTCGGTCCGCGTATAGCTGGCATAGATTTTCGCAGAAGTATTTTCCGAGAATTCATAGCTACCGGTTGATGCGAAATTGAACCTGTCAAAGGCGATTGCCAGGCTGTTTAGCGGTGCGAAGTTGAAGCGACGCGAACCGTTGACCGGAATTGCACAAAATCCACCAGTCGAGTTAGGCCGAATTGTACCAGCGTCCGTAAATGAAATAGATCCGCCAGTGACTGTAGTGTTTGCAGTCGCGGGGTTACAATCATTATCGAAGCTGGCAAAGTTTGGACTGATCGTGTTGAGGTTCCGGAACGGATTAGTGCCATCATTGACAACCGTGCCGTATGGGTTCGTACCTGATCCGCCAGAGAATAGAATGGAATCGCCCGCACCAAGATCATTGATGGGATCATCAATCACGCTCAATACGCCGTTAACTAGCCCTAGCCCGGCAGAAACGCGCGAGTAGTCAAAGCGGCCCTGGCTTACGCTATCACGGTCAAAGTACGACGCGGAAACGGTCAAGTTACCACGACCGTCATCAAAGTTTCCGCCGAAAATACCTTGAATGTTGTGGTTGAAACCAACGCCTTCTTCAGCGATGTTTGCCTGACCGCTCAAGGATACTCCCTCAAAATCGTCCTTAAGGACAAAGTTGATAACGCCCGAGATCGCATCGGAACCATAAACAGCAGTAGCGCCGCCCGTTACGACTTCAATCCGCTCGATAAGAGCATTCGGGATCTGCGAAATGTCAACAGTGCCGGTAGTCGAAGACGCCGCAAGACGCTCGCCGTCGACCAGGATAAGGTTACGGTTTGGACCGAGGCCACGAAGGTCCAGAGTTGCAAATGCTTCACCGCCGGAGTTGTTTGAAGAACGGTTGTTGCCGGGAATGACCTGCGGCAGGTCGTTCAGCAAAGTTTCGAGCGTTACCGTACCGGTAAGTTCAATCTGCTCTGAACCAACCACTGTGATTGGGCTCGAGCCCTCAAGGTTAGGGCGGGCGATCCGCGAACCGGTAACGACGATTGGAGTGATGACTTCAGCTTGAGCACCTTCCTCGTCAGCCTCTTGTGCAGCAACAACAGCAGGCGACGCTGCGAGCATAAGCCCGAGCGCAAGAGGTGCTGTACTTGCCTTCAAAATAGAAGATTTTTTCATAGGTAATTAGTCCCCTTTGTAACTGGTAAAACCAGTTCCGAAACGTTCAGATTAACAATTGCCTTACGCAAATTACGGCAGTTGCATTGCCGCCTGATGCGTCTCTGCTGGTTTGCAAGCAACGCAAAAGCTTATGAATGGCCTAGTTTCATGGAGTCATGTAACATTGCTGCAACAGTGCCGGATGAAGAGTTGCTTGTTCATTTGGCAGTCCGAATTTCAAACGTCGCAGCTTGACGGCAAAGCCTGCGATGCTACCTCATTGCCCGTAACATAGGTAACTAAGTGAACCTTCTCAGGAGAGCATATTATGGCCGCAGCCTATATTGTTGATGCAGTGCGGACGGCGGGCGGGCGCCGCGGGGGGCGGCTTTCGGGTGTTCACCCGGTCGATCTGGCGGCATTGTCGCTTGATGCATTGATGGAGCGCACTGGCGTTGATCCCAGCGCGATTGACGATGTGGTGATGGGCTGCGTCAGCCAGGCGGGCGAACAGGCGATGCAGGTTGGCCGCAACGCGGTGATGGCATCCAAGCATCTGCCGCAATCGACCCCGGCGGTGACGATTGACCGCCAGTGCGGATCATCGCAGCAGGCGATCCAGTTTGCGGCGCAAGCTGTGATGTCGGGCACGCAGGATGCGGTTATCGCCGCCGGGATCGAAAGCATGAGCCGCGTCCCGATGGGATCAAATGCGACCTTCCACATGAAGGAAGGGCTGGGACATTGTAAATCACCGGGCCTTGAAGCGAAATATCCGAACATCGTGTTCTCGCAATTTATGGGCGCGGAAATGATCGTCAAGAAACACGGATTGTCCAAAGACGATCTGGACAGGTTCGCGCTCGCTAGTCACCAGAAAGCGATCGCCGCGACCAATGCAGGGGCGTTTGATAACGAGATCGTGCCGGTAACCATCGAAACCCCCGAGGGGGAGCAGCAGCACACCGTCGATGAGGGCATTCGCTTTGACGCCACTCTGGAGAGCATCAGCTCGGTCAAACTGATCCAGGAAGGCGGCTCTGTGACGGCGGCGAGCGCCAGCCAGATCTGCGATGGGTCGAGCGGCGTGCTGGTGGTATCAGAAGAATTTCTGAAAACGCATAATCTGACACCGCTGGCGCGTATTCACAATTTGACGGTGACCGCTGGCGATCCGGTTATCATGCTGGAGGAGCCATTATTTGCGACCGACAAGGCGTTGCAGCGCGCGGGCCTGAGCATCGGCGATATTGATCTTTACGAGGTGAATGAAGCCTTCGCGCCGGTTCCGCTGGCGTGGCTCAAACATACCGGTGCCGATCCGGATAGGCTCAATGTCAATGGCGGCGCAATTGCGCTGGGCCATCCGCTGGGCGCGTCGGGTACCAAATTGATGGCGACTTTGGTTCATGCGCTGAAAACGCGCGGCAAGAAATACGGATTGCAGACGATGTGTGAAGGCGGCGGTGTTGCCAATGTCACAATTGTTGAATCGCTGTAATTTAACGCCTTGAAACCCCAATTGATTTTAGAATTTGAGAAGGAGTACACAATGGAAATCGGCGCAAACACACCCGCAGTCGTTACCGGCGGCGCATCAGGTCTTGGCGAGGCAACTGCGCGCGCGCTGGCTGCCAAGGGCGCAAAGGTCGCCATTTTTGATCTCCAGGAAGAAAAGGGCCTGAAAGTCGCTTCCGAGATTGGCGGTATTTTCTGCGAAGTAAATGTTACCGAAGACGCGTCGGTCGATGCAGGCTTTGCCAAAGCCCGCGAAGCCCACGGTCAGGAGCGTATCCTGGTCAATTGCGCTGGTACCGGCAATGCCATCAAAACGGCCAAGCGTGACCGCAACACCGGCGAAATCTCGCACTTCCCGCTCGATGCGTTCAACTGGCTGATCCAGATCAATCTTGTCGGTACATTCCGCTGCATTGCCAAATCCGCAGCGGGCATGATGAGCATCGATCCGCTGAGCGATGATGGCGACCGCGGCGCTATCGTCAACACCGCATCGGTTGCCGGTGAAGACGGTCAAATCGGCCAGGCGGCATATTCGGCATCGAAAGGCGGCGTGATCGGCATGACTTTGCCCATCGCGCGCGACCTTATGAGTGAAGGCATTCGGGTCAACACCATTCTGCCGGGTATATTCGAGACTCCGCTGATGGCCGCTGCCCCGCCGCAGGTGAAGGACGCACTGGCTGCATCGGTCCCGTTCCCCAAACGCCTGGGCCACCCTGAAGAATATGCGCATCTTGCCATGACCATGATCGAAAACGGGTATTTCAATGGCGAGGATGTCCGGCTGGATGGTTCGATCCGGATGGCGCCGCGCTGATCCGCCGCTATACGAAGGCTCCGCGCAAGCGGGGCCTTTGACGGCCATATTTTTTCCGGAGAGAACGATGAGCGCATATAGCCAGATCCTGCTTGAAAAAGACGGACCGATAGCCACGATTACGCTCAACCGGCCGGACAAGATGAACGCCTATACCCGCCACATGATGGCGGAAATGATCGCGGCATTCGATGATACCGATGCCGATGATGATATCCGCGCGGTCATTATCACCGGGGCGGGGGACCGCGCCTTTTGCGCCGGAGCCGATCTGACGCCTGATGATGGTACGAAGCCATTTTCCAGCACTACGGAAGTGACTGATCTGTCCGACGATGTTGTGCGCGATGGCGGCGGACGGCTGACCCTGCGGATGTTTCAATCGGCCAAACCGCTCATCTCCGCCTGTAACGGTGTCGCTGTGGGGGTTGGTGCGACGATGCAGCTGCCAATGGATTTCCGGCTTGCATCGGATACGGCGCGCTATGGATTTGTCTTCGCCAGGCGCGGTATTGTACCGGAAGCGGCATCCAGCTGGTTCCTGCCGCGTCTGGTTGGGCAGCAGCAGGCGCTGGAATGGTGCATGACCGGGCGCATATTCGGTGCTGAGGAAGCTCTTAAGGGCGGGCTGATCCGGTCGATCCACCCGCCATCTGAATTGATGGACGCGGCGCGCGGGTTGGCGCTGGAGATTGCCCGGAATACATCGGCAATTTCGGTCGCGATTACGCGGGCGATGCTGTGGCGCTTGCCCTCGGAAAACCATCCGATGATGGCCCACCGGATTGACAGCCGCTCCATCTATACATTGTCGCGCGGTAAGGATGCGGCGGAAGGCGTGCAGAGCTTTCTAGAAAAACGCGCGCCCGAATATTCGGGCAGCGTCAGCGAAGATATGCCAGACTTTTATCCGTGGTGGGACGAGCCGGGCTACGCCTGACCACCGCCCGGGCGGCGGCGGGAGGCACTTCGCTCTTGCCAAGTAAACCGGTTGCATTAGTAACCGGATCGATGAGCACTGACAGCTTCCATCTTGCAGAATTTCTGCCCTATCAATTGTCCGTCGCGTCCAATGCGGTCAGCAATGATATGGCGGGTGTGTACGAGCAGCAATTTGGCCTCAAAGTCACTGAATGGCGCGTGATGGCAATGCTCGGCGATGGCGGCCCGATGACCCAGCGTGATCTGACCGCGAAAACATTGATGGATAAAGTGGCGGTCAACCGTGCGTGCAAAGCATTGGAAATGCGCGGCCTAGCCCGCCGGTCACCCAACCAGCAGGATGGCCGCTCGCATCACCTTGAGCTAACCGGTGATGGCCTATCCATGTACCGGGCGATTGTTCCGCTTGTACTGGAGCGTGAAGCCCACATGCTCGCGCCGCTGAGTAAATCGCAGCAGCGCATTTTGCGGGATTTGCTGGACCTGGTCCGCAGTCATGCTGACCGGAAGGCCGCGCGGTAATTCTGCACGCCAGCTGCATTCGGCCCGCACACGGCCCCGCCGCACCATCTGCGCCGGGGCCGCGGCTTAAATGCCTTGTATTTACTGCGTATTTACTGCCCCGGCTTGGCGGCAAAGGCATCGGTTATCGAGCAGGCCGCAGGGCCAAGGATCACGATAAACAGAACCGGCAGGATGAACAGGATCAGCGGGACTGTCATAATCGCTGGCAGACGCGCCGCTTTTTCCTCAGCGCGCATCATCCGTTCATTACGAAATTCAGCGGACAAAACTCGCAAAGCAGAGGCCAGCGGCGTACCGTAGCGTTCGGTTTGGACCATAGTGGTCACAACCCCCCGGACCGCTTCCAGGTCGACCCGGTAAGCAAGGTTGTCAAATGCCATTTTCCGTTCGGTCAGGAAGGACAATTCGATGGCAGTCAGCGCAAACTCGTCACCCAGTTCGGGATAGGCACGGCCAAGTTCCTTGGCGACGCGGTTGAATGCAGCGTCAACCGTCAGACCGGCTTCGGCACAAATCACCAGCAGGTCGAGCGCATCGGGCAAACCCTTGCGGATCAGATCAGTGCGCTTGCCGGCTTTGTTCTTCAGGTAAAACTCTGGACCTTTATAGCCTACCGCCAGCAAAGCTGCGAACGCGCCGAGGCGCTTCATATCACCCCAGTCAGGGAAATAATCAACGACGTAGATCATCAGGAAGCCAAGGCTGCCCAGAACAATCGGCAAGGCCAACCGTGCGGCGATGACCAGAACCGCCAGTTCCTTGTTGCGGTAACCGGCATGGGCCAGCTTCTGCTGGATAATCTCGATCTGGCTTTGTTGAAGCACTTTCATGCCTGACAAAGCGTCTTTCATTTTTTCGGTCTGATCGGTCTTGCGAATCAGGCTGGCGCGTTTTTTCGCCTGGCTGTGCACGATGCCCGCCTTCAGCTCGTCACGGCGCGAATTGAGCGCCTTGACCCGCTTTGCCATCGGATCTTTCACGGTGACGGCGGCATAGATTGCCAGCACCACCATGAACGCAGCGACGCCTGCCAGAATGGTTCCGACAAAAACGACATCGACACCAAGAAGAGTCGGTCCAGGAGCTTGATTGATCATTTCTCTCTGTCCTTGCTCAAATCTCGAAGCTGACCATTTTGGCCATGATGAATGCGCCAATCGACATCCATACCAGTCCGCCAAGACCGGTCACGATCAGGCGCTCCTCGTAGAAGAAACCGCCGACATATCCCGGATTGATCCAATAGATCATGCCAAACACGATGAAGGGCAATGCGCCCACAATATAGGCAGAGGCCTTGGATTCCGAGCTCATCGCTTTGATTTTCAGCTTCATTTGCGACCGCTTGCGCAGCACGTCGGAAAGGTTCGACAGTGTCTCTGCCAGATTACCACCGGTTTCGCGTTGAATGGCAAGCGTGATGCAGAAGAAATTGAATTCTGGAATACCGATTTTGTCAGCTGCATCCTGGAGCGATTCGTCCATCGATTTACCGATGCGGATACGTTCGGTGATGCCTTTGAATTCGGTGCCGACCGGGCCGGGCAATTCCTGCGCGACCACACCCAGTGTCTCGGTGACCGGCAGACCGGAACGCAGCCCGCGCACCAGCAGTTCGATCGCATCGGGAAATTTTGCCGTAAAATCGTTGGTTCGTTTCTTGATGAAGAAATTGACGACCATGTGCGGAAGACCCGCACCGATGACCAGGCCAATACCGGCAGACAACAGTGCCGCCCCGCTACGCAGATAGATCACCAGGGCAATCGCCAAAGCGAGACCGAAAGTTGCATAGAAATATTGCGTGACCGTCCAGCTTTTGCCGGTCCGGTCGAGCCGGATGGCAAGAGCCTCTATGCGCGAGGTTGAACCGGCAACCTTGTGCGCTTTCGGTTTGCGCGCGGCAATCGCTTTCTTGAGCTGCGATTCCACCTTGGTGTCGGTGCTTTCAGAGTGGCGAAAACGCACAGCGTCGAGGCGGCGCTGGCCTTCTTTAACAGCGGAAGGGCCGGCGAATAACGAATATCCGATCACCATCAGGGCCATAAGCCCTGCGCCTACCAGCAGGAGCTGTAGAATGCTCATGCTATTGACCTGCCTTTCCTTACTTTATTGCCGGAAGTACCCGGATATTGTGGGCTGCCAGCCGCAGTGGCGGCAGCCCGGTTACGTTTACCGTAGAGTTTAAGCCTAAGCGTCAGCAGGGGCCTGCTGCGTGCTTTTGGCTTTTTTCTTGGGCATGAGCGATTTGAGATCGAAGCTGCCGAGAAGCGATTTCTTGGCAGGCTCCTCGCCGCCCATTTCTTCCTCGCTTGCACCCATGATTCGGTCGGCCAGCTGCTTCACAATCGCAGTCGATTTGCTGGACTTGTTCGCCGCCACAAATGTCTGACCCAGCTTCGCCGCATTGGTCGATGCTTTCACATCATACGGGATGGTGAAGTCGATCTTCCGTTCGATAGAGGCTTCGAAATCGGCTTTACTGATCTCACCGGAACCGTTTTGTACCTTATTGGCGACAACGATCGGCAGAGCGTGCGGCGCGTTGGTTTTGAGCCATGCGAGTATCCTGATGGAATCGCGAGCCGAAGCCAGCGTCATCTCGGTCGCCAGGATCACCACGTTTACGTCCGCCAGCAAATGCGGGAAATTGATCAGCATGTTGCGCGGCAGATCAATCATCGTCATTTCAAACACCTGGCGGAATTCTTCTTCCAGCTGCACGAATGCCGATCCATCCGTCATCAGCGGCGCGTTGATCGGCGCCTCGGCTGACAAAATGGCGAGCTTTTCGTTGGCACGGACCATAGCGCGTTCAATAAACAGACCGTCAATCCGGCTAGGATTATCAATCGCATCGGTCAGTCCGCGTCCAGGCTCCAGATCCAGCGCAAGAGCGCCGGTACCGAAATGGACATCAAGATCGAGCAGTGCGGTGGGCAGTTCATGCTCATCACTGAACAGCCACGCCAGCGATGTCGCAAGCATCGACGCGCCGACTCCGCCGCGCGTGCCGACCACAGCGGTCGAGATGTGGCGTTTGGCTGCTTCCGGGTCGCTCGCACGCGGTGCAGCAAACACAGCCTGAGCCTGATTGAGCGAGTCGCGCAATGCGCCCGCCGATAGCGGTTTCAGCAGATAATCATGAATGCCGCTGGCCAGCAGATCGCGGTACAGGCGTACGTCATTGACCTGGCCAATCGCGATAACGACCGTGCCCGGCTCACACACTTCGGCCAGACCGTTAATGTCATTCAGCGGGTCGCCGCTTTCTGACAGATCGACCATCAAGATATTCGGGCTGGCTGCGACAGACAGGGATTGCACGGCATTGCGCAGGCCGCCTTTGTTGCATTTTTCCGGCTGCCAGCCCAATTCGATCACGACAGGACGCAAAATATCCAGCGCCGCTTCGTCACAGATATAGGCTGCAAATGGATCGCGGTTACCGCCAGCGCCTGGTTTCCAAGGTGCGTTCATGGCTTAACCTCCTTCGCTCGGACTGGTGTTAGAAAGACCGCCTGCCCCGGTAACGGGCTGCTCACGGTAGCTATCGATAGCTTTCGTCGAGGTGGAGACGGTGGTCTGACCGGAGCCGGTCTGGCCGCGGATTAAATCTTCCGGATTGGCGATCATCGCCGCCATATTGCTGTTTACCGAGCAGCCATAATTGGGGTTTGTGCCGTTGTTGTAATTGGAATCCGAATTGGCGGACCAGTCCGGGCATCCCGGCACGCTGGCGGTCGAGCGGGTGATGACGATCCGGGCATTACCCGGATTGACATAACCCGATGTAACAGGCGCACCTTCGCTCAGCAGAATACCGTGGCGCGCGGCCAGGGCACCAACCGCATCGCGCGTGGATTTGCTCATCATTGGATCTTCGATCGAAACGCGGTCACCATACCGCAGGTCCATCACCTCAAACCAGTCAGACAGACGCTGCTGTTCAGGAATGGAAAGACCGCTGCCACCCGCGCGCACGTCCAATGTATAATTGGTCCGTTCCACGACAGGCTGCTTGACGCTTTCGAGACTGCGGTTGGTCGCCATTCCGCCGCACGCACTCAGGGTAAGGCCGATCGAAAGTGCCAAGGCACCGGCTAGCTTGCTATTGTTTGCAATACGCATCGTAATACCCTTTATTGCTTGAGGCTGAAGCCAGGTGCGGCTGGGGCACTGGCACTGCGTTCGCTTGCGCGAGGCTGTTCATTGGATGGCTCGCCGGTCGCGAGAACTGTTGAGGGATCAATCCGTGATACTTCTGGCGGTGAACCATCAGCATTCCGGGCGGTTGGCCCCTGGCGCGTTCCGCCGCTAACCCCGTCACTGCCGCGATAGCCGATAAGCGATTGCAGCTCGGTTGCGGCGCGGAAGCCGTCAGTTGGCAGAACAATGTCGCTGTCATTCACCGGCTTCACCAAATATGGTGTCACGACGATAACCAGCTCGGTTTCACCCTTGCGGAATGAGCGGGAGCGGAACAGGTTACCAAGGATTGGCACATCGCCAACTCCGGGCGCTTTATCGATCGAATTTTGCGCATTGTTGCTCATCAGACCAGCGATCATGAAGCTTTGGCCGGAACCCAGTTCCACAGTTGTTTCAGCACGGCGGATAGTGAGAGCGGGGATCTGAAATCCGTTCAGTGTCACCGCACCCTGGCTCGACAATTCGGATACTTCGGGGCGAACCCGCATGGAAATCCGGCCATTGGCAAGAACTGTTGGTGTGTAAGCCAGGCTGACCCCGAATTTGCGATATTCAATCGCGGTCGTGCCAAGACCTTGACTGATCGGGATCGGAAATTCGCCGCCCGCAAGGAAATCTGCCGTCTCGCCTGACAAGGCTGTCAGGTTCGGTTCGGACAATGTGGTGACGAGGCCGTTACGTTCGGCAAGATCAAGAGCGCCAGCCAGATCAAGGCCGAGAAACTTCCCAAAGCCGCTGATGGTTGAACCGGTGCCTTGCGAGGTCACCACAGAGGTGCCTGCCGAGCCGGTGGTAACGCCGGTGAACACGCCGCCGCCCACGCTATATTGCGGGATCGCACCGGTACGGCCATTGCCGACACCAAAGCGGAAACCGTCAGTCCCGTCGAAAGTCGCCAGATTGGCACCGACTTCGCGGACCCAGCTACGGCTGACCTCGGCAAACCGGACGCGCAAATTAACCTGCAGCGGGGTGGCCATTTTCAGGCGGCTGATCACATTCACATCGTCGCCGACGAATGCCTTTACCAACCGTTCCGCTTCGGACGCATCTTCCGGAGCAGCGACAGTGCCAGTCAGCAGCATCGTATTGGCACCCATAGTGGCGACAGAGACTTTTGCTTCTGGCATGGCCAGTGCGAGCATCTGATCGACGCTGTCGATGTTGGAGCCGACACGGATGTTGGCGGACCAGACAATATCGCCGCGTGCGTTGCTGGCATATACGGTGGTTTCACCGCCGGTTTTGCCGAACACATAGAGCTGGCGCTGCGATTTGATCTGCACGTCAGCGACCGTATCATTGGCGATGAACACATCTGCCATCGCGTCAGGCACGTTGACCAGTTCGCCGCGGCCGATCGAAAGAACAATGTCTCCGCGCGGTTTTTGGACTGACTGGGCATTGGCGGCGCCGGCTGGAATTCCAGCGAGGGGCGCAGCGGCCAATCCGGCCATCAGTAAAGTTGCAGTAAGGCGGCGTGTCATGGTCGTGCCCCTAGTTTGAGGATTGGAAGCGGCGTTGCTGCCGGTTTGATGGGCGGATCGAGCGCCAAATGGCGGCACCGACGATAGAATACGGTTCATCATTCGTCCTCACCCTCATAATCGTCATCACTCTCGTCCTGGCTGTTCTGGACGGCCATGCCGCCGATCGGTGCAACCGGAACTTGCGAGGTGTTCTTGCCGCGTGTCACCCGAACTGCCGGGCCCGCTGCGACCACTGCGCGCGGTGTGCCAGCCGGTACCCCGATGGAGGGCGGGGCAGTCGCGACGCGTGGTTCGACCTTTTCGATCGTGCGGCGTTGGAAACGTGACACGTCACCGCCGGTTTGAAAGCTTGTCGCCCCTTCGGTCGGGCGCGATGCGGCCTGGGCCAGCAAACGCTCTTCTTCCTCGGGAGTGGCATTGTCAGGGATTTTTACAGCGCCCGATGCAATCGCTTTTTCAAGCTCGCCTTGATTGTCTGCGATAGAGCGCAGTGACAGGCTGAGAGTACCGAGCGTCTGTGCAACAGCGACCTTTTCCGCGATGCGCGGGGTCACTTCGAGTGTCACGGTACGAAATGCGCGAACGACGGTTTTGCCTTCGACGGTTTCCTGCGTGGTAGATTGGTCGGTTGCCAGCACGCGGATATTGCTCAGGATCGTTTCCGATGCCTTGATGCCTTCTCCGCCATCTTCGCCCTTGACGGACTGGGTCAGCACCAGATCGACGCGGTCACCCGGAAAGACGAAGCCGCCAACGCCGGTCTTGGCTGATACAGGAACAGTGACTGCGCGCATACCAGCGCCCAGTGCCGCCGCAAGGAAGCCGCGATCACCCGGTTTCACCAATGAACCCTGGGTCACCGGCTCGCCAGCCGTGATCTGATGGCGCACGACTGTACCGATCAGGCTTTGTACATCTGATTCGCCGTCAATGAAGTAGGCATCCTGGACCAGTTCCTCGGGCCACATCTGGAAACTGATCGAATCAGCTGTGATGATGGTGCCGGTTGGCAGGCCTCGCTGCGCCACGAGCACTTTGGGGCCCTTGGGTACGGGAGGAGCGGCTTCTGTCTGTGGAGCGCCTGCCCCGGCAAACATGCTGCGTGCTGCAAATGCGGTACCGATCGCGATGATCAGCGCCCCAATCAGCAGTACCATTTTCTTCCTATCCATGGCTAATCTAGCCCCCTAATTCGGCCCGCAACTGGCGCGGGATCGTGTTGAACGTGTTTACAATTGTGTCTAATACGCGGTGATTGGTTAAAATCGGGTTCACCCCAACATGGCTTTCATGCTTTCCGCAGGAATATATTGTGTTCCGATCACCCAAAGACCGGCGGCAGAGATCGCCACGCCATAAGGGATGGCGAGCCGGTCTTTCTGGCGGCGCATGACATGCCAGCCGCCCATCACTATGGTGAGGGCACCGCCCAGCAGCGCCATCATGATCAGCAATTGCATGAATGCGTTTGGCTCGATCCACAATGCCAGTGCGGTAAGCAGTTTGACATCGCCGCCGCCCATCGCGCGCAAGGCGAACAAACCGGCCAGAACCGCAAAGGCGGCCAGCGCCACCCCCAGCTGCATGGCCACATCCGGCCATAGAGACAGACCGCTCGACCACCAGAAGAGCGGAGCACCGATGACAATCGCAATATTTAGCCAATTGTCGATTTGCCTGCGGCGAATATCGGTAAAGGCTGCAAAAAGCAGCGCGATTGCCAAGGCTGCGAGCAGTCCGTAATGGATGTATTCACCAAGCATTGTAATCCCCAAAAAGTGGCGTCGATCAGGGTGCTACAGGCGATCACTTACCAAATAGTAACCAAGCGCAATAATGCGGCGTTAGGCAAAGGGGCAATTTAGCCATGATGGCTTCCATATTCGACCGGCGAAGCATTCCCGGCACCGCCGCTGAAAGCGTCTGGCACGCAGGAGATGGCCAGGCGGTCCGGCGTATCGACTGGCGGCACAGCGACACATCCGCAACGGTAAAAGGCTCAATCATGTTCTTTCCGGGCCGCGGCGATGCCTATGAAAAATATCTCGAAGCGTTGCAGCAATGGTATGATGCTGGCTGGAATGTCACCGCTTCGGACTGGCGCGGACAGGCGGGATCGGGGCGGCTGGGGGATGATGCGGTCACCGGTCACATTGATGATTATTCGATCTGGATCGATGATCTGGCATCGTTCTGGAATGAGTGGAGCGACACGGCGCCGGGGCCGCATGTCCTGTCGGGCCATTCTATGGGCGGGCACCTTGTCCTGCGCGGCGTGGTGGAGCAGCGGGTTACGCCTGATGCGGTATTTTTGTCAGCGCCAATGCTTGGCTTTTTCGGCAATGTCCTGCCCGGTTCGCTGATGCACCGGGCCGCCAGATGGATCCGTAACTGGCGCGGCGCGAAAACCCAGGCGTGGAAATGGAGCGAGAAGCCCGGTGAAGTACCGATTGGCCGGATCAATCTGCTGACTCATGATGCGCAGCGGTATGAAGACGAGCTGTGGTGGCGCGAGCACCGGCCAGAACTGGTCATGGGACCAGGCAGCTGGGGCTGGGTGGAGCGCGGGTATGCCTCGATGAAAGCGATTTTTGCGCCAGGCCGCCTGGAAGCGGTCGATACGCCGGTATTGCTGGTGTCCACGCGCCATGACAAGCTGGTCGATCACAAGGCGATTCGCGACGCTGCGCGCAGACTGCCTGCCGGGGAGCTGTTTGAATTCGGCAAAGAGGCGCGCCACGAAATCCTGCGTGAAGTCGATCCGGTTCGCGATCGCGCGATGAATGCGATTGCCGGGTTCCTTGACCGAGTTTTGCCAGCGCGGTGAGAGCACGTTGACGATGACAAAGATGAGGGCGATGACGACGCCGGTCCACGATTTCGCGATTGTCGGTGCCGGTATTGCGGGCACCAGCCTTGCAGCCGAGCTTTCCACCACCAGCGATGTGGTGATGCTGGAGGCCGAAGATCATCCAGGCTATCATGCGACTGGCCGTTCGGCTGCTTTCTGGGAAGAATGTTATGGCGGCCCCGATATAGTCCCGCTGACGCTTGCGTCTGAACGCGCGCTGCGCGCTGGCGGGTTCCTGAACCGGCGCGGGGCACTGTATATCGGGCGCGGCAGCGACCATGCGGCGCTTGATAGCTTTATGCAAAGATTTGCTGAAACAGGCGCAACTATCAGCCGCATCGGCCAATCGGACATAGCGGCGCATATACCCGGTATCCGTTCAGAATGGACAGGCGCGATCTGGGAACCGGCCTGCTGCGATATTGATGTGGGCGGCCTACATGCCGAATATCTGGCCAGGGCAAGGCGGCAACGGGCCGTTCTGCATACGCGGTTTCGAATGGCGGGTGCGGCCCGTTCCGATGGCATCTGGACCATCCGCAGTACATCCGGCGCGATGGTTCGGGCGCAACAACTGGTCAATGCAGCTGGCGCCTGGGCAGATGAGATTGCCCGGCTGGCCGGATGCAAGCCGGTGGGGATCACACCGCTGCGGCGTACCGTTATACAATTGCGCGTCGACCGGCAGCCACCGGCCGATATGCCTTTGGTACTGGATATTGGCGGAAGTTTTTATTTCAAGCCGGAAGCAGGGCGAATATGGCTCAGCCCGCATGACGAGGCGGTGTCACAGCCCTGCGATGCCGCGCCCGAAGAGATGGCCGTGGCGCTGGCGATTCAGCGTTTGGGCGAAGTGACCGATTGGCGTGTGCAGGCGGTTGAACGGAAATGGGCGGGGCTGCGCAGTTTTGCGCCTGACCGTTTGCCAGTTCATGGGCCGGATAGTCACAATCCCGATTTCATCTGGTTTGCGGGGCAAGGCGGATCGGGTATCCAGACGGCACCGGCGGCCGCCAGACTGGTTGCTGCACAAATGCTGGGCAACACCGTTCCTGATGATCTGGTGCAGATCAATGCAGCACAATACGCATCACGCCGCTTTGCCTAGATTTTCTCGCCTCACCGGCTAGAATGCGCGCGGTACCACCATGCAAGGAGAATAATTGATGGCACACCGTTTTGAAATCCGGAATAATAAAAAAGGCGAATTTGTATCCTACTTCATCTATAATTCGGAAACAATCTGGTGGACAGAAGGCTACAGCTCCAAAGCGGCTGCGCAAAACGCGATCAAATCGGTTCTCAAAAACGGCCCGGCCGCTGAAGTGGTCGATACGACCAAATAGGGGGTTTTGGCCTCTATATTAGAAGCCCGATCGGTAAGGGTCGGGCTGGTTTGTTTCGGGTCACGCTTATCGGACACTGTCCGCCTGATCAGATGCGAGCCGGTCCACCCGTTCATTTTCGGGATGTCCGCTATGTCCCTTTACCCAATGCCAATGAACCCTATGGCGGGCCGCAGCTTCGATCAGCTCATGCCATAAGTCGGCATTGCGGACAGGCTTCTTGCTGGCATTGACCCAGCCGCGTTTCTTCCACCCCTCGACCCATTTGGTCATCCCGTCGAGAACATATTTGCTGTCCGAATACAGATCGACCTCGCACGGTTCGATCAACGCTTCCAGGCCCCTGATTGCAGCGGTCAGCTCCATCCGGTTATTGGTGGTATCCGCGCTCGCGCCCGACAGCTCTTTCTCGTGGCTGCCCATGCGCAGCAATGCGCCCCATCCACCGGGGCCAGGGTTGCCCTTGCAAGCACCATCGGTGAATAATTCAACACGTTTCATGATGGCTGCTCTGCCCGTTTAGATATGTGTTTGGAAGGCTTTGTGTTCAAGCGCATCATAATGGTGCAGTCTACGGATAAATGCCATTGGGTCTTTACGCGCGACCAAAGCGGTATCTGGCGTATTGATCCAATCAAACGTGCGGGTTGCGGCGAAACGCATTGCAGCGCCTCTGGCAAGGATCGGAAGGGCGTCTGCTTCCTGCGGGCTGAGCGGCTTTACAGCGGTGTAGCCGCCGATCAAGGCGGCAGAAATATCTGCACGGAATCGGCTCCCATCATCTGAAAAAGACCACGCTGCATGCGTTACGGCCAAATCGTAAGCGGCAATATCGGTGCAGGCGAAATAGAAGTCGATCAGTCCGGTCACGCGGTCACCCAGCATCAGGACATTGTCAGGAAACAGATCGGCGTGAATGGTCGCGGTGGGTAGATGATCCGGCCACATATGTATCAGATCGGGTAGATAGCGCGCGATGGCTTCGGGCAGTGCCGCGTCGATCGCGGTCATGGCGCCGTTGCTGCACTGCGCGAACAGATCCTGCCAGTCTTTGGGGCGCAGATCATTGGCTCTGCACGCCGCAAAACTTTCCGATGCGGTATGGATTTGCGCCAGCGCGGTGCCCACTGCGCGGGCTTGGTCAGGGGTGGGCTCATCCACTGAAACGCCGGGCAGAAATTCGATCAGCGCAACATGTTTGCCGTCCAATTGCCGGAACGCATTGCCGCTGCGATCATGGATCGTGGCAGGAACCGGGCAATTTTGTGCCGCGAGGTGATCAAGCAGGCCAAGAAAAAATGGCAATTCGCGCACGTCAATGCGCCGTTCGTACATGGTCAGTATAAACCGCGTATTGGCGCCAGCGGTGCCAGTCGTTTCAATCAGCCAATTACTGTTTGAAACACCCTCTGCAATCCCCTTGGCCGATACCAGCGCGCCGACATCATAATGGCTGATCAGCTCCGCCAGAACTTCCGCGCCAAGATGGGTGTACACTGCCATGATGCGGCGCGGTTCAGTCGGTCAGCTGGCGCGGAAGTTTGAAGACCATTTTTTCTTCCGCCGTCACCAGGGTATGCTCCTCGACAATACGCCATTCGGCAATTTTATCGACGACTTCGCGGATCAGCTGCTCGGGCGCAGAGGCACCCGCCGTCAGGCCAAGTGTGCCAACACCGTCCAGCCATGCCGGATCGATATCGCTCGCGCGCTGGATCAACCTGGCATCGGTTCCGCATTTTTCGGCCACTTCAACCAGTCTGACGGAATTGGAGCTGTTGCGGGCACCGATCACCAGGATCAGATCGCTGCCGGGTGCGATCTGTTTGACCGCTGCCTGGCGGTTGGATGTGGCGTAGCAGATGTCTTCGGCCTTCGGCCCGACGATCTGTGGATATTTGGTTTGCAGCGCCTGCACGATTTCGGCTGTGTCGTCGACTGACAATGTCGTCTGCGTCAAAAATGCCAGCGGCTCTTCCAGCGTGAATGACAAGGCGGTGACATCGTTTACCGTTTCTACCAGAGTCATCATGCCTTTGGGTACCTGACCCATCGTGCCGATGACTTCGGGATGGCCGCGGTGGCCGATAAAGATGATATGTCTGTCTGCCTCGATCTGCCGTTCCGCCTGCCGGTGAACCTTGCTGACCAGCGGGCACGTCGCATCGAGATAATCAAGGCCGCGCCGCTCTGCTTCGGCGGGAACAGCCTTGGGTACACCATGCGCGCTGAACACGACCGGCGCGCCATCGGGAACTTCGTCCAGTTCCTCGACAAAGATCGCGCCTTTCTCCTTCAGGCCATCCACCACGAATTTGTTATGGACGATTTCGTGGCGGACATAGACGGGCGCACCATAACGGTCGAGCGCGCGTTCGACGATCTCGATCGCGCGGTCAACACCGGCGCAAAAGCCGCGCGGCGCCGCGATTAGGAGCGTGAGGGCGGGGCTGGCCGCGCTATTCTCGGGGGATTGCAAGGGGGCGTTCATATCCACCCCTCTAGCGTTTTGCCACGCGCACCGCTAGAGCCGCGTCGTTCGATTTTTAAAGGCTACCTTGCATGACCCTTCGCCGACCGATTTTTTCTGCGCTGATTTTGATGGCTGCTCTGGCGGGTTGTTCGCGCGAAGGCGATCTGATTGTGGATCAGGGGGTCGGTATTTCCGCGGTCCGCTCGGCCTGTCCGGCGGTGGGCATTCCCGATTTTACCGGTGATATCACCACTTTTAGAACTGCTGGTGCGTCCACTGCCGACCAGATTGACGTGGTTGCGGCCATCACCAATGTACGTAGCACATGCAGTGATGCCGGTGCGAAAGTCTATTCCGAGGCACGCTTTGACGTGCTGGCACGCCGCACCGACACACGCGGGGCCCGCACGGTTGAACTGCCGTTTTTTTCCACCGTATTGCAAGGCGGCTCGGCGGTTCAGGCCAAGCGCATCGGCACTGTGACGATTGCCTTTGCTGACGGTGCTGAACGCGCGCAGGGCATTGCCAGGGCCGGCGCCTTTGTGGACCGTGCTTCGGCCACCTTGCCTGATGATATTCGCGAGAAAATCACCCGCCGCCGCAAGGCCGGTGATCCCGATGCCGCACTTGATCCGCTGGCTGATCCGCAAGTGCGCGCTGCATTGAACCGGGCAACTTTTGAACTGCTGATCGGTTTTCAGCTGACTCAACAGCAATTGGCCTATAACGCCACCCGGTAACTGGTTTGCTGTCTCTTTTCGGGGTGCGACGCCGCACTCTTGCGATTCTGCCCAATTCGGCTAGGCGCGCGTGATGTCTGAAATACCTGCCCCTGCCGCTGCCGCCGCCGCGCTTGCCGCGACCACCGTTCACGCAGCCTTTGCCGCAAAGGTGGATGCCGTTCTCGCCGCACTGGAAACCGAAGGCGCTTTGCCCGCCGCAACACCCCGCAGCAACGTCGCGGTTGAACCCCCTCGCGATCCCAGCCACGGTGATCTGGCAACCAACGCCGCGATGGTACTGGCCAAATCCGCCAAAACCAATCCGCGCGCTCTGGCCGAGAAAATCACTGAGAAGCTGGCCGCTGATCCGGATATTGTCTCAGCGGAAATTGCGGGACCGGGGTTCATCAATATGCGTCTGTCGGACAGCGCATGGCAGCAAGAGCTCGGCACAATAGCCGCCTTGGGCGCTGATTATGGCCGGTCCCCAATGGGTGGCGGCTTGTCGGTTAATGTCGAATATGTCTCTGCCAATCCGACCGGCCCGATGCATATGGGCCATTGCCGCGGGGCCGTGGTCGGCGATGCGCTGGCGGCATTGCTTGAATATTCGGGCCACCGCGTTATTCGCGAATATTATGTCAATGATGCTGGCGGCCAGGTCGATGTGCTCGCGCGGTCGGTTCATCTGCGCTACCGCGAGGCGCTGGGCGAAGATATCGGCGCGATCCCCGAAGGGCTTTATCCCGGGGACTATCTGATCCCGGTTGGCCAGACGCTCGCCGCAGATTTTGGCGACCGGTTCAAAGACGCGGATGAAAGCCAATGGCTGGAACCGTTCCGTAAACATGCGGTTGCAGCGATGATGGACATGATCAAAGCTGATCTTGCCTCGCTTGACATTCATCATGATGTGTTCGCTTCCGAAGCGGTCTTGCAGGCCGATGGCAAGCCGCACGCTGCGGAACAATGGCTCCGCCAGCATGATCTGGTGTATGATGGCGTGCTGGAGGCACCCAAGGGCAAGGCCCCGCCGGAGGATTGGGAAGCGGTCGAATTGCCCTTGTTCCGCTCGACCAGGTTCGGTGATGATCAGGACCGCCCGATCAAAAAGTCAGACGGCAAATGGACCTATTTCGGGGCCGATCTCGCTTACCACATGCAGAAGGCGGAAAATGCCGATGCGCTGATCAATATCTGGGGTGCCGATCATGCGGGCACGGTCAAGCGGATCAAGGCTGCTGTTGCTGCGCTGGCCGAAGGCGAAGGCAAAACCATTCCGTTTGACGTGAAGGTGGTGCAAATGGTCCAGCTGATGCGCGACGGCGAGCCGCTGAAAATGTCCAAACGATCGGGCAATTTCGTAACCCTGGCCGACATGGTCGAGGAAGTGGGCAAGGATGTTGTCCGCTTCACGATGCTGACGCGCAAACCCGAAGCGCAGATGGAGTTTGACTTTGCCAAGGTGATAGAGGCGTCGAAGGAGAACCCTGTATTCTATGTTCAATATGCCCATGCGCGCGTCCATTCGACACTGCTCAAGGGTGCGAAAGAGGGGTTTTTCCCGTCGCCCGATCATACGGCACTGCTGGGCGCTGAAGAGCTCGATCTGGTTAAACAAGCGGCGCAATTTCCGCGGATTGTCGAAGCGGCAGCCGCGGCGCGCGAACCGCACCGCATTGCGTTTTATCTCTACGACCTCGCCGGAGCATTTCATGCCTATTACAATCTCGGCAATGACCGGCCTGAAAAGCGGTTCATCGTGGCACAGCAAGCTGATTTGAGCGCGGCAAGGCTGTTCCTGGCGTCCCAAATCGGGCAGATTATCCGAAACGGATTGGCTTTGCTGGGTGTCGAAGCGGTCGAGGAGATGTGAAGTAATGACTATTCAGAATGATAATGGCCGCAGTGGTGATGCATCCGGTGATGACATGACCGATCTTGATGGCACCCCTGAAACCGGCCCTGAGACCGGCCCTGAAACCGGCTATGATACCGTAGTGACAACGGGCGAAATCGACCGCGATAGTGACGAACTCTCCCTCGTGGAAGATGACGGCCCCTTGCCGTGGCTGGAATCGGATTACGATGAGGAGGATGAGGGCGTGGATACCGGCCGGATTATCGGTCTTGGCCTTCTCGCATTGCTGCTGCTCGCGCTAATTTTGGGCGCTATATACTATTTCAGTAATCGCGGTCCTGATCCTGAGCTGGTTGCCGATGGCAGCACGATAGCAGCGCCCGAAGGGCCGATGAAAACGCGCCCGGAAGACGCTGGCGGCAAGGAATTTGCGGGCACTGGCGATGTCGCACCGGTCGTGGGTGATGGTCAGAGCCGGGAAGGGCGGATGAATACCGGTAGTGCTGATGGCAGCAATGCCGAGGGCGCCAAACCGAGTATTGACGCAGCCACAATCGGCGCCGGAGGTGGCGGTTCGGACAGTGCTGCTGATAATGCCGATGCCTCTGCAAGTGGTTCAGCCGCGCGGTCCGGCGGTGTCGGCGTTCAGGTCGCTGCCTTCTCGACACGGGAAAGCGCGGTCGAAGGCTGGAACCGTCTGACCCGCCAAACCGATGCCTTGAATGGCTTCACATACCGGATTGAGCAAGGGCAGGCCGATATTGGCACTGTGTTCCGCCTGCAAGCCATCGCCAGCGACCGGGCTGCGGCCGATCAGCTGTGCCGTGCTTTGAAGGCTGACGGGATTGCGTGTCAGGTGAAGTGAGGGGTAAGGGGGCGCAGCGATTGATTGCTGCGCCCGGCAACTTTTGCACATGGGGGCGGCCACAAATGCTTGCGCAAAGCGCGGGCTGGTGCAACGCTTATCGGTGATGACACCTGCAATTTTTGGATTGGCCGGAACCGCTCTGACGCCAAATGAGACAGCCTTCTTCAAGGAGGCTGATCCGGCAGGCTATATTCTGTTCGGGCGAAACTGCGAAACTCCGGGGCAATTGCGTGCTCTCACAGATTCTCTGCGCGCAATTCACGGGCGGGAGAAACTGCTGATTTCGATCGATCAGGAGGGCGGGCGCGTGGCGCGGTTGCGTCCGCCATTATGGTCCCCCTTTCCAGCGGGCGAGGCGTTCGATGCGCTGTATCAGATTGCCCCGGCCAGTGCGATCGAGGCAGCCCGCCTCAATGCCTATGCGATGGGGCTCGAACTGGCCGAGATGGGCGTTTCCGTCGACTATTATCCGCCGCTCGATGTGCGTCAGGATGGCGCGCATGATGTGATCGGCGACCGCGCATTTGGGCGCGAACCCAAACAGGTGGCGGCATTGGGGCGGGCGGCTCTGGACGGGCTGGCGCGCGGCGGTGTGGCTGGCTGTATCAAGCATATGCCGGGCCACGGGCGATCACTCACCGATACGCACAAGGAAATGCCGACTGTCACAGCGAACAGGGCAGAGCTGGAGCGGGATATTGCGCCATTTCGCAGCATGTCCGACGCGCCGGTAGGCATGACTGGCCATTTGCTGTTCACTGCCTGGGATGGAGATAATCCCGCAACGCTGTCCGAAACGATTATTCGCGAAGTAATCCGCGAACATATCGGTTTTGACGGGCTGCTGCTGACCGATGATATCGATATGCAGGCGTTGCCGGGGACCGTGCCGGAACGGTCTGAAAAAGCCATAGCTGCAGGGTGCGATATCGTTCTCAATTGCTGGGCGAAGATGGCTGATATGGAGCAATTGACCGCGCGTATTCCCGTTATGTCTGAAACAGTGTCACAGCGGCTCGAGCGCGCCTTACACTACGCAGACGAACTGCAAATGCCGGGCGACAAGACCGAATTGCTGGTCAAGCGGGACGAGTTTCTGGCCATTGCGAAATCCGCCGCATGATTGATCAGGAGCGCGGCGTAAAACAGGCTGATGGCAGTGCAAAGGCTGTCACTGATGCGCGCGGTGGCGGCTTCATGTTTGAAGCGCCCGCCCAAGGGCCAGCTAAACCGTCCAGCGATGCTGACTGGACGGCTCGGACTGCGGCTGAACCCGGCGATGCCGCGCTCTATCTGGAGTTAGATGGCTGGGCCGGGCCGCTCGATCTGCTGCTCGATCTGGCGCGGCGGCAAAAAGTCGATCTGCGCGCGATTTCCATTCTCAATCTGGTCGATCAATATCTTGAATATATTGACCGGGCGGAGACGCTCAAACTGGAACTGGCGGCAGATTATCTGGTGATGGCCGCCTGGCTTGCTTACCTGAAATCCTCGATGCTGCTGCCCAAGGAGGAGCAGGAGGATCCCAGCCCCGAAGAACTGGCGTTAAAACTGCAATTACGGCTTCAGCGGCTGGGCGCAATGCGAGAAGCGGCGGCGCGGCTGATGGCGCGTGACCGGATCGGCCGGGACGTGTTTTTGCGCGGCGCGCCCGAGGGGCTGCGCACTGACCGGACAACGCAGTGGCGCTGCGATTGGTATGCGTTGGTGCAGGCGTATGGGCGGGTGAAAGCGCGCACCGCACCGGCGGTCCACATGGTTCGCAACCGTCCGGTAATGACTCTGGAAAGCGCGCTTGACCGGGTCTCCAACATGCTCAGTGTAACGCTCGACTGGATGGTGCTGGAGGATTTCTTGCCGCCGCATGCCGAACCGCGCCTGCGCCGCTCTGCCTTGGCATCCAGTTTCGTTGCGGCCCTGGAACTGGCGCGTATGGGCAAGGCAGAAATGCAGCAGGACGATATTTTCGGTCCGCTGCGTTTGCGCCGATTGGCCGGGCGCGCTTCTGCATGAGCGAGGCCGTACCCGGTTCGCTGGAGCGGGCGTTGGAGGCGACTTTGTTCGCGTCGGAAGAGCCGATGAGCGTTGACGCTTTGGCCGCACATTTGGGAGATGCAGAAAAAGGCACAATCCGAGAGGGTCTTGCCGCGTTACAAAGCCATTATCAGGATCGCGGTATCACTCTGGTTGAGCGGGCAAAGGCATGGCATTTCCAGACCGCTGCCGATCTGGCGCATCTGCTGCGGCGCGAGAAGGAGCAGGTCCGCCGCCTGTCACGCGCGGCGACCGAACTATGCGCGATTATCGCCTATCACGAACCGGTCAGCCGCGCCGAGATTGAATCAATACGCGGCGTGCAAACCGCAAAAGGGACGCTTGACGTATTGATGGAGGCGGGCTGGGTGCGCGCGGCGGGTAGGCGTGAAGTACCAGGCCGCCCGGTTATTTACGCCACGACGCCGGAATTTCTCCAGCATTTCGGGCTCAAGTCGCGCCGCGATTTACCCGGGATGGATGAGTTGCGCGCCGCTGGTCTGCTTGATCCGGTCGATGAGGCCTATGGTCTTCTCACCGGCGCAGAAGAGATTGAGAGCGGTTCCGCCTCCGGTGCTGATGATGAGAAGGTGTGACCAATGGCGATACACTGGCGTTTCGCTCTGATCATACCTATATCGGCCGGGAAGATACGCGCTTTTGGAATTGGAACTCAATCATGTCGCTAGGTCCCTGGCAGCTCATCATTATCGCTCTCGTCGTCCTTGTCCTGTTTGGTCGCGGACGTATTTCTGAAATGATGGGCGATTTTGGCAAAGGTATCAAAAGCTTCAAACAAGGCATGAACGAGGATGATACCGCAGATGCCAAATCCGCCGGTTCTCTGGAAGCGCCTGCCAAAGACGCCGCCGCCTCCGATCCGGCCAAGAGCAAAACCCCGGACCCCTCCTGATATTCGCTAAGGCACCGCTTTTTCCATGTTTGATATTGGTGCTCTCGAACTGCTGATGATCGCCGTGGTTGCGATCATAGTGATCGGGCCAAAGGATATGCCTGCGGCTCTGCGTGTTGCAGGGCGCTGGGTCGGTAAATTGCGCAATGCCTCCGCGCAGTTCCGGGCCGGGTTCGACTCTATCGTTCGTGAAGCCGAGATGGAGGATATGGAGAAAAAGTGGAAAGAACAGAACGCCCGGATCATGGCAGAAACGCCCGCAGGGGAAATGGGCCCGCTGGAAACCGCTGCGGACCCATATGGTGAAAGCGGCCCGGATGCCGGGCCCACGCCAACCAAGCGGCAAGACAATGTTGGCGAACTGCCGCCCGGACCTGCTGATATCACGCCAGTACAGTCTGCCAAACAGTCCCCCCGGCAGTCCCCCCGGCAGTCATCGCGGTCCGGCACTGACAGGCCTGATGCCGATGAACCCACGCTGCCGCTTGGCAAGCCGCGCGGGAAGTAGCCCGGATGGCAATTGGCATAGATGATATCGACGAGTCGCAAGCCCCTCTGCTCGACCACCTGATCGAGCTGCGCGGGCGGCTGGTGCGCTGCATCATCGCATTGGTGATTGGGTTTGGCATCGGGCTGTATTTCGCCAATGAAGTATATGGATTTTTGGTACGGCCGTTGGAGGCAGCATTCCCGCCCGGGGAAGGGACGTTGATCTATACAAAGCTGTATGAAGCGTTTTTCGTGCAGTTAAAAGTCGCGCTGTTTGCCGGGTTCTTCCTGACATTTCCGATTATAGCTAACCAGCTCTGGGCGTTCGTCGCGCCTGGGCTTTACGCCAACGAGAAAAGGGCATTTTTGCCGTTTCTATTCGCGACACCGATATTGTTTGGCGCCGGGGCGGCGCTGGCATATTATATCGTCATGCCCACCGCATTCCGGTGGTTTATCGGCTTTGAAGGCGTAACCGGCGGCGTAAAGCTGGAAGCATTGCCCGCAGCTGGCGAGTATCTGTCGCTCGTGATGCAGTTTATCCTGGCATTTGGCATCAGTTTCCTGCTGCCCGTGTTGCTGTTATTGCTCAACCGCGCAGGTATCGTGAACCGCCAGCAACTGGCGGGCGCTCGCCGCTATGTAATCGTTCTGGTGTTCGCGCTATCCGCAATTGTGACACCGCCCGATCCAGGGTCCCAGCTCATTCTCGCCGTCCCGCTCTTGTTGCTTTTCGAAGGATCTCTGCTGATCATGCGGTTTGGTGAACGCAAGGCTGCAAAACCGGACCCAGCATAGGACAACATGTCTGGGCAATAGCGGTGCATCGTAATCGCTGCCCCGCCCGTTGTGGCCCGCTTACCCTCCTTGTGTCGTGGCTGCGGTCTCTATGAAAATCTCGTCCTGTGAAGTCTGGTTAGGGCCCAATTTGTGACGCGCACAAAAAAACGGGGCCCGAAAGCCCCGTTTTTTCAATTCAAAAGTAGTAAGCTTATGGGCTAACTGGGTTATCATCATCATTGTTGTCAGCAGCGATTACGATACCGCCGATGATCGCCGCAGCTGCCAGCAGAGCAAGAATAAGACCCGCGCCACCTTTACCACCGAGCTCGCTCTCACCAGTTACCGGTGCGGCGTCACGATCAGCTTCAACAGCTTGTGCAACGGCTGGCGAAGCAGCCAAGGTTACTGCAGCAGTTGCAGCAAGAATATTACGAAACTTCATTGATGTCTCCTTAGAGCACTTTAATTGTTTAATTCTCGATGTCTCGATAGGGGACTGGTCTCAATGAGGCAACCCCTAACTTTGTATCAAATGCCGAAAATGTTACCGGATTGTAACGATATTCCGCAGGGCCCAACCATCCGCCCAACCGCATAGTCTACCGCAGCAAAGCTTGCGCAGTGCCTGGCGTCCACCGGTCAGGCCAATGCCCGTCTATCGTTTCGTTTTTATTAACGCGCGCAATCGTCAGGCGTCTGTGGTTCAAGCGTTCCACAAACCCGACAAGGCGTTTGCCGCGCAAGATCCGAAGCATGGCATTACCGGTTTGGCGCAGCCGAATAGACTTCGGCGCCCCCGACCCATGTTGCCAAAACGCGAGTCGCGCGGATGTCCGCGGGTGACGACAGCATCAGGTCGCGGTCGATGATTACGAAATCGGCACGCTCGCCAGCTACCAATCGTCCGAATCGTCCCTCAGCAAATCCGGCATAGGCGCCATCGGAAGTAAATCCGGCCAGAGCGTGCTCTCTGCTGACCGCTTCTTTCGCGCGCCAGCCGCCAAATGGCTCCCCATCGGGTCCGGTGCGTGACATTGCCGCCGCGAGACCGGCAAAAGGATCTGGCGATTCGACCGGCGCGTCCGATCCGAACGCCAATCGAGCACCCGCCGCGAGCATGCTGCGCCACGCATAAGCGCCTTCCAGTCGGGGCTCATCAAGCCGAGCCTCCGCCATAGTCCTGTCGGATGTTTGATGGACCGGTTGCATCGAGGCGATTATTCCGTGCTTGCCGAAAGCAGCGATGTCTTGCGGGTCGATGATCTGCGCATGTTCGACCCGCCACCGGCGGTCGCCATCATATGTGCCCGACAGTTCATCGACCGCCTGCAACACTTCGCTATTGGCTGCATCGCCGATGGCGTGGATTGCCAGTTGAAATTTGTCCAGCGCCGCCCGGCTCATCAGATTGCGCAATTGCGCGCCGGTTTGCAGGGGTAGTCCGATATTGTCAGCATCATCGCTATAGGGCTGTTTGAGCCATGCGCCGCGTGAACCAAGCGCGCCATCAAGATACAGCTTCACACCGTTCAGGCGCAATTTATCGTCATAAAGCCAGGGTGACGGGCCCGGACCGCCGATCAGTTCCATCGCTTCTGTCCCGGCAGCATAGGACAGGATGCGCATTTTCAGCCATCCGCCATCGCCAGCCCGGCGGAAGGATTGCCAATCTTCGATAGTGGTGCCCATGTCAGCAGCAGCTGTAATACCGAAGCTGAGCAGAATGTCCTGCGCCCTGGATAAGGCAAGATCGCGATCTTCGGGGCGGGGCTGCGGGACAGAGCCCTGGACGAGGGCGGCGGCATTATCCACGAAAATGCCGGCCGGGTTACCATTGCTGTCGCGGGTGATGCTGCCGCCTGATGGCGCCCTGGTCGCTCTGGTGACGCCTGCAAGCTCCATCGCCCGGCTATTTGCCCAGCCTGCATGGCCATCAACCCGTTCCAGCCAAACCGGACGGTCTGCCACGGCTGCATCCAGCTCGGCGGCGGTCGGAAAGCGGCCGAGGCCCCATTTCTCCTGATTCCAGCCGCGCCCGATGATCCAGCGCCGCCCCGGATTTTCCGCAGCATATTGCGCGATCAGTACCTGCGCCTCAGCAAGAGAATTTGTGCCGGACAAATCCAGTGTCAGCGCGCCAAAGCCCAGTCCCATCACATGCAAATGCGAATCAATCAGACCAGGGATGACGTACTTTCCCTTGCCATCGACGCGGAAGTCGGTCCCTCGCGGTAGATCATCGTTGCGAGTCAGCACTTGCTTGATCCGCCCGTCATCATCAATCCATAAAGCGGAAAAGCGTTCAACCTGGCCATTGTCGCCAATGGTTATGCCTTGGATATTATCCACCAGAGTATCGGCGTAAGCGGTTGCGCTGAACATAGCGGCAGTGGCGGTCAGTCCTGAAAGAACGGTTCGCCGGAGTGACAGGCGTTTCATGGGCTTCCTCATTTACTCATTCCCCGATTTCAGCGGTAACCGGCGAATGAGCGCGCTGGTATCTTGCCGCGCGCCGCCGTCCAATTCTTGCACGTCTTTATACAGCGTATCAACCAGCTGCGTGACCGGACTGTCCAATCCAAGCCGCTCTGCCTCTTGCAGGGCATAGCCCAAATCCTTGCGCATCCAATCAATGGCGAAGCCGAAATCAAATTCACCCGCCACCATAGTTGGCCAGCGATTGTCCATCTGCCAGCTTTGGGCGGCACCGCCCGAAATCGCCGCCAGAACTTTCTCCGCATCGACGCCGGATGCCTGCACCAGCCGGATTGCTTCGCTGAGCCCGCCCAATATTCCTGCGATGCACATCTGGTTTGCCATTTTGGCAGTTTGGCCCGCCCCGGCTTCGCCAATATGGACAATCGTTTTGCCGTAAACCTTCATCACCTGTTCTGCCTTGGCAAAGGCGTCTGCCGTGCCGCCGCACATAATCGCCAAAGCTGCGTTTTCGGCGCCTGCCTGTCCGCCGGAAACAGGCGCGTCGACAGCGGCAATATTACGGGCCGCGCATAATTTGGCCACTTTGCGCGCCATTCCCGGTGACACGGTGGTGTGATCTATCAAGACATTGCCGTGCATCACCGATAGGGCGCCGTGCGGGCCGTTCAGCACATGTGCCAGATCATCATCATTGCCCACGCAGGTGATAATGATCTCGCGCCGCGCCGCAGCCTCTGCCGGAGTTACCCCAATGGCGACCTCGTAACCCTCGCCTTTGAGAGCAGCGGCTAAATCTTGCGCGCGCTGGGTTGTGCGGTTGTAAATCGCGATATCATATCCGGCTCTGGCAAGATGTGCGGCGATGGGTCTGCCCATAACGCCCAGGCCCAGAAAAGCGAGTGCAGGTTTGCGTGTCATATTGACGGATTAGGCAATCTGGCGCGCAAAGCAAATGCATAGGGGGTTAAACGCAATCATGTGTTCCCCAAAAACTGCATTTCGCCTAGTCCTGCGCCATGACTGAAAGTGCAACAGACCGCCTGACTATCGACCATATCCGTGCGGCCGCCGACCGGATTAGGGGCGCGGTGGTGCATACGCCCACAATGCACTCGATTACTCTGTCGGAAATTACCGGTGCGCAAATCTGGCTGAAGTTTGAAAATCAGCAATTCACTGCTGCCTATAAGGAACGCGGCGCGCTCAACGCTTTGCTGCTGCTGCCACAACACAAACGCCAACAGGGCGTCATTGCGGCCTCGGCTGGCAATCATTCGCAGGGCCTTAGCTATCACGGGCGGCGTTTGGGTGTACCTGTAACCATTGTCATGCCGCGCACGACGCCGACAGTAAAAGTGATGCAAACTGAAGCGGTCGGGGGCAATGTCGTGCTGCACGGGGAAACCTATGATGATGCATATGCGCATGCGCTAAAGCTGGAGCAGGAGCGCGGGCTGACATTCGTGCATCCGTTTGATGATCCCGATGTTGCTGCCGGGCAAGGCAGTGTGGCGCTGGAAATGTTTGCCGATGCGCCCGATCTGGATTGCATTGTCACCCCGATTGGCGGTGGCGGTCTGATGTCCGGCATGGCGACGGCCGCGCGCGCGCTCAAGCCGGACATGGAAGTCATTGGCGTACAGGCAGAGCTCTACCCTTCCATGTATGCGCGGGTAAAGGGCCGCAATATGGACTGCGGCGGGGATTCTCTGGCGGAGGGTATTTCGGTCAAAGCGCCTGGTGAGTTTACGTCTAGAATCATCGCCGAGCGCGTCGATGATATTCTGCTGGTTAATGAAGCTGCATTGGAAAAAGCGGTATCACTGCTGCTGCAAATAGAGAAAACCGTGGTCGAGGGTGCTGGGGCTGCGGGTCTCGCCGCAGTGCTCGCCAATCCGGAAAGATTCACCGGCAAGAAAATCGGCCTCGTCTTATGTGGCGGCAATATCGATACACGCCTGCTTGCCAATGTCTTGCTGCGTGATCTGGCACGCGAAGGGCGGCTGGCGCGTTTGCGTGTGACTTTGCAGGACCGGCCCGGGGCTTTGTACAAAGTCATGGGCGTATTTGATGATCACAACGTCAATATTATTGAGATCTATCATCAGCGCGTCTTCACCAGCCTGCCCGCCAAAGGTCTGATCACCGATATTGAATGCGAAGCGCGTGATCGCACGCAGCTCGACTCGCTTATCGCCGCGCTGCGCGCAGCCGGTTACACCGTGAATCAAGTTGAATTGAATTAGGACACTGGCCGGTCAAAGCCTTAAGCGCCGGTGAAATTGTGCAAAATAATCAAAGGTTAACCGTAATTGATGGTTAAGGGACTTTTACCGCGGCGCTTGGCGAGCCATAACAATGCCTTCGTTTGTTACCGATTCCCCGCTTAAAAGGATGTGCCTGCACCCGTGACGGCTCCTGTTCGCTTTCCCCGTTTTTTTGTGACGACGCCTGCGCCTTGCCCTTATCTTCCCGGTAAGAGCGAGCGCAAAGTGTTCACCGAGTTAAAAGGCCCGCACGCGGAACAATTGAACGAGGCTCTGGGACGGATCGGGTTCCGCCGCAGCCAGACTGTCGCCTATCGGCCCAGCTGTGCGGGCTGCCAGGCCTGTGTGTCGGTTCGGGTTGCCGCGAGCGAATTTTCACCCAGCCAAACCCAGCGCCGCAACCTGCGCCGCAATAGCGATCTGGTCATGACCGAATGCCGTCCGTGGGCGACCGATGAACAGTTTGAACTGCTGCAGAAATATCTTGGCGTGCGCCACCCCGGGGGCGGTATGGCGACAATGGACGAGACCGATTATGCCGACATGGTCGAGCATACGCCGGTCAGCAGCTATGTCATGGAATACCGCGAACCATCGCGCGACGGCATAACGCCCGGCCGTCTGGTGGGTGCATGCCTTACTGACCGGCAGGCAGATGGCCTGTCGATGATCTACAGCTTTTACGATCCTGACCATTCGCAGCGTTCAGGCCTCGGCAACTACATAATCCTTAATCATATTGTTCATTCGGCTGAGCAGGGCCTTCCCTATGTTTATCTGGGCTATTGGGTCGAAGGGTCTGACCGGATGCGGTACAAGGTACGGTATCGTCCGTTGGAACGCCTGACCCGTAATGGTTGGCAGCGCATGACCGCTGATGAACAATCGGCCTTGATCGCGCAGAGTAGCAATAAAGAGAACGTAGTTGAAACCGACCCTGTTGCCGATACTGCGTCAGCCCATAAAGACGGAACGCCGCAGCAGTATTCCAGCGTCCGTCGTTAAAGCCCGAATCGATGCGGCCGCCCGATCGGCTGCATCACTGGCAGCAGGCGTAGTTTTCTTCTCGGCGCTGCCGGCATGCGGGCAGGAAACAGCGTCACCGCTCCGGCTGGATGATCTGATCCCTGATGCAGCCGTCAACAACCCGGATGATTGGGCGGCTGACGCAACGCAATCTCGGGCATCACCGGTACAGGATGATACCCCTTCGGCCCGCGATACGCCGATGGCTGACGTGCCGGAATTAACGATCGGCTGGCCGGAGGATCTGTCTCTCCCGCCGATTGAGACTTTGGACCCTGAAACAGATATCGCGTTTGCCCGTGAAGCATTGGCATCGCAACTGATCCTGCAAAACGGCACGGTTGAGGCAATCGGCTCAACTCTCACAATCGCCTTCCCGGCGGATTTTGCCGCGTTCCCATTGCGGCAGGAATTCGTTTCCCGGTTCAAAACGCTGTCAACCATCACCGATTTGTCAGGCACTGCCGAAAGCGTCGCGCAACTTGCCGCACGGGCGCGGGCGGATGAAACGCTATTGACCGATCTGCTGCGCGTATACGGATATTATGACGCGCAGATCACGCGCACCATTGGCAGCGCAGCGTCTGGCGCGAGTGAGGCAGACGGCCCGCCCGGCGTGCGTTTCGATATCATTCCGGGCCAGCGTTATACGGTTGGCGCAATTGATCTGGGGCAATTGCACACCGCGCCCGATTTTGCTTATCTGCGGGGCCAGTTTCCAATTGCCAGCGGTGACCTGCTTTCAAGCGATACCATTGTCAGCAGCCAGCTTTCACTCAATCTTGCCTTGGGAGAAACCGGTTATCCTTTTGCCGAGATCGATCCCCCGCAGCTGCTGATTGATCATAGCCGGAGCGAGGGCGACATCACACTTGCGGTGCGCCCTAACGGCAAATATGTCATTGCCGCTATTGTCAGTTCTGAACCCGATTTTCTGTCCGGCCAGCATTTGGCGACTATCGCACGGTTTGATGCAGGTGATATATATCAGCGCAGCCTGGTTACGGATTTACGGCGGGCAATCACCGCGACGGGGCTGGTGTCATCGGCCACGATCACCCCGCGTGAGTTAACCCCGCCGACACGCGGACGGCCCGGTTCCGCCGCGCTTGATATTGATTTGACCAAGGCAAAACTGCGCACCATTGCGGGCGCGATTGGTTACGGCGCGGAAGAGGGGGTCCGCGTCCAGGCAAGCTGGGAACATCGCAATCTTTTCCCGCCCGAAGGGGCTTTGAAACTGCGCGGAATATTGGGTACCAAAGAACAGCTTGGCGGGATAACTTTCCGCAAGAATAATTTTGGCGGCCGCGACCGCGTGTTGACGTTTGATGCCTTTGTCAGCACTCTCGACAGCGATGCATTTGATGCGCAGTCGATCGCGCTGATCGGAACATATGAGCGGGCATCGACGTTACTTTTTCAGAAGCAATTGGGATGGAGCGTCGGCTTTGAGCTGGTCGGATCGCGCGAGAGGGCACCAAATGCGGGCGCAACTCAGCCACGGCGAGAAACTTTTCTGACCGGCGCCGTACCTGCGACGATTTTGTATGACACGACAGATGATCTGCTCAACCCAAGCCAGGGATTTCGGTTAGGCGGCAGGTTATCGCCTGAAATTTCACGCAATAGCGGAACACAAAGCATTTACATTCGCACGCAATTTGATGCGAGCGCCTATCACAGTGTCAATCCGGGTCTGGTGCTTGCAGGCCGGGTCAGGCTCGGCACGATACCGGGCACGTCACTGGACAATATCGCGCCCTCGCGGCGCTATTATGCAGGGGGCGGCAGTTCTGTGCGCGGGTACGGGTTCCAGCAAATCGGTCCGCGCGATACAGCGGGCGCGCCAAGTGGCGGGCGCTCAGTGGTCGAGAGCGCACTTGAAGCCCGCATAAAAACCGGTTTTTTCGGCGGCGCGCTGTGGGCCGTGCCGTTCATAGATGCAGGCTCGATCGGCAGCGATCCAGCGCCCGATTTTGATGACATCCGGTTTGGTGCAGGTCTGGGTATCCGTTACGATAGCGGCTTTGGCCCGTTGCGCGTGGATGTCGGGGTGCCGCTCAATCCAGGGCCCAACGATAATCCAGTCGCCGTCTACGTCTCGCTGGGTCAAGCCTTCTGATGCGCCAGAGTGAGCAGACTGAGCCCGATCAGCAGAGCGGCCAAATCGCGCAAAAAGCCGGTATCAGCCGCTGGCTTTGGCGCGGCATACTGGCTTTGGTGGGCGTGCTCGTGCTTGGCTTTGCGCTCATTAACAGCCCCATCGGCAAACGCTTTATCGCTGACCAGATTGCTGCCGCGGCGCCTGCCTCCGGCTTGCGGTTAGAGATTGGCCGTATCGACGGCGATGTGTTTGGCGATGCGGTGTTATACGATGTCGCGGTACTGGACCCGAAAGGCGAATTCCTGACCATTCCGGAGATCACGCTTAGCTGGCGGCCACTGAAATGGCTGACGAGCGGACTGCACGTCGAGACGCTGATTATGCGGCGCGGCGCTTTAGCGCGATTGCCCGAGCTTCTTCCCGGTGATCCCGATGCACCTTTGCTGCCTGATTTTGATGTCTATGTCGGCCAGTTTGCGGTGCAGGATTGGACGCTGGCTGCCGGTGTTGCGGGCGAGGCGGCGCTGCTTGCCAATTTTGAGGCTGCAGCCGACATCCGCACGGGCCGGGTTATGCTGAAAGCTGGCGGCAAGCTGGGCGACCGGGACCGGCTTCTCGCGCTGATCGACGCCCAGCCAGGCGATGACCAGTTTGATATCCGGCTTGATTACAATGCTCCTGCCGGAGGGGCGATTGCCTCCATGCTGGATGCACCAGAGGGCTATAGTGCCAAGATCGCGGGGGAGGGTACATGGACCGAATGGGACGGTGCTGCGGTTATACGCCGCAGCGATGCCCGCTTGGCTGCATTCACTCTGACAAACCGCGCAGGGCAATACCGGGTACTGGGTCAGGCGCAGCCCGGTGATCTGCTAACCGGTTTGCCAGCAAATACCGCCGGTAAAACAGTGTCCGTGGCCGCGGCCGGTACGCTGCTGGACAGCACTGCTGCAGGGCAGATCGACTTTGTCGGGCGGGCTTTCCAGGCGCGGATAGCGGGCACCGCCGATCTGGCCAACAATGCGGTTGATGATCTGAAGATCACCGCGGCCCTGCGCGATCCGCAACTGTTTGGTGAGGCATTGGTGCTCAATGATACGGCGCTGGAGGCGGCGGTGGACGGTGGATTTCGTGATCTGTCGGTCGATTACCGCCTGTCCGTGGGCACGGCGCGATCGGGCAGGACCACGCTCAGCGGTCTGGTCCAGCAAGCGACAGCGACTTATGACGGATCACGCTGGACCGTGCCGCTCAATGTGTCGGTTGCGCGTATTATTACCGACAATGCGCTGATCGATCCGCAACTGGTTGGCGGGACCATAGGCGGAGTTTTGACCTATGCCGGTGACACTCTGTTTTCCGATGATCTCGCATTGACATTCCCCTCTGCCAATGCACGGCTGGCGCTGCGCGGGAATAGTGCTGCGGGCTCCTACATTTTGGCCGGTCCGGTGGCTGCCAACGGATTGCCGATTGACGGTATCGGTGCAGTCAATGGTTCGGCGGATATTGATCTCCGCATCGGCCGGGATGACGCGTGGACATTGGCGGCGGATGTTGATGCGCGGGTGCCGCGCGTCACCAATAAAACCATTGTCACTCTGGCGGGACCATCGCTGCGGCTTGATGGCGGGGTTTCAATGGGCAGCGCCGCACCGCTGGATTTGCGCCGGGTGCGGCTGGCATCGGACAAACTGTCGCTATCGCTGAATGGCACAGTTCGGCCCGGTACTACCTCCGTCGCAGGCAGCGGTTCTCAGGTGGATTATGGCGATTTCACAATCGAGGCTGCGCTGAATGATACCGGGCCCACCGCCGTTCTGGTTTTCGCCAGCCCGCTGCCCGCAGCCGGTCTGAGGGATGTGCGCGTGGCTATCGCGCCGACTGATAACGGGTTGGCGATTGATGCAACAGGCGAATCGCTGCTGGGTGGATTTGACGGATCGTTGCGACTGCTTGCCGCCGCAGACGGTCCCGCGCAAATTGCGATTGACCGGTTGAACGTCTGGAACACAGCGGTGACCGGTAATATTGCTTTGGGTGAAGGGGGCGCTGATGGCCGCCTGATGCTGAGCGGAGGCGGGCTGGATGGCCGCATCGGCCTGGCAGCGCGCGAAGGGGGGCAGGCATTTGCGGCACAGGTCACTGCCGATAATGCCCGTTTCGGCGGCGATACGACGATTTCCATCACGCGCGCGAATTTGGAATCTCGCGGATATCTGAAAGATGGAACCAGTACAGTTGAGGGTAATTTTCGAGGCCAAGGTCTAACGTATGGCGGGCTGTTTCTGGGCCGCATTGCGGGGCAGGCAGAGATTGATAATGGCCGGGGCAATGTCACGGCCTCGGTGGCCGGGCGGCGGGGTAACCGGTTCAATTTACAGCTCAATGCCAATTTTGTCCCCAGACAGATCGCGATAGCAGCGCAGGGCGACTTTGCTGGAAAGGCAATTCGGATGCCGCGCCGCGCAGTGTTGGACCAACAGGACGGCGGCGGATGGACGCTGGCCAAAACACAAATATCCTATGGCAGCGGCGCGATGCTTGCATCGGGCGCGTTTGGCGGGGATACGCTGCGCGGGACCCTGAAACTGGATACAATGCCGCTCTCGCTGGTCGATCTCGCACTGGCCGATATCGGGTTGGGCGGGACTGTGTCGGGTCTGATCAGCTTTGAACACACAGGCCGCAGTGCACCGACCGGTACGGCGCGGGTTTTGGTCGATGATCTGACGCGGTCCGGCCTCGTTCTAACGTCTAAACCAATAGATCTGGCGCTGGTCACCAATCTGTCTGCAAACAGCTTGGAGGCGCGTACGATCATCAGGGAAGACGGAAAGCAACGTGGCCGGTTGCAAGCCCGGATCAACAACATGCCGCTTGCAGGCGGACTTGGCCAGCGGTTGGAGGGCGGTGACTTGTTTGCGCAATTCCGGTTTGACGGGCCTGCTGCATCTGTCTGGCGGTTATCGGGTGTGGAAGGGTTCGATTTGACAGGGCCGCTTGAAGCCGCCGCGAACGTGACGGGAACATTGACCGATCCGGTTGTGCGCGGGTCTGTATCAAGCGATAATCTGCGGCTCCAAAGTTCGCTTTCGGGAACCGACGTGGAGGACCTGTCAGTGCGCGGGACATTCTCCGGTTCACAGCTGAAACTGCGGCGGTTTGCCGGGACGACGTCGAATGGCGGCACCGTGACGGGTAGCGGCATGATCGGGTTCCTTGATCTTGCCACCAGAGCGCCGCAAATCGATCTGCGGATCTCCGCTAAGAACGCCAATTTGCTTAAAGCAGCTGGCCTCAATGCGGTTGTTACAGGGCCGCTGCGGATTGTTTCAAGCGGTCTGGGCGGCACAATCGCCGGGCGTCTTCAGGTCGACCGTGCAGGCTGGAATTTGGGCACTGCGACCTCCGCTGACCGATTGCCGCAAATCCGCACGCAGGAAATCAACCGGCCCGCCGATATCGCGCCTGCCAATGCGGTAACGCGTCCCTGGCGATATCTGATCGATGCCAGCGCAGCCCGCCGTATTGATGTGGACGGGCTCGGTCTGGAAAGCGAATGGAGCGCCGATATTCGGCTGCGCGGCACCACCGCCGATCCGCGTATTGGCGGGCAGGCACGGGTCGTGCGTGGATATTACAGTTTTGCCGGTACGCGGTTCGAATTGACGCGCGGGCAGATTGAATTTGATCAGGAACAGCCAATTGATCCGCGTCTCGATATTCGTGCAGAAACTGAAACGAATACTGTTGAGGTGATTGTCAGTGTTCAAGGCAATGCGTTGCAACCCGAAATCACTTTCACTTCCGATCCGCTTCTGCCGGAAGAGGAAATTCTGTCCCAATTGCTGTTTGGCGGTTCCATCACAGAACTTGCTGCGACCGATGCGCTGCAATTGGGCGCAGCATTGGCAAGCCTGCGCGGCGGTGGCGGCGGGCTTGATCCAATCAACCAGCTGCGCAATGCGATCGGGCTGGACCGGTTGCGCATAGTCAGCGCCGATGCCGCTCTGGGCCGTCAGACCGGGGTCGCGCTCGGCAAGAATATTGGCCGCAAATTCTATGTAGAGATAATTACGGACGGCCGGGGGTACAGCGCAACCGAGGCTGAATTTCGGGTGACCAGCTGGCTATCATTGCTTGGCAGTGTGTCGACGATCGGACGCGAAAGTGTGGTGGCCGAGGTCAGCCGTGATTACTGACCGGTTTCTTGCTCGGGCAGAAATGCGGCCTAATCACCTTTGGCCTCCAACGCAGTCAGCCTTTGATCATGTTCCTGATCCTTGAGCCGGGACTGTTCGGAATAGAGATCCTGACCGTCCATCCAGCCGCCGCGCTTGGTCAATTCGCCTTGCATGTTTTGCGATGCGATGACCAGCTGTGTGACGTTCTCGGTCAGAATATCAATCTTCTCGCTATTGGCTGATGTCGCCATGCCGTTGCGCGAAATTTCGGTCATGATCAGGCCGAACCCGCCAATCATTACAATGCTGAATGTGGCAATGCCCAGCTTGACCCACAAATCCGCTTGCGCCTTGGGGCTGAGCGCGGATTCCTGGGGTTTCAGGGCCGACAATATCGCCATCGCGTCGCTTGATAGCGGCTGGGTCATCCGCGCCCTCCATACAATGCGGCTTCTGCCAGGCGGCGGCGGGTTAGCCCTTTTAGCACCCGTCCGCCAGCGCGGTTCCAGCGGGCGAACTGCTTAATCGCAGCTGCGTAATCGCGGGCCTTGTGATACCGTGTCAAAGTCGCGCGCGCGATGGCACCAGTATTATAGTGGAAACTGACCAGAGCATCAAATTGGGCTTGGGTCGTCGGGGCGCTACCCAGAGCGCGCGCCACATCATCGGCGTATCGCAGCAGGTCGCGCTCCAACCTGGCATCGCATTGCTGCTGGGTCCAGACAGTACCTGGGCCGATCGGCTGCCCGTTCAGGCCGGTGCCGGTTGCGCCCCAGCCAATTGTCCATGGATCGCCGCCCGTACCGGGATCGGGATACGCCTCGACCAATCCGTCACGCCGCACACGCGCGCACCCTTCAAATTCCTTGATCAGCGCAGTTCCTGCAGGGCCGATGCGGGTGGGGACCGTGCCGCTGTGCAGCGCGTCACATGCGGCGGCTTCTCCGCTTGCGCAATCGACCGCGGCGTCAATCTGCGCAACTTCAGCAGGCCGGAACCCGCGCCCCAAAATGTTTCGGACAGTCTGAAAAATCGGTTCGCGCTTCATCGGGGCCTCGCTGCGGTCTGGAAAGGAGGCACAGCGATTAGGCAGATAATGCGCGAGTAGGAAAATGATTTATCGCTGCGTTCAGTCTTTTAAACGCCAAGCTGACATCGTCTCTCTACGATCAGACCGTAATAACGGTGATAACGAGCATACCCAAAACTTCACCAGCCGTTCAAAACAGATTCCTAGCAAAACTCGAAATTTTATATCTGAAGGCTACTGACCTGACAAAAATGAGATACTGGTCTGATCGTCTGAAGCGTCTTTTGTAATTATTGATTGGGAAGCTTCATCCCAGCTGCCGTCGCGTTTGGCTTCTAGGCGAGACAGCATAACTTTTGCGTCCTCATAGGCGGTAATATGAGTGAACCGGTCAGCAGCCTCTTGTCTGAATTTATCACGCTTGCGTTTTTCTCCTTCATCACCGTCGAATGTCCCAAATGCCGACGGTTTGATAACTGCGATAGCGTCGTCGAGAAGCCCACGTTTTTCAAAATCATGTGCAAGCAGGTACCTGATTTCATCATTCTGCGGCATTAGTGAAAAAGCTTCTACCAACGCGTTTTGAGCTTTGATTGAAGGGGTTATTTTTTGATCTAAAAAAGTTTTGAACATGGCGACACGTGGGGCAATTGCAATCGACGAGCTTTCTATAGCCAGATTGAGCGGTTCGCGCGCCTTATCCCAGTCGCTAGTTGCGCTGCTCGGTGACAAAAGGGCGGCCGAAGCGATTCCTTTTTGTGTCAGCGCTTCTACGTTGCCGGGATTTATTGCAAGCAGCTCGTCTGAAGAGCGCAATGCATCAGAATGTTTGCCTGCTAAATTCTCCAATTGAGATCTAATCTCCAAACCCATGACATTGTTTGGATCAGAGGCGGTAATATCGTCAAATCCTCTAAGGATATAGGCAAGATCGGAATACTCGAACCCAGAATAAAGGCGAATTTTATAACGCATTAATTCGCTCTCCATGTCAGTCAGTTCGCGGATTGGTATTTCGCCAAAATCAATAGGTTTTAGAGAAAGGCGCATTGCCTTAATGTTCCTACGATGGCTCTTCAATTTCTTATTGAGCTGATTAAGATCTCCGAACGAAGCTTCAGCTGCCTTGAGATAGTCCTCTCCACCGGCGACTTTCACGAGATAGTTCTGCAACTGATTACCTATCTCGGGATTTTGCGATGCGAGATGGGTTAGTAGCCAGCCTTGTGCATACAAAGCTGAAACGTCATCAATATCAGCATAGGATTTTGCAGTTAGCAGATCCTTAGCATCTACCCAGCTCCCACCGCGAATAGCATCCATTCGGAAGAAAGGAGCGTGGCCTATCTCAACTACTCCTTCTTCAGGAAAGGCCATCGTCCCATAATATTCGGCAAATCCTTCAGAATACCAACTAGGGTAATTGGTATAAAAGTATTGGTACATATAGTGATGAAGATATTCGTGCTGGCGAACCTCGGGACCCCATGCGTATGCACGTTGTTCTGTTTTCCTAACACTCCCTCGACCACGTCTAAGTGTATTGCGGAAAGTAACTAAAAATGGCCCGGACGTGGTGCTACTGTAGTATCCGCCTACGCCTTGTGATGGGTATGGAAATGTTTTATTAACATCGTCCATAGTCGCTACCTCGAACATTACGACTTTGACTGGGCTGGCTGGCTTATCATTTTTCGTGAGGGCTCTGACAAGCGTATCAAAAGTTTCCATCTCTTTGACTGTTTTTAGTAATTCTTCTTCTGGAGCTTCGCTATAGTATATGAAGTGATCTGTCTCGGCAACTCGCCAGTTTGCGAGTGCTGGGGCAGACATAGCAAACATAGCGGCAGAAATAGTTGCAGATGCAACAAACCGAGAGAGGCGATTCATTTATAAAACTCCGATAAAACCTGTTTAATACACTCGTTTACAATAGAATATATGTGAATGCAAACAATGGCTTGACGATCTAAAATTACTGCTTTGTACTATTGGGAAACCTTTCAATGGGGTCCGATTATATGATCTAGCAGGAGATCCTGCGGCAGTAAGCCCCTCCGAAAGAAAGGCTTGAAATCAACTCGCTGCAACAAGATCTGTAAAGACCTCTGGCGATTATCCCCTTGCGACAAGTAAGGGGTTGTGCTAGAAAATGGCATGTCCAAAGCCCCCACACTCCGCCAGTTTCAAGATCGCTTCCCGACAGAGGAAAGCTGCCTGGAGCATCTAAAACTAGTGCGGTTTGGTGAGCGTCACGATTGCGAAAGGTGCGGCAAGGACGCCAAGTTTTATCGGGTAGCGAAGCGTCGGTCCTACGCCTGCGAATATTGCGGTGCGCAGGTCTATCCTACCGCCAGCACCCCGTTCCATCGCACCCGCACAAGCCTGCGTGACTGGTTCCATGTGATGTTTCTGTTCACGACCTCGCGCAACGGTGTCGCTGCCAAGGAAGTCGAGCGCCAGATCGGCGTGACCTACAAGACGGCGTGGCGGATGTGCCATGAAATCCGCAAGTATATGGCGCAGATCGACGGTGACGAACCGCTAGGCGGCGAAGGCAAGGCCGTGGAAGTGGACGAAACCCTAATCGGCGGCGCGATGAAGGGCGGCGGGCGAGGTAAATATCGCCAGAACAAGACGGTCGTGGTCGGCATGGCCGAACGCGGCGGCAACGTCATGACGCGCATCATCCCGAACGTCCGCAAGCACAACCTGCTGCCAGTCGTAAAGGCCGGTATCGTGCGCGGCAGCGACGTTCACACCGACCAGAACCACACCTATCGCAACCTACCTCACATGGGCTTCAATCATTCAGCAGTGAACCATAACCGCAACGAATGGGTGCGCGGTGATAGCCACGTGCAAACGATCGAGGGCTTCTGGGCGAACCTAAAACGCGGTATCAACGGAACGCACATCCACGTCAGCGGGAAGCATCTCGTGAAGTATCTGGGCGAGTTTGAGTTTCGTCACAATCGCCGGAACCGTCCCGAGACGATGCTTTCCGAGCTGATGCTGGCTTTTCAGCGCTAGGGCCTGTCATGGCCTCCAAGAGGCGGTCGAAGCGCGCGCCCTCTTTTGAATGAATCAATGTACCTCGCCTTCACAATATAGCTGCGTCGCAATTTTCTGGGTGAAATCTAAATCGCAGTATTTTGATGCCACCTCACGGCTGAACCGAATAAGGTATATGATTTTTCCGGCGTCTTCCCCCCACCCCTCTCTTCTATTGGTCTCATCAGGGAACGGATCAGGTGGGTAGTCTTCTATGCACTCTATATCGCGGCCAAATTCAGACATGGAATATTCGTTTTCGCCCTCGATCAGTCTTGCTTCTTTTCCAAGGTTCAAGGCAGATTTAAACCAAACCTCGACAGTTTCAGCTTCTGGTTTCTTGTCCTTGCTCAAAGTGTCGTCGACATACCGCTTGATGGAGGCGCACCCGATCATGAGGCTTACAAGTATGGGTAATTTCCGTAATGCGTGGTTTCGAGCGGCACTATCTCGGACAAGGCTTCCATGTGTTGCGGTCTGCTGATTTAAAGCCTCTTCCTGCTTGTGTCGGATGCAATCGGTAAGAACTTCCAATTCTTGGATTTTTTCTGCGAGACGTTCGTGCGCAGCTCGCGATGCGTATTTATCGGGCAACCCATCTAAAATCGGAAGAATAGCGGCTATCTTGTCTTGCGATGAAGTTGTCCTAGTATGCAGAGACCTTAATTCATTTTTCAAATTCGGATCGTCTTTCACAACAGTTTTAGAGTCCGTTTCACCGCTTTTGACAGGTCGAAAAATTCGGATTGCGACCAATCCAATCGAAATAACGAGCATCAACAACAGAGTGGTGAAGAAACCAATAATCACTGCTTCCGGCCAATTGATCGTGCCGAGAGCGGTCATTTGTTTGAACACCCAAGATAGTGCAAGCCAGACAACGCCGAGAACAGGCCACCAACGTTGGCCGACATCCAGTAAGCTATCAGCCTTTGTGAAATATTTGAGCATCCCCCACTCATATCACTGCCCCCACCAGAGTCGAGGCATACTTGTCGCAAGGGGATAGTGTCCAGACCTCTTGTCAGGCAGCGAGGATAATTCGGTGAATAACCGCTTGAAACATTACCGGGAGGAACATGGTTGGAGCCAAGGCGAATTGGCCCGGCGGCTTGGCGTATCGCGGCAAACCATCAATGCGGTGGAAACCGATAAGTATGATCCCAGCCTGCCATTGGCGCTACGCGTGGCGAAGCTGTTCGCCATGCCGGTGCCGGAACTGTTTATTGACGAGTGGGAGCCTGAGAATGACTGATCACAGCGACCGATCCGCTACTGTGTCCAATACCGGACCGTCCGCGTTTGCCGGTCTCCTGAAATTTCTTCGGACGCTCGCAATTTGGGTCGTGCTCGGCTTTGTGCCTTAAGCCGATTGGCGGCATACGCACCATTTATCGGCCAGGCAAAAATGCGGTGCACACCGTCAAAACATCAAGAACAGATAAAGCGGCACCGCCCACACACATACAACCCAACCGGAAACGAAGAGAGATGTACCAGCCGACATCACGGATATACCGGCATATCCGTCAGAAGGGCCCGGAGGCCTAAACGAAGCACGGCCAGCGCGTTACAATAGAATAGCGAAAAGCTTCCGATATATCCGCATGCGAAAAAAAGGCGCCCGGATCGCTCCGGACGCCTTTGGTGTTGGCCTGAACCGCTGCGATCAAACCATCAGAATTTGATCGTTGCGCTTGCAGATAGGGTGGTCGCGTTAAAGTTTTCACGGCCGATTACTGTGTCGACACCGACGCCCAGCTGGAGCGGCCCGTTTCCAAATGTCGTGGAGGCGCTCAACTCGGCCCAGTTGCGATCAGTCGGGCTGTAAGCAAAGGCTGCTGTCGGGCCAGTTCCGTTAGCGAAATTGGCCTGGAACAATTGCGGTCCATCGTTGAATTCGTGTACGAAGTCCACACCAGCACGGAACTGAACGGCCCGGTCATCCAAGGTCGCAAAATCAATTCCATAACGGCCTTGCGTACTCTCGAACTTTTCACGGTTGAACGATAGCGCCGCAACACCGCCGGTTTCGGTCACTGCCGCCGACGATACTTTTGAATAGCGCAGCTCTACACCAGGAGAAAATGTTCCGATGGCAGCGTTCAGATCATACGACACGCCTACCGCACCCGATATGCCGGTGCTGTCGCGGTCAGCGACCAATGTCTGCGCCGTGCCGAGGAAATCAACAGTTCGCGAGGTATTGGTTTTGTAATCTGAAATATTGAATTGGCCTTTTACAGCCAGGCCCGCCTCCGAACTGATCCGTCCATAGACAGAGCCGGTCAACATCTCGCTATTGGCCTGATTACCGAATGCACCGTTAGCATCGAGATCCGAATAATAGACCGAGGCACCGACCATAGTGTTGTCGCTCACGAAAACATCTATGCCTCCGCCCAGATAATAGCCGTCAAAATCGGTATCTCTCACCGCCACACCCGACATCGGTTCGCCCCGGCCGTCAATCGAACCGGCAGCGAAGTATATCGCAATGTTATCCGCAACGGCGCCTTCTTCGATATCGGTTTCGGCCAGACCGAGATCACCGGCAGTTTGCGGCTGTGCAGACCGCGCCGACTGATCGCCAATACCGGTAAACGGACTGGATAGCGTCGCCAAAGTTCCGCCAGCATTTGAGCGGCGTGAAGAATTCAGCCGCCGGTCATTAAACTGCATCATTTGGTTGAAGCTTTGTGCAGTCAGCGTCCGAATATCGGTTTCGGATGTTGGTGCCAGCCGGTCAAACGTATCCCTGATCACTGCGGCAGACGCGAAGTCCAGCCCGTAAAGACCGGCAACGGCGGCATTGCCGCGATTCTGATCGAACAATTGGGCATAGGCAGATTGAACCGCATTATCAGGATCAATGACCGTCGCAAAGCTCGCCACGTCAATCTGCAGCAATACAGATTTTGGTCCGTAAACAAATGACTGGCTGATCAGGTCCGAGAGGCGGCGCTCTGTAAATGTACCGCTCACACCGACATCAGCGGTGACGATTGTATATTGCGTACCATCAAGATTGACCTGATCAAAGATACCCGAACCGACGCTGACCAAACCGCCGACATTGGCAATACCGGTGACATCCAGCGTGTCCGACGCACCGTCGGGGCCAATATCAATCATGAGAGTGGAAGCGGATGACAGGATGGCATTGCCATCAATCGTCAGCGTATCAATCGTGCCCATCTCACCTGGCGAGATAGCGCCGGCGATATTGGTGAAAAACGGCGCAGTTACGGTACCGCCGCCGGTTAACATGCCGGCGAAGAGGGTGTAATCCCCAACCGAAGACAGGCCGCCATCAACATTGATCATGCCGCCCATCTGGCTGATGTCAATCAGCACATCCAGATTGGCGCCGCTCGTGATGTTGAGCCCGGCCATGCCGGAAACCGTCAGGCGGTCAATCTCACGCTCGCTGTTGAGAGTGGTGGTGCCGGTGTTCGACAGGGTAACATCAAAATACCGGCCATTGATAACCTCTCCGGCTGCAGTAAAGCCGGGATTGATATTGTCCGGAACGAAGCCTGTCGCGCCGGCCAATCCATTTTCAATTGTCGGGTCCGGAAGCGTGGGAGCTGCCTCCATCTCGGCGCTTTCCGAAGGCGGTGCGAGGGCGCTGATGGTTGCGGCATCATTGCCGGTTGCAGTGTCGCCGCCTACCAATGTGGCGGAACCCAGGCCGTTTACCACGCCAATATCGGCCCAACCGATGTTGTTTATGGACGTTTCCGATCCGGTTACCGATGTCGAACCTGCGCCCGCCGCCGCATCACCATTGTCAGCCGGGACACCCGAACGGCTGACTTCGCCCGTTGCAGTATCCAAACATTCGTTTGGCCCAAGAGCAGGACCACTGATACCTTCAACGCATACGAGGCCAAAGTCACCGCCGGTACCGTTCAGCCCCAGCTCAGGAGTAGTCGGGAGAGCGTTGACGATGTTTCCGTCAGCATCAATTGCGCGGTAGTTCGGATCAAGCAGGCTAACCCAATGGTCGCCGTCTTCCCAATCGCCATCGCCGCTGACCGCGCCGACATAACGGTAGGGGTTGGCGGCTACGATATATTGCCAATACAGGGCCAGAGGCTGATAAAAGCTGGAAGAGCCGATGCTGCTGAAACGGCCCAACAAGGAAGATCCGCCAGACAGCACGCCGATCACCAAATCTTCATCGGTGATAGCATTGTTGGCCGCATCCAGAATTAACGGGCCACCGGAATCGCCGCCTGCGGTGGTGCCTTCATTAGGCCGTGCCGCATCACCGTGAATATTAAAATCAAAGAAGAAATTATCGGGTGTTTGGGAATCAAAATCGGTCTGATACAGATTTTGCGGAAGGTTCGGACCAGCCGGACCGAAGATGGCATTGTCGACATCGTCGAGCGACAAGAAACCGCCCAAGACATTCTCTGCCGCGCGGCGGCGGAAATCGATACCCTCTACGTCCCCTTCGAAGGCGTTACCCGTACCGCCATAACCGGTAATATTGACGTTGTAACCTGTGCCGGTAATCGAATTGATATTCTCTGGGGCGGGAAGGATCGAGAACAGCAACGCCCATGTCGGGATATTTGCTGCGGGTGTATCCAATGTGGCCAGTGCAATATCGGCTTCGATAAAGCCGCGCGCTTGAGGGTTTTGCAGTGATCTGGGATCATACTGGATCTGGCTGATATTGAACAGATTGTTTGCAATGGAGGTGGAGCGCAAAAGAGGGTTGGGGATCAGCGCATCGATTTCTTCCTGCGTCAGCCTGGCGGTGCTGAAAACAAAGCGGCCTTCCGGGTCGATAAAAGGCGCCAGCCATTCGCGCACGGCAGGAAGATTATCGACATTGAAACCGAACGAGCTGATCCGTGTGCCGTCATTGTAAGCAGTCGCGGGCAAGCTGTTGACACAGTGCGCGGCAAACAGAACAGTACGTGGGTTGATCAGCGTGCCGGTGCACAGTCCCAGCCCGGTATCGCCATCAATCCCGCTATTGGAGAAAAATTGGCCAACCCCGGCAAATTCATCATCTTCATCGACAATGTCGTCGGAATTGGTGTTTTCGCCAGGCACAATAGCGTGGGCCGGTGAACTTACAGCAGCGAGCGCCAGAGCAAAAGGCGCGCTGCTCAGCAGAAGACGATTGGTGGAACGTGTCATTGTGTGAATACCCCAGATTTTACGAAACGTTACGTTTCCCGATAGCTTTGAGTAACCATGCCGACCCGATTCGCCTATAGTATAGTTGCGACATGTAAAACGGCGGCCGAGATGAACCGACCGCCGTCATATTTTTACAACAGTAAGGATGTGGTGCGTAAAACTTACGCGCTGTAATACATGTCGTATTCAACTGCGCTTGGGGTCGTTTCCCACCGGCTGACCTCTTCCCATTTGAGTTCTGTATAAGCCAGGATTTGATCCTTGCTGAATACATCACCTTGCAACAGGAAGTCATGATCGGCCTCAAGCGCCTCCAGGGCTTCGCGCAAGGAACCGCACACTGTCGGTACTTCTGCCAATTCCGCAGGCGGAAGATCATACAGGTTTTTATCCATCGCTTCGCCCGGGTGGATCTTGTTCTTGATCCCGTCAATACCCGCCATCAGCAAGGCAGCTGAGGAAAGATACGGGTTGGCCAACGCGTCGGGAAAACGGAATTCAACGCGTTTCGCCTTCTCGCCCGCACCATACGGAATACGGCATGATGCAGAGCGGTTGCGCGCCGAATATGCCAGCAACACCGGCGCTTCAAAACCCGGGACCAGCCGCTTGTAGCTGTTGGTGGTCGGGTTGGTAAACGCGTTCAGCGCCTTGGCATGTTTGATGACGCCGCCGATATAGTACAGGCAGGTGTCCGACAAACCGGCATAGCCATTACCGGCGAATGTGTTTTTGCCGTCATTCCAGATCGACATGTGTGTGTGCATCCCGCTGCCATTATCATCCTTGATCGGCTTCGGCATGAAAGTCGCGGTCTTGCCGTACGCATGCGCAACCTGCTGCACCACATATTTATAGATTTGCATGTTATCGGCGGTTTCCAGCAAGCTTGCAAAGGTCACCCCCAATTCGTGCTGTGCAGAAGCCACTTCGTGGTGATGTTTATCGCAGGGCAGACCCATTTCGATCATGGTTGCAACCATTTCACCGCGGATGTCAACGGCGCTATCGACCGGCGCGACAGGGAAATAGCCACCCTTTGCGCGCGGGCGGTGCGCCATATTGCCGCCTTCATATTCTTTGCCCGAATTGGTCGGCAGTTCGACATCATCCAGCGCGAAACCCGAAGCTGCGTATCCGTCTTCGAAACGCACATCGTCGAACATGAAAAACTCGGCTTCCGTACCAACGAAAATCGTATCGCCCAGGCCGGAGGATTTCACAAAAGCCTCAGCACGTTTCGCGGTCGAGCGGGGATCGCGGGAGTAGAGTTCACCGGTCGATGGTTCGACAATATCACAAAAGAGGATCAGCATCGGTGTCGCGCTGAAGGGATCGACATAGACGCGGTCCAGATCAGGGCGCAGGATCATGTCGGATTCGTTAATGACTTTCCACCCGGCGATAGACGAGCCATCAAACATCAGTCCGTCTTCCAGTTCATCTTCACCCAGTACGCCGGCAACCATAGTCAGATGCTGCCATTTCCCCTTGGGGTCTGTGAAGCGGAGATCGACCCATTCAATATCATGCTCTTTGATCTGGTCGAGAACGTCTTTTGCGGTAGCCATAATATTTCCCTTAAAAATGTGCGAGTATTAAGATTGAAAGGATGGCGTGCGGGGCCGGCCCGCTTGCCTCCCGACGGGATTCAGATTGCCTCGTTATCAGTTTCGCCGGTGCGGATGCGCAGCGCGCTTTCAATTGGCGATACGAAAATCTTGCCGTCACCGATGCGGCCAGTCTGTGCAGCCGACGCAATCGCCTCGACCACGCGGCTGGCAATATCGTCAGACACGGCCACCTCGAGTTTTACCTTTGGCAGAAAATCGACGACATATTCCGCCCCGCGATAGAGCTCCGTATGGCCTTTCTGACGGCCAAAACCCTTCGCCTCGGTGACCGTGATACCCGACACCCCGATTTCGTGAAGCGCCTCCTTCACTTCATCCAGCTTGAAAGGTTTAATGATCGCTTCAATTTTTTTCACACGTGGCCTCTCTCGGGCGTTTTTTGAACCCAGTTCCCAAACGATGCTCCGGCACTGATGTTCCGCCGCATGCTATCTGACCAACGATTGCACCAATTTCTTGCAAAAAGCCATCCAAGAACCGTGCCAGATCAGCCGCCCAGTGGTTACTGCGAAAAGCGGGAGCTGCGACTCGTGGAATCGCGCCAGCCAGCCAAGTGTAACGGCGAATCTCGGGCTTTCAACGGCCATCGGCCAACACCCTGTTTTGCCTCAATAGCTGGCAAAGCATGCCCAAAATTTAGGCAGCGGTGATTAAACCAGTTTCCTCTGGCAGACCGGCAATCAGGTTGAGCGATTGAACAGCGGCGCCGCTTGCCCCTTTGCCCAGATTGTCGAGCCGAGCAATCAGGCGAACATGCTCTTCATCGCCCGCCACATATATCATCATGCCGTCCCACGGTGCAGCATCCCTATGTATCAGCAATTCGTGCGGCACCTCGTTCAGCTTACCGATGTTCACCAGCGCCGCATCCGCGTAAAATTGATGCAGGGTCTGGTGTATGGCCTGCGCATTTCCGGCGCCGGGTATCGCACCGACCGGAACGGGGATCTCAACCACCATACCGCGATGCGCATCGATCACGGCCGGGGCAAACAGGGGCGCATGAGCGAGCCCTGCATAGAGCTGCATTTCGCGGATATGCTTGTGGCCAAGGCCCAAACCATATCCGCGCCAAGCAATAGTTCGCTCGCTCTCAAACCGGTCAATCAGCGCAATTCCGCCGCCCGAATATCCTGACACCGCGTTGACGGTGTAAGGCCAATCTGCGGGCAGAATACCCGCGCGTATTAATGGCGCAATTATGGCCAGAAAGCCGGTAGGATAACAACCAGGATTACTGATCCGCTTTGCAGCTGCCACCGCATCCCTGCCGATCAGTTCGGGAAAACCATAGGTCCACCCATCGGCGGTCCGATGCGCGGTCGAGGCATCGATTACGCGCGTAGTGTCATTTGTAATCAGGGTAACGGATTGGCGCGCTGCATCATCGGGCAGGCAGAGTATTGCAACATCGCAATCATTCAGCGCCTGTCTGCGTGAGGACACATCCTTGCGCCGCTCCTCTTCCAAAGTGACCAGCGAAAATTCGCTGCGAGCCGCCAGCCGATCACGTATTTCCAGACCCGTCGTGCCAGCCGCACCGTCAATGAAAACGGAAACTGTCATGTGCCCAGCGGGGCAAGCGCCGCAGCCTGCACATAACCTGCAGGGCCTTCTGCGCCGAGGCAGCCCCAGCACCATCCGCCCGAAAAATCGAGAACTTCAAATATCGATCCGGCGGGCAGGGTAGTGATGGCTGGTGAGCCAATATCGGGACGGATATGCAACGGGATGTCGCTCGACCCGATCATGCGGATCTGCGGTTCCACATAATGCGCGACCAGATAGCGGTCAGCCAAGGCGATATGCGCCAGATCACCGCGAATGGGCAGGCTTCCCTCGCTTGGATGCGCGGTGGGCCCTTTCAGCCCAAGCACTCCTGAAGGAATTCCATATTTCGCAGCATCACTCACAAGTGTTCTTCGCCCCTTTAGCGCCCGTGCGGCTAACCCATGCCGGTGGACGAATGGGCGCGCATATACGCTAAGGCGCTATGCGGCAAGTTTATGCGCCGGAGTAGCGCGCGGCGAGCATGTGAAATGCCGCCCGCAGTCCATACGCAGCGCCGCCCTTCTGCCGCCCCGGTTTGGCAAAGGGCCGCCATGCAAACGTGTCAAAATGCGCCCAGTCGATCCCGTCGCCAACAAACCGGTCGAGGAATAATCCCGCCACGCTGGCCCCGGCATAGGGGTTGGCATGGGCGTTGTTGAGGTCAGCAATGTCGGAATTGAGCCATTCGCGATATTCATCGGGAAGCGGTAAGCGCCACGGTTCATCATCATGCGCGCGGCCCGCTGCAATCAGTGCGTCAGCGGTTTCATCGCGGCGCGTCATCAGGGCGGGCAGATCAGGGCCGAGTGCAACCCGCGCTGCACCGGTTAAAGTCGCGAAATCGATCATCAGCTCGGGATTGTCTTCGCTGGCACGGGTCAAAGCGTCCCCTAGAACCAGGCGGCCTTCCGCATCGGTGTTGCCGATTTCTACGGTTAGCCCCTTGCGGGTCGCGAGCACATCGCCCGGCCGGAAAGCATTGCCCGCAATCGCGTTCTCCACCGCAGGTACCAGCAGATGCAGACGCAGTTTCAGCCCGGCATGCATGATGAGACCGGCGAGGGCGAGGGCATGGGCTGCGCCGCCCATGTCTTTCTTCATCAGTTTCATCCCGACGGCAGATTTCACATCCAGTCCGCCGGAATCAAATGTCACACCCTTGCCGATAATGGCCACGCGCGGATGCGAGGGATCGCCCCATTCAAGCTGGATCAGGCGCGGCGCGTGATGGCGGGCGGCAGCGCGGCCGACCGCATGGATCATCGGATATTCCTGCTCCAGCCTATCGCCCTTCGTGACAGAGATCTGCGCCTGGTGGGTTTTGGCCAGACGTTCTGCCTCAGCTTCCAATGCGGCAGGGCCCATATCTTCAGCGGGCGTATTCACCAGATCGCACACCAGATTAACAGCCTCCGCTTCGGCAAGGGCGGCGTCAATATGCCTGGCCTGTTTGCTTAACAAAATGCGCGGCCCGGTATCATTTTCAGCTTTCTTGTAGCGGTCAAATGTGTGCTGGGCGGTTACCCATCCATGCATCGCTGCCATCGGTTCCCCTGACGCCAGACGGTAAGTGCCGCCCGGTAACACTTCGGCCAATTTGGCAAGGCAGTAACTGCCGAGATCTTCCGGATCGGCAATGCCGCCCACTGCAAACCAGCCATCGCCGTCGCTCACAATCGCGGTTTGAAACGCGCTGCCGTCAAATTTCTGGCCTGATAAAGCGGCGCGCTGGCCCGCTGGCAGGGCCTTGGCGAAATCGGAAAAACTGTCTTTGGTGACGAGATGAATAGCGACAGCATCCTGGCCGCGATCGGCCTGAATTAATTGGGTGGTTTTGCTCATGGAATGATATGTAGACAAGGCGGCGGCGCGTTCCAAGCTCGCAATTTGGTCGCGCGCGTTCTATATGGCATTCCATGACCGAATATCAGACTATCGAAGGTAACGAAACCGTCATCCGCGACGGCACAATAAAACTGCACGGAGAGGCAGGTTTTGATGGAATGCGCAAGGCGGGGCAGCTTGCCGCGAGCATTCTCGACACGATCGCTCCGATGGTGCAACCCGGCGTGACCACCGGGGCGATTGATGACAAAGTGCGCGAGCTGACTTTGGCGGGCGGGGCGGTTCCGGCCACAATGGGCTATCGCGGGTATACGCATAGCTGCTGCATTTCGATCAATCATGTCGTGTGCCACGGCATTCCGGGTGAAAAGGCGCTGAAAGACGGCGATATCGTCAATATTGATGTTACGCCGCTGCTGAATGGATGGCACGGCGATACCAGCCGGATGTATCTGGTCGGTGATGTCGCCTTGAAAGCGCGCAAACTGGTTGATGTGACGCATGAATGCCTGATGATTGGTATCGAACAGGCGCAGCCCGGCAACCGGCTGGGTGATATAGGCGCGGCGATTATGGAGCATGCGCAGCAGCACCGTTACGGCGTTGTGCGCGAATTTTGCGGGCATGGCTTGGGGCGTTTGTTTCATGATGCGCCCGAAGTTGTTCATGCCGCAAAAGCGGGCACCGGGCCGGAACTGCGCCCCGGCATGTTCTTCACTATCGAACCAATGATCAATATCGGTAAGCCGTGGGTCAAATTGCTCAGCGATGGCTGGACTGCGGTCACCCGCGACAAGTCGCTATCTGCTCAGTTTGAACACTCGCTGGCAATTACCGAAACCGGCCATGAGATTTTCACACTCAGTGGAAAGGGCTTGCACAAGCCCCCCTATAACTAACTCTCACGTGCCGCTCTGATCGCTGCACCGCCAGCAAACGGCCCGGCGGCAAGCAAGAGCAAGCTGATCGCACCGCATAGCGCAATGCCGGTAATGTCTCCGCGCGCCAGACTGCCAGCGCCGAAAATCAGGATCGGTACGGATAGCGGGATCAGCATCAGACCGGACAAGGCCGCCCCGCCGCGTAACCCTGCGGTGAGTGCGGCAATCATCACGCCGATTGCCGCCAATCCCGGCGTACCTGCCAGCAAGCCGAGCAGCACCAGACCCACTGTCTCGCCTTCCAACCCCAGTAAAGCGGCGGCTGGCAGCGTTGCCAGCAGCAGGAGCGGCGCGAAACTCAGCCAATGGGCGATAATCCGCACGGCAATTGCGATGTCTTCCGATATGCCGCGCAAGGCCAGTTGATCGAAAACGCCCAGTTCCAGATCGGGCGCGATCAACCGGTCAAGCGGCAGGATAGCGGCAAGCAATGCAGCGACCCAGATAACCCCGCCCCCGGTCCGCGCCAGCAGCGGCGCATCCGGCCCCACCGCAAAAGGGTAAAGCATTGCGACCGCCAGAAAAAACAGCAGCGGCAGCATTGTTCCGCCGCGTTTTCCGCCGGGTAGAAGCAAGGATAGATCACGCTTGAGCAACTGCCAGATCATACGATGAACTCCCGCAGATCGAGCGTTTTGACAGCGGGCAAGCGGATGGATTGATGCGATGCGATAATCGCTATGCCGCCATCGGCGCGATACTCGGCAACTAACGCTTCGACCAGCTCCGCACCGTCCCTGTCCAAGCCATTGAGCGGCTCATCGAGCAGCCAGATATCCGCATTTTGGCCGAGCAGACGGACCAGTGCGGCCCGCTTTTTCTGGCCTGTCGAAAGATAGCGGACGGGCACCTCAAGCAGCTCCGCCAGCCCCAACCGCTCCGCGTGACGATCCATATTGGCCGCGCCGTCAAGCTGTGCCCAAAAAGCAATTGCTGCACCGAGCGGCAATTGCGGATCGAGAGCAGGGCGCTCATCAACCATTCCGATCGTACCCGTCCGTGTTACGGTTCCCGAAAACGGAGCCATCAGCCCGGCCAGAATCCGCATCAAACTGCTTTTGCCGATCCCATTCGCGCCGGTGATATGCAATGCCTCGCCCGGCGAAGCCGCTATCCTCACGCCTCCAAACAGGATCCTGTCACCCCTGCGGCAGACGATATCGTGGGCAGTAAGGCTGCGGGCTTGCATGGCGCGCAGCGATAGGGGAAAGGCGGGTACTGGACAAGCACCTGATCAGCACAAGGATAACCTGATGAACCCCGCGAAATTGACCGAAGCAGAACGCAATGCAGCCTTAAAAGAACTGGGCGACTGGTCGCTTGCCCGCAATGGCGCAGCGATGGAGCGGACATTTACGTTTAATAATTTTGTCGAGGCTTTCGGCTTTATGGCGCGTGTGGCCATTCTTGCTGAAAAACAGGATCATCACCCTGAATGGCTCAATGTCTATGACCGGGTCGAGATCACGCTGACCACACATGATGCAGATGGCTTGTCACAGCGCGATATAACTCTGGCCAAGGCGATAGATGCGCTCAACTGACGTCTAGTCACCCAGGGGGCTGAGCGAAGTGCGCACCTGTCTGCGCAGCCGCCCTGGCATCCACCGCGCTGCAAACGCCACCCGCTTGGCGGTCTTGCCCACGACTGTGTGCAAACTGTTGCCGTGAACCGCGTTCCATGCCGCCTCGGCCACTTCGATCACGGGCGTGATTTCCATACCGCCCCGGATCACCCGTTCGCGGATACCCTGATTGGTCGTATGGTTGGGAGCGTGGTCGAGCAGCGGTGTCTCGATAAAACTGGGCATCAAGGAGCGAACATTGACTCTGTCTGCGGCCCATTCTGCATCGAGCGATTCTGTCACCGCCCGAACGCCGAATTTGGTCGCGGCGTAGACTGATCCGCCCGGTGTTCCGTAGATTCCGGCGGCACTGGCAGTATTGAGCAGACAGCTGCCGGGCGCGGTTTTCTTGAGATAAGGAAAGGCTGCCTGCGCGCCAAACAGCACGCCTTTCAGATTGATATCGAGGCAGCGTTCTATCTCGCCGACGGTATTATCAGTCAGCGACCCGCCGATGGGGATTCCGGCATTATTGGCCATCACATCAATTCGCCCGCCAGCCGCGACAGAAAATGCCTCCAGCGCGGTGTCCCAAGCGGCGCGGTCACGCACATCGAATGTGTGGCTGTAACAATGGCCGCCGGGCAGCAGCGCCTCGGTGCCCGCCATACCTTGCCTATCAATATCGCCGAGCCCGACAAACCATCCGCGTTCCCCAAAATATTGCGCAATCGCGCGGCCGATGCCCGATCCGCCGCCGGTAATGAAAATGGCTTTTCTGGTGCTCAACACGGCTCTCCTTAACAGCGATATGCCGTAACACGGATGTCCCCAAACAGGGACAAAAAAACCGCACGGGTCCGCAGGCCGCTATCCAGCGGTGCCTACCCCCGTGCGATCTGTCTGTCAGCTATGGACCGGGTATTAGCCGCCCATCGCGTCTTTCAGACCCTTTACAAATTCAGCTCCTTCAACAATTTCCGCGGTCGAATTGGCAATTGTATCGCCAATCGGTTCTGACCGTCCCCCCAGACAGGTGGCAAGAAAGTTCTCGGCCACTGCATTGAAGGCAACGTTATTGGCAGGTTTCGCGAAACCGTGCCCTTCATCGGGATATAGGACATAAGTGACCGGAATGCCTTTATCCTTCATGGCCGACACGATCTGGTCACTCTCCGCCTGGTTGACGCGGGGGTCGTTTGCACCCTGTCCGATCAGCAACGGTTTGGTGATGTTGCCAGCGGAATAAAGCGGGCTCCGCTCCTTCAGCATGGCCAGGCCTTCAGGTGTATCAGGATTGCCCATCCGTTCGTGGAATTGGGCGATTACCGGCTCCCAATAAGGCGGGATAGTGGCGAGCAGCGTCTCCAGATTTGATGGCCCGACAATGTCGACACCGCAGGCAAATTCGTCTGGCGTAAAGGCCAGACCTGCCAGCGTCGCATATCCGCCATAAGAACCGCCCATGATAGCCACGCGGTCATCGGCCGTGATACCCTGTTCGACCGCCCAATTGACCGCATCAATCAGATCGTCGTGCATCTTGCGGCCCCATTCAAGGTCGCCCGCTGAAATAAACCCCTTCCCGAACCCTGTCGAACCCCGGAAATTGACGCTGAGCACAGCATAGCCGCGATTGGCGAGCCATTGGTGGTAGCTGTTGTAACCATAACTGTCGCGCGCCCACGGACCGCCGTGAACCAGCAGCACCATCGGCACGGCTGCTTCGGGAATTCCATCTGCATCCGCATCGCTTCCGGCCGGCAAAGTGAGATAGGATGGCAGAGTGAGGCCGTCACGGCTGGTCAGTTCCAGCGTCTGCATCGGTTGCAACGGCGCGCCTTCCAGCTCTGGCCGCCCGACATAAAAGCTGGCCAGGGATTGCGCCTTGCGATCATAAATGAACGTTTGTGAAGGCGCGGTCACCGGGTCGTTCCATACGATCCACTTGCTGTCATCCTCGGTCCGGCTGGACACGCCAAATTCGCCCTCAAGCCGGGTGCCCAGCCATTCGAGCGACGACTGAATGTCGGGATCAATCGCAGTCCATTCGGTTTTGAGATAGGTGAAGGAATAGGCCTCTATTTCGCCCGTTTTCGGGTCCGTCATTGCGCCGCCAATATCGGCCCTGTCATTTTCCGCGATGACAGTCTTGACGCCGGTGGCAACATTCTGTGCGATCAGCGCGGCGGTGTCGCGCCCGCGGCTGTCGATCCAGTACATTGTTTCGCCGTCGGTAGTGAACCCGGCCGGCTGCGTAGTGAGCGAATCCTCCAGGGCCGTGCTGTCAGTTGGTGCTGCCGCAATCACGCCGTCGGTAATTGTGAAAAAGTCCATTCCGCCTGCGGCATTGGGGCGCAGCGCCATACGCAGGTTCAAATTGTCATCAGCCAGAAATCCGGCAAAGCCATCGTTTTGCTGCACCAGCGTTAATTCGCCTGATTTCAAATCGAGCAAATACGCATCGTGCAGCCGGGCATCGCGGTTGTTCAGCCCAACCAGAATTTTATCACGGATAGTTTCCGAAGTGCCGATAAGCTGAACCCGCGTATTCTCAAAATCAGTCAAGGTCCGCTCTGCGCCGGTTGCAATATCGACACCGTAGAGCAGAAAGTTTTCGTCACCGCCCTTGTCCTGGATGTAAAGAAGGCTCCGCGAATCGGGGGCCCAGAAATATTGGGAAATCGGCCGGTCGGCGGCGCTGGTCATCGCTTTGGCAGCGGATGGATCAGATGCCGGGGCGATCCACACATTGAGCACTCCGTTTTTGGGCGCGCGCCAGCTTAGCCACTGGCCGTCAGGGCTAATCTGGCCGCCTGCTTTTTCTGGATTGCCAAACAAATGTTCGCGCGGGATCATCGGAACAGCTTCTGCCGGAATGGTCATTGTTGGTGAGGTCTCTCTGGGTTGAGCATGTGCAGCCGCTGGTAAGGCTGTGCTGATTGCCGCAAGCGCGCAGCTTGCGAGGAATGATTGTGCATAGGGATTAAGCATTCGTTTCTCCTGCAGAACAAAAAAGCATATGTACCATAAAGGATGGCTTACAAAACCAATTGCCCAGCGCGAGCACCAATCGACTAACCGCCTAAAGCGCCGGATTATCGTAACAATGCCACGCAAATATTGCGATTGCACCCCGGTGCGGCCGCCAGTTGACCGACAGCGAGCGTGCCGCTTTTTCGCTTGGGCGTTCGGGCAGGGCCAAAATTTTCTGCAGCGCCACCTGCACGGCCAAATCGCCGGCAGGCCAGATGTCCGGACGGCCCTCTGCAAACAGCAGATAAATTTCAGCCGACCAGCGGCCAATGCCCTTAATCTGCGTTAATTGGGCAATCGCTTCCTCATCATCGCCGGGCAGATTATCGAGATCAAGTGCGTCGCTTACCACCAATTCGCACAGCGAGCGCGCATAGCCCTGCTTTTGCCGCGACAGGCCGCAGGCGCGCAGCGTATCGAAATCGCGCGCCAGTAACGCATCGGGCAAAATATCTTCGCCTAGCTCAGATACCAGCTTGTTCCATACAGATGCCGCCGCTGCAACGCTGACTTGCTGGCCCACAATGGTACGCAATAATGTGCGATATCCGGTCGCCCGAATACGCGGTTCAGGATATCCCGCCACCGCCAAACCGCGCGCGAAAGCAGGTTCCAGCGCGGCAATGTGATCAACACCGCGCTTGATTTGCTCTGCGCTTAATCCCATCTCGTCCCCCGGCTGCTTGCCAAACGTGTCTCGGTATTTTAGCAGCCCTGATATTGGTGGCCACACCATTTGGCCATTTTCCGGCCACGCATTAATTCGGAGTCCCCCATCATGCCCAAGATGACTGTCGTCAACCGTGCCGGTGAAGAATCGACGATCGACGTAGAAGATGGCCTGACCGTTATGGAAGCGATCCGTGACAACGGGTTTGATGAATTGCTGGCGCTGTGCGGCGGCTGTTGTTCCTGCGCGACATGCCACATCCATGTCGATCCAGCATTTGCGGATAAATTGCCTGCCATGTCCGAAGATGAAGATGATTTGCTGGAAAGCTCCGATCACCGTGCTGAAACCTCGCGCCTTTCCTGCCAGGTTCCATTGACAGCGGATTTAGATGGCCTGAAGGTGACGATTGCGCCAGAAGATTGAGTGTGGGGCAGGGTAGCGGAACTGCATTGTGCCGCCCCCTTAACTGACCTAAATCGTCATCTATGAAAATGATGCACCCGCATGCCAACACGCTTGAATTAATCGGCAATACGCCGCTGGTCCTGCTGGAAGGTCCGAGCGAGGCGGCTGGCTGCGAGATCTACGGCAAGTGCGAATTTGTCAATCCGGGCGCGTCGGTGAAAGACCGGGCGGCGCTGGGCATTATTCGTGATGCGGAGGCGCGCGGTGAATTGCAGCCAGGCGGCACCATTGTTGAAGGGACTGCGGGCAATACCGGGATCGGTATCGCGCTGGTCGCCAATGCCTTGGGCTATACAACCATCATCGTTATGCCCGACAACCAGTCTCAGGAAAAAATGGACACACTGCGTGCTTTGGGTGCGCAGCTGGTGCTGGTGCCGCCAACCAAATTCGCTGATCCGTGCCATTTCGTCCATACATCGCGCCGCTTGGCAGAGGAAACCGAGGGGGCGGTTTGGGCCAACCAGTTTGACAATATCGCGAACCGCAAAGTGCACATAGAAACGACAGCGGCAGAGCTGTGGCATCAGCTTGACGGCCGTATTGACGGGTTCACCTGTGCCGCCGGTACGGGCGGAACCATCTGCGGTGTCGGGCTGGGCCTGAAGGAATTTGACGAAACGGTGCAGATCGCCCTGACCGATCCGCATGGCGCCGCACTCTATAGCTACTACGCAGAAGGCGAACTCAAATCCGAAGGCAGCTCTGTCGCAGAGGGGATCGGGCAGGGACGCATAACGGCCAATCTGGAAAATGCGCCAATCGATACGCAGTTTCGAATTTCGGATGAAGAAGGTCTGGTCTGGGTTGCGCGTCTGCTGCGCGAAGAGGGGCTGTGTCTGGGATTATCATCGGGCATCAATGTGGCGGGCGCAATTGCGCTGGGGCAGCATTTGATTGCATCAGGGCGTAAGAATCCGCGCGTGGCGACCATCCTGTGCGATAGCGGTTTCCGGTATTTGTCCTCGCTCTATAACGCGCAATGGCTCAAGGCTAAGGGCCTGCCAGTGTTTGATTGGTTGGAACCGCCGCAATAGCCAGCATGACGGCTGCATCGACCGTTGACTGTAAAGCTGGCTCGGCTAGCAGTACGCTTATGGCAAACAAAATCCTTCAACGCATATTTTACGGACCCTCTGATGCTGATGCTGCGCCGCTTGGCGGCACCCGCGCACAATCGGTTCAGCGTCTGCAGGTTGGGGTGGCCGGGGTTGTTGCAATGATCCTGTTGGTGGCGCTGGCTGACCTCATTCAGGACCGCGCAGCGCAGACCGAATCGATTGCGGTACCCGAAGCCGCATCGACCGTAGCTGCCAAGGAAACAGGGACCCCGCAAAGCGACCCGCTGGTCGAGGCAGGGGTAGTGCCTGATCTGCCCGCAGAGCCGACCGCTTCGCCCGAACCGGGATCTGCACCGGCCGCACCGCAAGCACAGGGTAACAGTGCGCAGTAGGCTCACGATTGCGAGCGTGAGTGCTGGCCTGCTGGCCGTCCTGGTAATCGGTTTCACGGCTTGGGGTACGGTGGCACAGCGGGAAAGACAGCCGCTGGGCATGATCACTTCGCTGCCGATTTACTGGTCTGGCGGTGATCTGTCGGACATGCTCGATACCGCACAAAACGCACCGGATGCGGTTCACTGGGTACGCGCCGAAACGCAAAAGCGTTACGACATTATTCTGCTCGACAACCTGGCCGAAGCGGACGGCCTTGCCCCCAATCCGCGTTTGGCGAAGCTGCGATATCTTTTGCTGGCGCAGCCTGCCGCCTTGCCGCCCGCTGATTTGGTGGCGCTGGACAGCTGGGTGCGCGGCGGGGGGCGCCTATTACTGTTCGCGGATCCGCTGCTGACAGAGGAAACCGGGTTTGGCCTTGGGGATCGCCGCCGCCCGCAGGATATGGCGACCATATCCCCGCTGATAAACCGGCTTGGTCTGACAGAGACATTCGATATCGCCCAGTCGGCGCAACCCTCCGCCGTGACGTTCGGAAATATCGTGTTGCCAGTTCATAAATATGGACTGTTTACCGCGCGAAATGACGTACGGCCTTGCGCGATCACCAGCGGCGGCGTGATCGCCCAATGCGAGGTAGGAAGGGGACGGGCGATTATCGTGCTGGATGCCCATCTACTTGCAAGAGAGCCCCAGACAGCAGCGAAAAGCCGCGCGCTGAGGGCGCTGATGGATGCCGCGTTTGCCGATTAACGCCGTTTTTGGGGATGAGGCGGGATAGCGCGGCATATTACCCGATTAGATCGGGAATTTTACGGGATCTGGGCAGGATTCGGGCATGTACCCACGGATTTAAAGCTCGTTTTGCCTGTTTCGAAACGGACCACGGGCGTGAATTAACGATAATTTCGTTTGTTTGTCAGAGGCTTAGCGGTCAATCCCCGCCAATCCCTTAATTTCCCCTAGCATCCCCGCTTATCGCGAGTTAGAACCATATCCCATCAGACAGATTGTCTCGTGCCATGCTTTGCCTCTGCAAGGCGGATACCCGTTTTCATGCGCGGGTGGAAGCGGGGAAGATGTGTCTGTCGTCGGGGTGAGAAATATCGGGGATGATGTGGCGCAGGCGCTACCACATAAATATAATGGACAGGCTCTCACTCTTCTGGGTGACAAGGGTCGTTTCGTTTTGCCGCCGGAATTTCGCAATACCGTAAAGCTGTCCAGCGAAGGCCGCACGCTGTGTCTGTTGAAAGACGAGGAGTTCGATTGCCTGGTCGGTTTTGGTCTGTCCCGCGAGGATGATTTTGAAGCCATGCTGGACCGCGAGGAAGACCGCGCCATCCGTCTGGGCCGTGATTTCAGCCGCCTCAAACGCTCCAACCAGCTATACGGCTATAAGAAGATCCCGTTCGATGATAGCGGCCGCTTTACCATGCCTGACTATCTGATCTCGCTAGGTAAAATTACCGATGCGCTGTATTTTCAGGGGGCTGGCTCGTCCTTTACCATCTGGAGCCCCGAAGTGCTCGCCTGTCAGGATGATGGCTGGGCAAGTGCCAAGGCCGCATGCGCTGATATGATGGCCGAAGCGGCAGCCAAGGCCAAACGCGCCAAGGCTGGAGGTAAGGGGAAGTGACTTACGCCGCCGATACCGCCCCGCATGTTCCCGTGTTGCTCGATGAAGTACTGTCTGCGCTCGCCCCGCAGGCTGGGGATGTCATGATAGATGCGACGTTTGGTGCTGGCGGTTACACGCGAAAACTGCTTGATGCCGGCGCGACTGTCCATGCTTTTGACCGTGATCCCGATGCTATTGCGCAAGGGGCGGCCTGGTCAGAAACGCAGGAAAAGCCGCCACGCCTTATCCTTCATGCACAGCGTTTTTCGCACATGGTCCAGGCCATGAAGGATATCGGCGTTGACCGGGTTGACGGAATTACCTTGGATATCGGTGTATCGTCGATGCAGCTTGACCAGGCAGAGCGCGGATTTGCCTTTTCCGCCGACGGACCACTCGACATGCGGATGTCGCAGGACGGCGAAACGGCGGCGCAATTTCTTAATTCTGCTGAAGAGGAAACCATTGCCGACGTGCTCTATCATTACGGAGAAGAGCGTCAGTCTCGCCGTGTCGCGCGCGCGATCGTAGCGGCCCGTCCGCTTTCAACGACAGGCGATCTGGCCGGGGCTGTCCGCAAGGTTCTGGGGTACCGCATTGGTGCGCCCAAAGACCCTGCAACCCGTAGTTTCCAGGCAATCCGCATTCATGTGAATGCCGAATTGCACGAATTGAAAGCCGGGCTGGCTGGGGCCGAGCAATTGCTGGCCGAGGGCGGCAGGTTGGCGGTGGTCAGCTTCCACAGCCTGGAAGACCGGATCGTGAAACGATATTTGAAAGAGGCATCATCGACCGGCGGCGGATCGCGCCATTTGCCGGCGGTGGAGCCAGCGCCGCCTGTCTATCGCAATGTGTCGAAGGCCATTCGGGCTTCTGCCAGCGAAGTAAGCCGAAATCCGCGCAGCCGCTCGGCCACTTTGCGTCATGCCCTTCGTACTGCCGTGCCAGCGAGGGAGGTAGCATGATGATCCGCGGAAGCCGTATCCGTCAAATTGGTTGGGCCGCATTATTCGCCGTCTGCCTGAGCGCATTCGCCGCGCTCACGTTCCGCGTCAATGCTGTTAAAAGCGAAGTGCGTCTGGCGGAGCGTCAGATTGTCGCACTTCAAAAGGAGAAAATTCAGCTTGAGACTGAATTTCAATCGCGCGCCAACCAGCAACAATTGGCCGACTGGAACCGTATTGAGTTCGGTTACGCAGCTCCTGATGCGGGGCAGTATCTTGAAGGCGAAAGACAGTTGGCAAGTCTGGGCGTGCCGCGCGGCCTAGACGCGCCCAACCCGATCCGTGTGGCGCGGGCTGCGGATGAAAGCGATTTTGAAGCTGGCTTCCCCGCTTTGGTGTCACCATTGACCGGGGGGGCCTTTGGCAATGGGCTTGCAAGTGATGAAAATGAGGCCAGCGATGCCCGCGATGACAGCGATGACAGCGAACGTCCAGCCACCGATGATGCCGGCCTGGACGGCCAGTCTCTGGCAGACAGGCTTGCAATACATAACCCCATCGGCGCTCAATTGGCCGAGGCGTCCGAATGAATTTGATAACCGCCAATATGGGCGCTGTCAGTACCGCCATGCCGCGCGCCAGCGTCCATTCGGTGTCGGCGCGTCAGCATTCTCTTGCTGTTGCGCAATTGCGTGTATTGTGGGTCGCGATGATCTTTGCACTGATTGCTGCAGCGGCCATTTTGCGCATCGGTTATATAGGGTTGAGCGATACAGGCGTGCGCACAGCGTCGATGGCGGAAGAATTGCTCCCTCCGCGCGGAGAGCTGACAGATCGTAACGGCGTCCCCCTGGCGCGTGCATTTCCGGCCTATGCTTTGTGGTATAACCCCAAAGCACTTGGTGATCCGGATGATCCGCTGGTGAAAAGTGCACCCGATGTTGCCGCGCGTCTGGCGCAGATTTTTCCCAGCCTTGATGTCGGCCAAACCATCCGCAAGCTGGAGGCTGGCCGCGCGACATACCTTGTCCGGCGCGTATTGCCCGATGATGCCAACCGCGTTCATGAACTGGGTGAGCTTGCGCTGGAATTGCCCGAAGAGACCGATCGCCATTATCCGCAAGGATCAATGGGCGCGCATGTGCTTGGTTATGTCAATACTGACGGACAGGGCCGCGTCGGGATGGAGCAGGTTCTGAACGATCAGCTGACCGATCCGGCGCGGCGGGGTGAGCCTGTGCCGCTATCGATCGATATGCGGGTGCAGGGCGCGCTGGAGGATGAACTGCGCACGGGAATGCTTTCCACCAACGCCAAGGGTGCCGCGGGCATCATTCTGGATGTGGACACAGGCGAGGTTATGGCGCTGGCATCCCTGCCCGAATTTGACCCCAATAAAGTCAGCAGTAGCGATCTCGTCCTGCCCAAGGAACGGATGGAGCGCGGCGATGTGCCAGCCAGCTTCAACCGCGTGACCAACCAGGTGTATGAACTTGGTTCTACGTTCAAACCACTGGCGGTTGCGGCTGCGATTGATGCCGGTACGGTGCGCGATTTCGGCCGCCGATACAACGCCCGGCCGATCAAGGTTGGCCGGTTTGAAATCACGGACAGTCACTTCCTGGGCAACCATCTCAATGTCGCGGAATCGCTGATCCATTCATCCAATACGGTCACGGCGCGTATCGCTGACGAACTGGGCCCGGAAAAAATGCGCCAGACCATGATGGATCTGGGCATGAGTGAGCGTCCCTACATTGAGCTGCCTGCGCGCGGTCACCCCATCTGGCCGGGCAAAAACTGGCCGCGTCTGCGCAATATGACAGTAAGCTACGGACACGGGATTGCGGTTACTCCGCTGCATCTAGCCAGCGCCTATGCCGCAATGGTCAATGGCGGTGTGTGGCGACCGGCAACGTTGCGCAAGCTGGAGCCGGGAGCCGCGCCAAAGGGTCGCCGGGTGTTCAAAGCCTCTACCTCGTCAAGAATGCGGCAATTGCTGCGGATGATTGCCGTTTATGGCACTGGCAAAAATGCCAACGCAGCGGGGTTTCGGGTTGGTGGTAAAACCGGCAGCGCGGAAAAGCCGGGGTCTGGCGGTTACCGCAAGACTTCGCTCGTTTCGACCTTTGCCGCAGCCTTCCCGATGGACAAGCCGCGTTTTGTCGTGATTGCGATGCTGGATGAGCCGAAAGGCACGACCGCAAGCTCCTTCCAGCGGACAGCATCATGGAATGCGGCCCCAATTGTCGGCCGCCTGGTACCGCGCATAGGCCCCGTGATGGGTGTCCGCCCCGACATGTCGCGTGATATCGATATGAGCGATCTTGAGCCTCTATTGCCAGGCGCGCGCCGATGACACTAGACGCTCTTGCCGCAGCTGCCGGAATTGGCTTGCCCGGCCCGTGTCACGCGGCAGTGACCGGCTTTGCCATCGATAACCGGAAAGTCGCACCAGGCACTGTGTTTGGTGCATTTCAGGGTACCGTGGTGAATGGCGAGGATTTCATTCCTGCCGCGATACAAGCGGGTGCGATAGCCGTTGTCGCCCGGCCGCAAGCCGAGGTCTCTGGCGCAGTGCATATCGTGTCGGAAGAGCCACGACAAACCTTTGCGCAGTTGGCGGCGCAGTTCTTTACGCCTGTTCCGGAAACTATTGTCGCGGTCACCGGTACGAACGGAAAAACATCTACTGTCGAAATGACACGGCAAATTTGGCGGATGTGCGGCCACCGCGCAGCGTCTATCGGAACGCTGGGTGTAACCACGCCCGACGGGTCGGTCTCGACCGGTTTGACGACGCCCGATATCGTCACATTCTTATCCAATATGAGCGGATTGGCGCGCGAAGGAGTGAGCCATGTCGCCTATGAGGCGTCAAGCCACGGCCTGTCGCAATATCGCAATGAAGGGCTGGTTGTCAGCGCGGCGGGATTTACCAATTTCAGCCGCGATCACCTCGATTATCACGAAACGATGGAAGGCTATTTCGCGGCCAAGATGCGGCTGTTTGATGAAGTCGTCAGCGATACTGCGACTGCTGTTGTCTGGACGGGAACTGGCGAGTGGACCGGCCGGGCTATCGACCATGCCGAGCAAAGAGGCTTGCGCGTGTTCAGAGTGGGTGAGCAGAGGGGCGAACAGCAGGGCAATGGCCCTGATGGTATCCGTCTGCTCACCCAAACCCCGACGCAACTGGGGCAACAGCTTGAGATTGAGCATGATGGTGTTCGCCGCACGATCAATTTGCCACTCATTGGCGCCTATCAATCCGCCAACGCGCTCGTCGCGGCGGGACTGGCGCTGGCCACCGGTACAGAGGCGTCCGCTGTGTTTGACGCAGTCGCCCGTCTGCAGCCGGTACGCGGGCGACTGGAACGCGCCGTGATTACGCAGGCGGGCGCGCCCGTCTATGTCGATTATGCGCATACGCCGGACGCTCTGGAATCCGCCATCGCTGCATTGCAGCCGCACGTCAAAGGCCGCTTGATTACGGTATTCGGTGCAGGCGGCGACCGCGACCAGGGCAAGCGATCCGCAATGGGCAAGGTAGTGTCGGCCCATTCTGACGTGGTTATCGTAACCGATGATAATCCGCGCGGTGAAGATGCCGCCGCCATTCGCGCGCAGATTATGCGCGGGACACGCGATGCGGCAGAAATTGGCGATCGGCGTGAAGCGATCGCTGCGGCCATCCGCCAGGCCAACCACGATGATATCGTTCTGATCGCTGGCAAGGGGCACGAACAAGGCCAGATTGTCGGCAGCGGAGCGGCAATGCGCATTTTGCCATTTGATGATGTTACTGCCGCGCGCGAATGCGCGGCGCAGGTGGGGATCACACAATGAACGCTCTGACCATATTGCGCAGTTGGCCCGCCGAGCGGCGCGATGCACTGCGCATGGCGCTGTGGGATTCTGAGGCTTTGGCACAAGCTTTGGGCAGTTCGGCCAGTGGCGCATTTCAGGTGTCGGGCGTCGAGATTGATTCGCGCGATGTTCGCTCCGGTGATCTGTTTTTTGCTTTGCAGGGCGAGACGATGGACGGGCACCGGTTCCTTGATAAGGCGTTCGCCAATGGCGCCGCAGCTGCCATCGTTGACCGCGCGGTTGATTATCCGCATATTCTGGTGCCTGACACCCATGCCGCGCTGAAACACTTGGCCGCCGCCGCGCGCGACCGCTGCGCCGCACGCCGGATCGGGGTTACGGGCTCGGTTGGCAAGACTGGCGTAAAAGAAGCGATTTTTGCCGCGCTTGACCGGTCCAGCCGCGGCCATACCCATCGCTCGGTCCGCAGTTACAACAACCATGTCGGTGTACCGCTCAGCCTCGCCCGAATGCCCGTGCGCAGCCATTACGGCGTGTTTGAAATGGGCATGAACCATGCAGGAGAAATCGCTGGATTAACCGCCCAGGTCCAACCGCATGTTGCCGTGATCACCACCATCGCCCCTGCGCATATTGAAAATCTCGGCAGTATCGAGGCGATTGCTGACGCGAAGGCGGAGATTTTCGGAGGGCTGGTCGAAGGCGGCATTGCCGTTATCCCCGCCGACATACCGCAATATACGCAATTGCGTGCCGCTGCATTGGCATGCGGCGTGACCATCCGCTCCTTTGGGAAAAGCGCGCATGCCGATGTGCGTCTGCTCGATGCGATCCCATCGGCCAATGGCGGTTCACTGGTGACAGCGGATCTTGGCGATCAAAGGGTGTGCTTTACCGTTGCGGAGCCAGGCGAGCACTGGGTCAGTAATGCGCTCGCCGTGATGGCAGCGGTTCAGGCGGTCGGGGGTGATCTGGGCTCTGCTGGTCTGGCGCTGGCAGAAATGGGCGGTCTGAAAGGGCGCGGTGCGCGGCATCGGATTGCCGCCCATAGCGGCAAGGCGCTGATGATTGACGAGAGTTACAATGCCAATCCGGCATCGATGCGGGCGACTTTGCGCGCGCTTGGCCAGACGCCTGCAACGCGCCGGGTGGTGGTTTTGGGCGCGATGAAGGAATTGGGTGATTTTGCTCCGCGTTTCCACGCCCAGCTGGCCCAGCCCCTGGCCGAAGCCAACGTCGATTACGCGGTCCTTGTCGGCGAAGAGATGAAAGCCCTTGCACAGGATTTGGGGAAAGGCGCGGGCGGGGCGCTTGCAGCAGGCATGAGCTTCGCCCATTGCGAAAGTCCTGCAGAGGCGATTTCCGCCCTTGAGGAATTCGGCATCACGTCAGGTGACGCTATTCTGGTCAAGGGATCAAATTCCGTGGGTCTTGGCAGGCTGGTCGAACATTTTACGGCCAGAATTTAAACCGCCGTGAGGCGCTTCTGCCTCAAGAGGGACATTGATGCTCTATCTGATAGCCGAATGGCTAAATTTTGAAGGTATATTCAATCTGGTCCGGTACCAGACCTTCCGCTCGGGCGCGACGCTGATAACCGCGCTCGTTATTGGCCTCATCATCGGTCCGCGTTTTATCAATATGCTCCGCGTCCGTCAGGGCAAAGGCCAGCCGATCCGCGAAGATGGGCCGCAAAGCCATCTGGCAAAACGTGGTACCCCGACAATGGGCGGATTGATGATCATCATATCATTGGTGCTGTCGATGATGCTGTGGATGGATTTGCGCAATCCGTTTGTATGGGCCTGTCTGGCAGTAACCGCTGGCTTTGGCCTGATCGGCTTTCTGGACGATTATGACAAGGTTTCCAAAGCAAGCCATAAGGGGGTGTCGGGCAAAACGCGCTTGCTGCTGGAATTTATGGTAGCCGGTATCGCATCCTACATGATTGTCAGCCAGATCAGTACCAATCTTTACGTGCCGTTCCTGTCGGATGTATCGATCCCGCTTGGCCCGCTATATTACGTATTCGCGGCGGTCGTGATCGTTGGCGCTGGAAATGCGGTCAATCTGACCGACGGGTTGGACGGCCTGGCCACCATGCCAGTCATTATCGCGGCGGGTACCTTTGCAATTATCGCCTATCTTGTGGGGCGCGCTGACTTTTCGGAATATCTTGGTATTCCGCATGTACCCGGTGCGGGTGAGCTTGCAATTCTATGCTCGGCCATAATGGGGGCAGGGCTGGCATTTCTGTGGTTCAACGCGCCGCCCGCCGCAGTTTTCATGGGCGATACCGGCAGTCTCGCGCTTGGCGGGGCGCTCGGTGCGATTGCGGTGGCATCGCATCATGAAATTGTCCTGGCCATCGTCGGCGGTCTGTTCGTGATGGAAGCTTTGTCGGTCATCATTCAGGTGTTCTGGTTCAAGCGGACAGGCAAGCGGGTATTCCGCATGGCGCCTGTTCATCACCATTTTGAGCAGAAGGGCTGGGCAGAATCGACCGTGGTTATCCGTTTCTGGATCGTGTCGATTGTTTTGGCACTCATGGGGCTGGCAACGCTGAAACTGCGATGAACCGTTCATGATCACCTCGGCCGCCTTTCATGGCAAACGGTACGCCATACTGGGGCTTGCGCGCTCGGGCCTAGCGGCGGCGCAGGCTCTGCTGGCCAGCGGCGCGCGGATTACGGCGTGGGACCGCCAGGATATAGCCCGCGCGGCATTGACCGATGCCGTGTCGGAAGGCCGCGCAGAGCTGGCTGATCCACTCGCTCTTGATTTGACTGGCTATGACGGCGTGGTGGTATCGCCTGGCGTGCCGCTCAATACCCATCCCATTGCGGCGCATGCGGCCAGATATGGGGTGCCGGTAATTGGCGATATAGAATTGTTTGCATTGGCAAGAAGCAGCCTGCCGCCGCACAGGATTGTCGGCGTAACCGGTACGAACGGTAAATCGACCACCACTGCACTGATCCAGCATATGTGCAAAGAGGCTGGTCTGCCCAGTCTGATGGGCGGCAATATCGGCCTGCCGATCATGGCACAGCCCGCGCTGGAACCCAACCAGAATGGCGATGCCGTGTATGTGCTGGAGCTGTCGAGTTACCAGATCGACCTGACATATAATCTTGATTGCGACATCGGCATTTTGCTCAATATCTCACCCGATCATCTGGATAGATATGACAGTTTTGATGCCTATGCCGCAGCCAAAGCGCGGCTGTTTTCTATGATGGGACCGGGCAGTCCCGCCATCATTTCAGGCGCGGATCAAAAGTCCCTCGACATCATGCAGGCACTTGGAGCCGCTGGCCGCGCAGACGATGTCGTTGACCTGAGCCATTTGCCAGATGCCGATCAGCGGCGTTGGCCTGCATTGCAGGGCCCGCACAACCTGCAAAACGCGCTTGTTGCAGCATCTGCGGGCCACGCCTTGGGTATTAGCGATGCCGATCTCCACCGCGCGCTTGAATCCTTTGCAGGTCTGCCGCACCGAATGGAAATTGTTGCCGAGCATGCCGGTGTCACTTTCATCAATGACAGTAAAGCCACCAATCAGGCATCCTCTGCGCCCGCACTCGCCGCCTATCCGCCATCGCCCGATAAACGGGTCCACTGGATTGTCGGCGGTTTAGCGAAAGAGGACGGCTTGGGCGAATGCGCGCGTTATCTCGGTAATGTCGCTGCTGCGTACACAATTGGGGAATCTGGCCCGCGTTTTGCGGAACTGCTGGAAGGAACTGTTACCGTGCATAAGGCAGAGCTGCTATGCGAAGCGGTTGTCCGGGCAGTCAGAAACGCCAAAACGGGCGATGTGGTTCTGCTATCGCCTGCCTGCGCCAGTTTTGACCAGTTTCGTGACTACGAAAAACGCGGCGAACATTTCCGCCAGATCGTTTCCGCCCTTACCCATGACCGGCCGCCAGCAGGAGCTGCGCATGAACAATAGCCAGCCCTATATTCCGCGCGCGGACCGCAGCCCTTCGGCTGAACGCTATCAAAGCTCTCGCTATGCTGAACTGCGCATCTGGTGGCGCGAGATAGACCGGGCATTATTGTTTCTGGTGATGGCATTGATGGCAATTGGTACAGCTGCCGTCTTTGCTGCATCTCCTGCCAGTGCGCAGCGCCTTTCGACAGACGATGTGACATTGCCCGAACTGTATTTCTATTGGGCGCATATCCGCTGGCAGATTGTGGGTTTTGCAGTGTTGATCGGCGCTTCGATGCTATCGCGCGAGGATGCCCGCCGTCTGGGGGTGGTATTGGCGGGCTCTATGCTGTTCTTTTTGTTACTGGTGCCGCTGATCGGTTATGAGGTAAATGGCGCCAGACGGTGGATCAATCTGGGCATGCGTTTCCAGCCATCGGAGTTTTTGAAGCCCGGTTTTGCTATTATGCTGGCATGGATATTATCCTGGAGATTGCGTGATCCCAGTTTGCCGGTTTTGCGCACGGTCAGCGCCATCATGGTGCTGGTCGGCGGGCTGTTAATGCTGCAACCCAATCTGGGCGCGACGATCCTGTTTTGCGGCGTCTGGTTTGTCCTCGTGCTGCTGTCGGGGGTGCCGGTCCAGCGACTTGGCATGGTGGTCGCCGGTGCGTTTGGCCTGCTGACCGCTGCGTATTTCCTGTATGATAATGCGCGCCACCGGATTGACGCGTTTTTGGGCGGCGGGACCGCGTTTGACCAGGTCGATCTGGCGCAGCGCACCTTGCTGGCGGGTGGATGGACCGGCAGCGGTATCTGGCTTGGTGTGCGCAAGAACAAACTGCCAGAGGCGCATACCGACTATATCTTCTCAGTTATTGGCGAGGAATTTGGCTTGATTGCCTGTGCCGCCATCGTGATCATATACCTCGCAATCGTGATCCAGGTGCTCAAACGATTATCGGATGAGGATTCTCTTTTTACACTGCTGGCCGGTGCCGGACTGGTCACCCAGATCGGCGGACAGGCCTTCATCAACATTCTGGTCAACCTGCAATTGTTCCCTTCCAAGGGAATGACGTTACCCCTGGTGTCCTATGGCGGATCATCGACTATTGCAGTGTGCCTGGCTGTGGGACTATTGCTCGCGATAACACGGCGTAATCCATATTTGAAACGGCAATCGCCGGGACTGCGGACCATTATGGCCGATCACATATCGACTATTGGCGGGACATCTCGCGAGAGGAACAGCCCATGAGCGGCGCGAGCAAACATTTCGTTCTGGCTGCGGGCGGAACGGGCGGGCATTTGATCCCCGCTTTTGCTTTGGCGATAGAACTGGAAAAACGTGGCCATCACGTGGCGCTGATTACTGACGCGCGCGGTGCCAACATCCCTGGCAAACCGGAATTCCTGCCGGCGCATGTTCTACCCGCCGGCCGCATCACCAAAAACCCGCTGAGCTGGATTTCGGGCATTCGTTCGATTGTGGAGGGGCGGCGTATGGCGCTGCGCCTGTTTGAGAGTTTTAAGCCCAGCGCGGTAATCGGATTTGGCGGGTACCCGGCAGCGCCTGCTTTGCTGGCGTCTACGTCAGCAGAAATTCCGAGTGTGGTGCATGAGCAAAACGCCGTTCTGGGGCGAGTGAACCGGTTTCTTGCTGGCCGGGTACAGGCGATCGCTACCGCGTTTCCCGGTGTCAGGCGGCTGCGGCCCAAACATGCTGACAAAGTCCATCTTGTCGGCAATCCTGTCCGCCCCGAAGTGCTGCAGTTGCGCGATGAACCCTTTCCGCCATTTACCGAAGACGGTTTGCTGCGAGTGCTGGTCACCGGCGGCAGTCAGGGGGCGAGTGTCCTGTCGGATGTCGTGCCCGATGGCCTGGCAATGCTGCAACCTGCGCTACGGTCTCGTCTGCAAGTCACCCAGCAATGCCGAGCGGAGGATCTGGATACGGTGCGTGAACGCTATCGCACGCATGATATCCCCGCTGAGCTGGGCACGTATTTTGAAGATATGGCTGCGCGCCTTGCCGATGCCCACTTGTTTATCGGACGGGCAGGCGCCTCTACCATCGCGGAACTGACGGCGGTGGGCCGCCCCGCCATTCTGATCCCGCTGCCAATTGCAACCGATAATCATCAGGCAATCAATACCGGTGAAATAGTCAAGGCGGGAGGTGCGCGCGCAATCAAACAGCCATTTTTCACGGCCAAGGAACTGGCCAAACAAATTCAGGCGATGGCGCAGCGGCCCGATACGCTTGCCACGGCGGCTCATGCCGCTTGGAATTGCGGACGGCCCAAAGCGGTCGAGGATCTCGCCGATCTTGTTGAAAATGCAGGCGGCGCAGAAATGATGGATGTAATCCGCGTCGGCGCTGACAAAACGAGCGGCGCCAAGCAGACCGTTCGCATGCCAACCGGCGCAACGAAGGATGCTGCGCGATGAAGGGTGTTGCTACCGATATCGGGACGGTCCACTTCGTCGGGATAGGCGGCATCGGCATGTCCGGCATTGCCGAGGTGATGCACAATCTGGGATACACGGTACAAGGCTCTGACCTTGCCGAGAGCCCCGGCGTCGTGCGTCTTCGCGAGCGCGGTATCACGATCTGCATCGGCCACGCGAAAGAAAATGTGGACGGCGCAGCTGTGGTCGTCACATCCACTGCGGTGAGGCGGACCAATCCCGAAGTCGCCTATGCGCTGGAAAACCGCATTCCGGTTGTTCGCCGGGCAGAAATGCTTGCGGAATTGATGCGGCTGAAAAGCACGGTTGCGGTGGCTGGAACGCACGGCAAAACCACCACGACGAGCATGATCGCTGCGCTGCTGGATGCAGGCGCGGTCGATCCGACGGTGATCAATGGCGGGATCATCGAGCAATATGGTTCCAACGCGCGCATGGGTGACAGCAATTGGATGGTCGTGGAGGCCGACGAGAGCGACGGCAGTTTCCTGCGGCTCGATGGAACGATCGCTGTGGTGACCAATATCGATCCGGAACATCTTGACCATTATGGCGATTTTGACGGCGTCAAAGATGCGTTTGTGGAATTTATCCACAATGTCCCGTTCTACGGCGCCGCGATCCTGTGCATCGATCATCCCGAGGTACAGGCTGTGGTGGGCAAAGTCCGTGACCGGCGTGTGGTCACCTATGGCTTCTCGCTCCAGGCGGATATTTGCGGCGTCAATATACGCCCGGTAGACGGCGGAAGCGCCTTTGATGTCGTCGTCCGCCAGAGAGGCGAAGAAGACCGACGGATCGAAGGGGTTGAACTGCCCATGCCCGGCAGACACAATGTCCAAAACGCACTTGCCGCGATTGCGGTCGCGGTTGAAATGGGCTGCGCTGATGACGTCATTCGCGGTGGATTTGGCGAATTTACTGGCGTTCGCCGCCGTTTCACTCAAGTCGGCACCGCTTGCGGGGCGACGATCATTGATGATTACGCACACCACCCGGTTGAAATCCGTGCAGTGCTGGGCGCGGCGCGCGAAACGGTGTCGGCGCGCGGCGAGGGCCGTGTAATCGCGGTCATGCAGCCGCACCGCTATACGCGGCTGCATGATTTGATGGATGATTTCCAGAACTGCTTCAATGATGCCGACCGGGTTTATATCACACCCGTTTATGAAGCTGGCGAGGAGCCGATTGAAGGGGTGAGTTCGGCATCGCTGGTATCGGGATTAAAATCACGCGGACACCGCTTTGCCGCGTCGGTGTCGGACGAGCGCGATCTGGCAAAAAGAGTGGCCGGTGATCTGGAAGATAATGATATTGTTGTGTGTCTGGGCGCTGGTGACATCACCAAATGGGCGGCCAATCTGGCAGGCGCAATCGAGGCGGAAAGGGCGGAAAAATGACCGCTTATCAGGCTGGCGAGAGCGCGCATGATGATGATGGCTGCGCCCCTTCCTGTGCAGTTGGCGGGACCATTGATGCGCCCGTTTCGGTCGATGGTATTCGCGGCAAGCTGACAGCGCAGGCGCCGCTTGCCAGGCTGGTGTGGTTCAAATCGGGCGGCTGTGCCGACTGGTTGTTTGAACCGGTAGATATGAATGATCTGGCTGAATTCCTGGGTCGCTTGGACGGTAATTTCCCGGTTATGGCTTTGGGTCTTGGGTCCAATCTGATCGTTCGCGATGGCGGCGTCCCCGGTATTGTCATTAGGCTGGGTAAACCCTTTGCAACGGTGCGCGTTGCAGACGATCACGTCATTGCTTGTGGCGGCGGTGCGAGCGGCATTCTGGTGTCGTCCACCGCCCGCGATGCCGGGATCGCCGGTCTTGAATTTTTGCGCGGCATTCCTGGAACTGTGGGCGGGTTTGTGCGCATGAATGGCGGCGCCTATGGCCGCGAAGTGGCCGATATATTGATCGATTGCGATGTGACCCTGCCCAGCGGCGAAGCCGTGACGCTGCCGGCCAGCGATCTCGCTTACACATATCGCCATTCCGCCTTGCCCGGTGGAGCGGTTGTGACCGGTGCACGCTTTCAGGGAAGCGCGGGCGATCCGGTTGATATTGGCGCAGAAATGGACCGGATTGCGCAGGCCCGCGAGGACTCTCAGCCACTGCGTAGCAAAACGGGCGGCTCCACCTTCAAAAACCCCGATGGCCACAAGGCATGGCAGCTGGTGGATGAAGCAGGCTGCAGGGGTCTGACCATTGGCGGCGCACAAGTGAGCGAGAAACATACCAATTTCATGATCAATACAGGTGATGCGACCAGCGCAGATATTGAAGGGCTCGGCGAAGAGGTCCGCCGACGCGTCTATGCCCAATCGGGTGTCGACCTGGAATGGGAAATTCAACGAGTAGGGCGGCCATGAGCATGCTTGAAAAACTGCACATTGCAGTCCTGATGGGCGGCTGGGCCAATGAACGCCCTGTTTCGCTCATGTCGGGGGCGGGTGTCGCCGATGCGTTGGAAAGCCGCGGCCACACAGTGACCCGCATTGATATGGGCCGTGATGTTGCCGCGCGCATCGCAGACGCGCAGCCCGATGTCGTATTCAACGCTCTGCACGGCGTGCCGGGCGAAGATGGCACAGTGCAGGGCATGCTTGACCTGATGGGCATTGCGTATACGCATTCCGGCCTTGCCACATCGGTTGTCGCAATTGACAAGGTGTTGACCAAGCAGGCGCTCGTCCCTGCGGGCATACCTATGCCAGGCGGGCGTATTGTGGCGAGCGAAGATCTGTATGCGGGCGATCCGCTGCCGCGACCCTATGTTCTCAAACCGGTTAATGAAGGATCCTCTGTCGGGGTGGCGATCATCACCGATGAAAGCCATTGCGGCAACCCCATCCGGCGCGATGCGGCGGGGCCGTGGCAGGAGTTTGATAGTCTGCTGGCAGAGCCTTTCATCCGCGGGCGTGAAATGACCACAGCGGTTATTGATGGCCCCGATGGGCCGCGCGCGCTGACCGTCACCGAACTTGTACCAAAACGCGGATTTTACGACTTCGATGCCAAATATACAGACGGTATGACAGATCATATCTGCCCTGCCGATTTGCCGGACGCCATCACGCAGCTGTGCCTTGATTATGCAGTACGCGCACATCAGGTGCTCGGCTGCAAGGGGACCAGCCGGACAGATTATCGCTGGGATGATACGCGGGGTGAGGCCGGGTTGTTCGTGCTTGAAACCAATACGCAGCCAGGCATGACACCGCTCAGCCTGGTGCCGGAACAGGCCCAGCATTGCGGCATGGATTACGGTGATCTGGTCGAGGCAATTGTGGCCGAGGCTTTGCGCTGTCATACATTACATGGCCATAACACTGGCGATTTTGAGCAGAAGGAAGTACCGCATGGCGACGGTTAGACGCAAGGCAAAGGGCGTGCGCCGGTCAGCCGCTGCAACCAGCCGTGCCAATACAGCGCGCCGGGCGAAAGCGAAGACCGGTTCGGTCATGGATGCGGCGATGGCACTGCTGCCGTTTACCGAAGACCAGCTGCACCGTGTGTTTTTGGCAGTGATCATTGGCGGCGCAGCGGCGCTGGCGTGGTTCGTGGCCAGTTTGGCCGGAGTTCCTGCAATGGCTGGTCAGAAAGTTTCTGCACTGGCAGAAAATAGCGGTTTCGTAGTGCGCAATGTCACTTTGCGCGGTGTTGACCGGATGAACGAGCTCAAAGTGTATCAGCGGGTGCAACTGGGCCAGCCCATGACCGACGTCAATTTGGAAGCGATCCGGTCTGACCTGCTGGAGCTCAACTGGGTCAAGGATGCCCGTATTTCCCGTCAATTGCCCAATGTGGTGGTGGTCGATATCGTCGAGCGGACCCCGCATGCAGTATTGAAGCAGCCCGATCGTTTTGTGCTGATTGATGCAGAGGGTCACGATCTGGAGCCGATATCAGAAACCAATGCCAAAGGTATGCTGGTGATTTCCGGCCCCGGTGCGCGCAAATATGTCAGGGAATTGGCCGATCTGCTCAATGCCGCTCCGGCGCTACGCCCGCAGGTTGCAGAGGCCGAATGGATCGGCAATCGCCGTTGGAATTTGACCTTTGGAACAGGGCAGATGCTGGCCCTGCCCCAGGGCGAAGATATTTCTGCTGCCGCATTGGTGCAGTTTGCCCAGCTCGATGGAAAAAGCCGCCTGCTCGGCGGAAAAGTTGCCACATTTGATATGCGCGCGCCCGAGCGGATTTATATGCGTATTCCAGGCCGTGCCAAAGAAAGATTGAATACAGGCGGGGGCAGCTGATGGCGATGCCGCGTATCAGCAAGGTTTTTGGTGCCGTGAATGTTGGATCCTTCCGCATCTCGGCAATGATAATGGGCCTTTCCGAAACGGGAGAGATGATTGTGCTGGGGTCCGGTCACCGCGCCAGCCAAGGGATTAAACGCGGCTATGTGACGGATATGGTTGCTGCAACCTACGCCATCCGCGACGCGGTAGAGCGCGCCGAGAAAAATGCAGGTGCCAGCGTCTCCAGCGTCTGGATCGGCTGCGCCGGGGCCGGGCTCGCCAGCCAGATCGCCAAAGTCGAAATTGATATTGGCGGCCGCCGGATTGAGGAAGAAGATATCGAGCAATTGCTGGTGACTGCCCGCGATTCAATCCAGCCCGATGGCCGCATGGTGCTCCACGCGCAGCCAGCCCATTACACGCTTGACGGCGCGCATGGTGTGGCCAATCCCAAGGGGCTGCATGCAGAACGGCTTGGCGTCGATATTCACGTCATGCTGGCTGACGGTGCACCGATACGCAATATGATAGAGGCGGTGCAGAACGCCCATCTTGATGTGGAAAGCGTGGTTGCTGCGCCGATTGCGGGCGGTTATGCCTGCCTCAGCCCCGAAGAGCGCGAGCTGGGTACGGCATTGATAGAGATCGGGGGTGATGTAACCAACGTGTCGGTCTATGCAGCCGGTATGCTGCTCGGGCTCAAGGCAATACCGCTGGGCGCGGCAGATATCACCGATGCGATTGCCAGCGCGTTTGGGATCAGGCGTTTTCAGGCAGAACGGCTGAAATGCGTTGCCGGGTCGGCCATTGCAAGCCCGACTGATCACCGCGAAATGATACCGATTGGCGGCCCTGGCGATAATGGCGCGGGGCCCGCAGCGCGCGGCGCTGATGACAAAAACCGTATCCCGCGGGCTGAGCTGGTATCTGTTGTTACAGAGGAATTGTCACGCCTGACAGATGCGATCAACAAGGCGCTGAAGGAACTGGGTTTTGCCGGCGCGCGCGGAAATCAGGTTGTGCTGACCGGCGGCGGCGCCGAACTGGCCGGTATTGCCGAATTCACGCAAAGCGCGCTGGGCAGGCCAGTGCGAATTGGCAAGGCATTGTCATTGCGCGGTTTGCCGGAGGCACATTCGACACCGGGTTTCGCGACGCTTTCAGGTCTTTGCCTGTATGCGGCGGATGATCCAGTGGATATTCGCGCGATCCAGTCGCGGCATCAGGAAACCGTCACAGCCACCGGTACGGCAATGGCCGGAAAGGTTTTTCGTGCGCTTAAGGAGTATTTCTAAGTCAGCCGAACTTATCCACCGCTGTGGATAAGAACATTAACCCTATGCACGGGCGATTCGGTTTGTGCCAAACTAGAAACAGTTTTCAATAATTGTGTATTTTCCCTTGGAGGGACACCCAATGAGTATCAATATCGGCCCAGCAGCGTCTGACGAACTTCGCCCAAAAATTACCGTGATCGGTGTTGGCGGCGCGGGCGGAAATGCGATTGCCAATATGATCGCAGCGCAGATTGAAGGCGTCGATTTCATTGTCGCCAATACCGATGCGCAGGCGCTCAATACTGCGGCTGCCGATATGCGCATCCAGCTTGGCCCGGAAATAACCGGCGGTCTGGGTGCAGGCGCGCGGCCGGAAGTGGGCAAGGCCGCTGCGGAAGAAACGGTCGGAGATATTGAAGACGCGCTGGAAGGCGTGAATATGTGCTTCATCGCAGCCGGGATGGGCGGCGGGACCGGTACTGGCGCTGCGGCAGTAATTGCCGAGGCCGCTCGCCGGAAGGGCGTTCTGACGGTCGGTGTGGTCACCAAACCGTTTCTGTTCGAAGGCGTGCGCCGGATGCGCGCTGCAGAAGCGGGTATTGAAGAGCTGCAAAAGCATGTCGACACTCTGATCGTCATCCCGAACCAGAACCTGTTCCTGATCGCCAGCGCCGATACGACCTTTAAGGAGGCATTTCAGCTCGCTGATGAGGTTCTGCAGCAGGGCGTGCGGTCGATTACCGATCTGATGGTCATGCCTGGCCTAATCAATCTCGATTTCGCCGATGTGAAGTCGGTGATGGAGGAAATGGGCAAGGCGATGATGGGTACAGGTGAGGGTGAGGGTGAAAACCGTGCTCTGGAGGCGGCAGAGCGCGCCATCGCCAACCCGCTGCTTGATGGTGTGTCGATGCAGGGCGCAAAGGGTGTCATTATTTCGATTATCGGCGGCGAGGATATGAAGCTGCTCGAAGTGGACGAGGCGGCCAATCATATTCGTGAATTGGTTGATGAAGACGCCAATATTATCTGGGGCTCTGCATTCAACCCTGATCTCGATGGCAAAATCCGCGTTTCGGTTGTTGCCACAGGTATTGAGCCGGGTTCCGGCATGGTAGATGGTTCGGGCGAGACGCATTCGCTATCGCTGGGCGGAGGCCGCGCGCCGAAACGCCCGGTACTGGACCTTCCAGAGGAGGATGAAAGCGTTGCACGCGCGCCCGCCCCTGCTCCGGCCGAGCGTAAGGCTGTTCCGCAGCCTTTCGCTGATCTGACGCTTGGCGAAGACGACGAAGATGACGATGACGATGATGTAAATGAAATCGTTGACCCTTTGGCCGGGCTTCGTCGGGCTCAAGCAAAGCCTGAGCCTAAGCCCGAGCCTGAGCCTGAGCCTGAGCCTAAGCCTAGGCCTAAGCCCGAGCCCGAGCCCGAGCCTGTCATATCACCGACTGCAGAAAACGAGGCGCCAGGCGCTGAGGTTGAGGACGACATTGACGATTGGGGCGATACTTCCGGTGCACCCGGCCCGGTGAGCTCTTCCAGTGATACCGAGCCGCTCGATCTTGTCGCAGAAGCAGACGAGCCGCAGGATGATCTGCTGCGCAATGCCGATGCGCTGTCTGCCGGAAATGAACCGGTGAAGCAGGGGGACGGCCGCAGGCGCGGTCTTGTTGCCGGGGACGGCGACAAAGATGCTGAAAGCGGAGGCGGTGCCGCTGGTGCAGGGGCTGCTTCGGACGGCGGCGCGGTGGCCGGGAAAACGCTGTTCGAGCGGATGGCCAATCTGTCACGTAGCACAAACAAAACTGACGCGGGCGAGGACGATGATGATGGTGAAGACGGCGATGACGGATCTTCGCTCAATATTCCGCGCTTCCTCGGCCGGCAAAACAACCAATAACTGCACCGTGACAGCTGACATATTTGTCCGTTTTCAACTGGTTCATGCTAGGATGGGTAGTGACCATTAATCTGCCACGATGAGAAGGTTGGTTTCCCGTGCCTTTTGCCGGAACAATTGACGCCTATTCGCGCGCTGCAAAGTCACTGGCCTTCGGAGGCGTGCTTGCGGCCATCACGCTCGGTGCGCCTGTTGCGGCGCAAACATCGGACGGGTTCGTATCACGCGAAGTGGTGCAGCAATTACCACCTGCAGAAGTGACGAAGCTCAATGCGGCATTGCGCAAGCTGGCGCGCAATTCGCAAGATGTGAATGCACTGATTGACGCTGGAAATGCGTCGCTCGGCGTGAATGATATTGATGCGGCGATCGGTTTTTTTGGGCGGGCAGATGATCTCTCTCCCAATAATCCGCGCGTCAAGCTGGGGCTGGCGGCGGCATTTGTTCGCACCCAGCGGCCCATAGATGCGCTGGCTCTGTTTAACGAGGCAGAGCGGGCGGGCGTTGCGGCGGGCGCGTTGGCGACCGATCGCGGCCTTGCCTATGATCTGGTGGGCGATAATGCTTCTGCGCAGCAGCTTTATATTCAGGCGCTTGGCAACAATAGCGATAGTGAGACCCGCCGCCGGTTTGCTTTGAGCCACGCCATTACCGGTAACCGCAAAGAATTTGAGGCGGTCTTATTGCCGCTGCTTGAGGCCCAGGATTTCGCATCGTACCGGACGCGCGCATTCGGGCTTGCTATTCTGGGAGAGGAGGATGAAGCCATAAGCATCACCGAGGCGGTCATGCCGCGTGATATGGCGGCGCGGATTACGCCCTATTTGCGATATATGCGGCGGCTAACCAAGGCGCAGCAAGCCGCCGCTGCCAATCTCGGCATTTTTCCGCGTGCTGCGCAAATCGGCCGCGATACACCGCAAATCGCGCGTTACGCCGGGACCGCGCGGGCAGGGCGTGATGCCGATGCCCGGCTGGCCCCTCAGGGAGAGCCGCTTGGCCCCAGACCCGCCAATGCGAACCCAAGCCTCCCCTCTGACGGTGGGGCAAGCGCAGTCGCTGCCGCAGAACCGGCTGCAGAGCCTGCGCGCGTCGCCAAAGTGGATCTGGAAGCGGCGACGGATCCCTTCACGCGGACCCGCACACGCAACCGTGTCCCCGCTGCGGTCAGTCCGTCTGCTGCATCGCCAGAAGCGGCCCCGGCACAGGCTGCAGCCGCACCACCACCCGAACCGTCGGCACCAGTGATCGCGGAGGCGTCTACGCCATCAATCTCTGCGGCGCCGCGCCCTGACAGCTTCGATTTGGCCAATGTGGGCACGCGGCAGGTTGAGGCCGTGACGTCAATTGACGTCGTTGCCTCCCAGCCTGCAAAGCCCGAAAGCGTGGCGGAAGCGTTCGCCAATCTTGATCTTGATCCGGGGCCGGCGACGCGGCCGAGCGGCGGGGTTGATATCACTGCGATTGACCCGCCGCGTGAAGTCGAACGGCCAGCGTCTGCCACATCCGCACAGCCCGAAGCGTCCAGGCCTGAAAAGCCTGACCATCCGCGCCGTTTTTGGGTTCAGATCGCCACTGGAAAAGATACCAGTGCATTGCGGTTCGACTGGCGGCGCATCAACCGCAAAGCTGGCGGCGCGTTGGACGGTAAAGGTCCGTTCGTAACGCCTTGGGGACAATCAAACCGCCTGCTTGCCGGGCCGTATGACAGTTCCCGCGCGGCGCGTAATATGATGAATTCGCTAAAAGAAAAAGAGATAGACAGCTTCACTTTCACCAGTCCGGAGGGGCAGGAAATCAACACGCTGTAGATCAGGCTGTAGATCACGCTGTAGATCTTTGCCTGATCGGACTGACCCGCGTCAGAGCGGCTTTTGCACAGTGTATAAACAGGCAATTTTACTTCTCCCCAGCACTGCGAAGCCGTGCCATTGCGCTCAATCCGGCGCGCGGTCAGTTGGTCCTCATGACCGGTAGAACCCCCGCCAAACCACAGTGTACAACCGCATTTAAGCAGAGCGGGTCGGTATGAGGTCCATCCAACCCGCATTTCCCGGAAATGATGACGCGGCCCCCGTCGATATGCTGGCAGCTCTCTTCGAAGCGCGCGGATGGCCATTTGAAGCGTTGTCAACCGAAGAGATATCGGGCGAAATTCAAGGCAGCTGGGCGAAATATCAATTGCGCGCCATTTGGCGGGCAGAGGATAAGGTCCTGCAGTTGCTGTGTCTGCCCGATGTTCGCGTGGCGAAGGATAAACGCAGCAATGCCTATGAGCTGCTCGCGCTGGTGAATGAGCAAATGTGGCTTGGGCATTTCGATATCTGGTCCACCGGCCACGTGCTGGTCTATCGCAACGGCGTGATGCTCGGCAATGAGGGTTTGCTGAGCCTTGATCAGGCGCAGGCCATGATCGAGACGGCGGTGGAAGAATGCGACCGGTTTTATCCGGCGTTTCAGTTTGTGGTGTGGGGTGACAAGGCCCCGCGTGATGCGCTGGATAGCGCGCTTGTTGATGCCGCGGGTGAGGCTTAAGGCCGTCCGTAAAAACAAGGGCAGGCTATGCAGTTCAAGAAAATATTGATCGCCGGGTTTGGCACCATGACCGGGGCGATGGTGGATGGATGGATGGCAGCGGGGTATCCGGTATCCACATTCGAAGTCTACCACCCTTCCAAAACCCATGTGGATCATGGGCTTACGATCCATAATGACTGGCCGCAGACGGGTTTTGATGCGGTTTTGTTGGGCGTGAAACCGCATATGCTCGATGAAGTTGCGGGCGGATTGGAACCCCTTACTGCAACGGGTGCGACCGTCCTTTCGGTGCTGGCGGGGATTGAACTGTCCAGCCTTCGTGACCGTTTCCCGCATGCCGCCGGAGTGGTGCGGTTCATGCCCAATCTTGCGGTTGCTTTGCGCAAATCGCCCAATGCGCTGATTGCCGAAGGGCTTGACGATGATCGCCGCACAGCCGTCACCCGGCTGGCCGCCGATATCGGCACTGCGGAATGGCTGGAGGATGAAAGCAAGTTTGATCTGGTGACGGCTCTTGCAGGCTCTGGTCCTGGCTTTGTCTACCGCTTTATCGATGCCTTGGCGGCGGGCGCGGCAAAATTGGGCCTGGATGAGACGCAATCGGTGCGTCTGGCCACGGTTATGGTCGATGGCGCTGCCGCTTTGGCGTCAGCATCCGATGATGGACCCGGCGATCTGGCGCAACGCGTCGCAAGCCCGGGTGGCATGACGCAAAAGGGGCTCGATGTGCTTGATGCGGATGACGCCTTGCGAAATTTGCTGACTGAATGTTTACGCGCTGCCCGCGATAGGGGCTTGGAAATGGCGGAACTTGGCCGCAAACAGAGTTAACATAATCGAACGGCAAAATGTGCGGTTTTGCTTGAAAAACGCTGCGTAAATCCCGATATTGCCATCAGAGCCGGAATCTATCGGGATCCCGGGAAAAGGAGTTATATTTGATATGGCTGATTGGAACGACACCCGTCAGGAAAGAAGCGGGTTCGGCAACATGTCCGGCACCGTAGGGGACGTCGGGACCCGTGCCGTTTTTGACGAGGGCCTGCGCAAGCACATGCTCTCAATCTATAATTATATGACATCGGGCGTTTTGCTGTCCGGTATCATTGCAATGGTCTTCGCCAATGCCGGCTATGCCGCTGCGATGGTGGGTAGCCCGATCATGTGGCTTGTGGTGTTGTCACCGCTCGCGATCGTATTTGCGATGAGCTTTGGCCGCAACAAATTCAGCACGGCAACGTTACAAATCATGTTCTGGGCGTTTGCGGCCCTGATGGGCGTATCGCTCTCGACAATCTTCCTGCGTTATACAGGCGGATCGATTGCGGTGACATTCTTTGCCACCTCGGCGGCGTTTGCGGGCCTTAGCCTGTTTGGTTACACCACCAAGAAGAACATGTCCGGTATTGGCAGCTTCCTGATCATGGGTGTTATCGGACTGCTCGTTGCGATGATCGCCAATATGTTCATTCAATCCGCACCGCTGATGTACGCCATAAGCTTTATCGGTGTGCTTATTTTTGCCGGTCTTACGGCTTATGACACGCAGCGGTTGAAGCGGGAATATCTGGCTGTCCAGCACGCAAAGATCACGAATCCGGCCGTGGCAGAGCAATATCCGGTCGGCAAGATGGTCATTCTGGGCGCGCTGACGCTGTATCTGGACTTCATCAACATGTTCCAGTTCCTGCTCAGTTTCCTGGGTAGCCAAGACTGATATTGCCACGCATCACTGTAAAATAACGCATTGAACCAAAATTGAGATGCCCGGAGTGCCAAGCGTATTTCGGGCATTTCTTTCGCGATATTAGGGCATTAGGGTTGATCTTCAGACTATAGTCATACTCAATCAGCTGATGTAAATTATGCGCTAAGGAGGGCGCCGTTTTCATGTTTCAATCGCCTATGGCCACAATTCGCCTCGCTGGAACTCTGATGGGGCTGGCTTTACTGGCCGGATGCGTAACGCCTCCTCCTCCGCCGCCTCCGCCGCCGCCCCCGCCGCCTCCGGTAAAAATAATTCCCGCTCGCCCTGTTCCTCCGGGCAATGCTGCGCTGGGCATGTATATTCCGCCGCGCGGCCCCGATGGTATTCGCCGGTCGGTCAATTACGGCGTGTCTACGGCGCAAGCTGTGTGGAATTTGCGGTCCGGCCTGAATGTCGCGGCACTCAATTGCCAGTCGGCGGAGCATGCTGGAATTCTACCGGCCTATTCGTCATTGTTGCAGGAGAACCGCAGCAAGCTGAAACGCGTGAACGATACCATTACGGGTGAATATCGCGCGCAATATGGCAGTGCATTCCGCGACGCGTTTGATAATTACATGACGCAAGTGTATAATTATTTCGCGCTGCCACCGGCACAGAGTGATTTCTGCGACACGGCTCTGCAGATCGCGACCGCTTCAATCGCTGTGGCACCTGCAGAGCTGGAGGGTTTTGCGCTCGCCAATCTGCCCGTTCTTGATGGTGTGTTTGACAATTTCTATTCCCGGTATGAGCAATATCAGATTGACGTTGCAGCATGGGATGCCGAATATGCCCCCCCAGCCGCTGCGGTACCGAATACACTGTTCGGGCCGCCTGCCAGCGGCGTGAATACCGGGCCCGTCTTTGACGTTGAGGTATCCCCGTCGCAGCCTGCGTCATCCGATCCGTTTATAATAGCTGAACCGGCATTATCGCCTGCGGATGAGACGGGCGGCGAGTAAACCGGGCGGCTTTCGCCAAAGGCCTGTCTGGGTGGCCGCATCGGCTATTTGCGATCCGCCATAGCGTTTCGCGGTGATGACTCGCCATACCAGAGATTTCTGCCTAAAGGCCGCGTCATGCACTTCCTCGACCAAGCCAAAATCTTTTTGAAATCAGGCGCAGGCGGCCCGGGGGCGGTCAGTTTCCGGCGTGAAAAATACGTCGAATTTGGCGGCCCCGACGGCGGCAATGGCGGCAAGGGCGGAGACATCATATTCGAGGCAGTCCAAGGCCTCAACACGCTCATCGATTTCCGGTATGCGCAGCATTTCAAGGCGAAACGCGGCAATCACGGCATGGGGCGCGATAGGTACGGTGCCGGGGCAGACGATCTGGTGATCCATGTCCCGGTGGGCACGCAGGTTCTGTCCGAAGATAAGAACGCAGTGATTGCCGATTTTACCGAAGTCGGTCAGCGGGTCACCATGCTGGAAGGCGGAATGGGCGGCCGCGGCAATGCCAGCTTCAAAAGTTCCACCAACCGCGCTCCGCGCCAGCATCAGCCGGGCGAACCAGCCGAAGAGATGTGGGTTTGGCTACGCCTGAAACTGCTTGCCGATGTGGGGCTGTTGGGCCTGCCAAATGCGGGCAAGTCCACTTTCATCAATGCGGTATCCAACGCCAAAGCCAAGGTTGGGGCATATGCGTTTACCACTCTTGTCCCCAAACTTGGCGTGGTCCAGCACAAGGGCCGCGAATTTGTTATTGCAGACATTCCCGGCCTGATCGAAGGCGCGGCTGATGGCGCGGGGATTGGTGACCGGTTTCTGGGTCATATCGAACGGTGCCGCGCGCTGATCCACCTGGTTGATATTTCGGGTGACGATCCGGCGCAGGCTATGGTCACCGTGCAAAACGAGCTGGCAGCTTACGGCGGCGGACTGGAAAATAAACCGCAATTGATCGTGCTCAATAAACGCGATCTGGCCGATACCGAACTGGTGCGGGGCTTTGCCAAGGAATTACGTGACGCGGGCGCCAAGCAGGTCTTCGCGATTTCCGGCGCGACAGGGCAGGGCATTGATGATTTGATGGATGCCGTGTTGGGTTTTCTGCCTGATCGCACCTCGACTGAAACCAACGCTGCAGAAGAGGAGGACCTGGCCGATGCGAAACCCTGGTCGCCCATCTGATGCGGTCCGTCTAAGCATGCTTCAAAACACGGGGCGGCGGAGCTAGTCCTGAACCATGATTATCGCTTCACTCCGTGATCTGGCTTCGACTGACCAGTGCAGAACGCTGGTTGTGAAAGTGGGTTCGGCCTTGCTGGTGGATCAGGGCGGCAACCCGCGGGAGGAGTGGCTGACTCGATTGGTCGCGGAAATTGCAAGTATGCGTGCGCGCGGCCAGCGGGTCGTGATCGTCAGCTCCGGAGCAATTGCGCTGGGTGCGGCACGTCTGGGGCTGGAGCGCGGGGGGCGCGCGAGCCTGGCCGATGCTCAGGCTGCCGCGTCTGTGGGCCAGATTGGACTGGCGAGGCTATGGGACGGTCTGTTGGCACAGCATGATCTCAATGCCGCACAAATTCTGGTGACTTTGGGCGATATGGAGGAGCGCAGCCGTTACCTCAACGCCTCCTCCACCCTGTCGCGCTTGCTTGATTGCGGCGCAGTGCCGGTAGTGAACGAGAATGACAGCGTGGCAACCGAAGAGATCCGGTTTGGCGATAATGACCGGCTGGCAGCCCGCGTTGCGCAGGCGGCGGGGGCCGATGCTGTAATATTGCTGTCGGATATTGATGGCCTCATGGACCGCGATCCAGCCGATCCGGCAGCGCAATTGGTGCAGGCCGTGCACGGGGTGACCGATGATATTCGAGCAATGGCGACCAGCCGCTCGGCCTCGGGCATGGGATCAGGCGGCATGGCATCGAAAATCCAGGCCGCCGAAATTGCCGAACGCGCGGGTATCGCATTGGCCATTATCAATGGCACGCAGGATACGCCGATCAGCAGCGCGATAAAGAATGAGATCGGGACGCTTTTCTTGCCCACGCGCAGCGACCGGGCGAGGCGGTCTTGGCTGGGCGGACGGATTGCTGCGGCTGGCAGTTTGACCGTGGATGAGGGCTGTATTGCCGCCTTGGCGAAGGGGGCCAGTCTGCTGGCCGCAGGTATCACCAAAGTTGAGGGCACGTTTGAACGCGGCGAATTGGTGTCGATAGTGGACGGTGATGGCTGCGCAATTGCGCAGGGGCTCACGGAATATGATGCCGTATCCTGCGCGAAATTATGCGGCAAACGTCACGATGAACAGGCAGAGATATTGGGTCACGCCCCGCGCTCCGCCGTGATTCACCGCGATCAGATGGTCCTGTTATGAGCGGCGGCGTTGTGGCCATCACCGGCGGCACCGGATTTGTCGGCCAGGCGGTGCTGGACCGCATCGTTCGGCTGGGCCTAAAAGCGCGCGCTCTGGCGCGGACAGTGCCCGCTGACCGGCCCGATATTGACTGGGTGCACGGTAGCCTGTCAGATCATGCGGCCTTAACCAGATTGGTCAGCGGTGCCGATGCCGTGATACATATTGCGGGCCTCACCAATACACCCGACCCGGCCAATTTTTACGCCGCCAATGTAGACGGAACGGCAGCGGTGATCGCGGCTGCGAAAGCGGCGCGCGTGCAGCGGTTCATATTCGTATCGTCGCTATCCGCCCGCAAGCCGGAGTTATCGCGCTATGGCGCGTCGAAACTGGCGGCGGAAGAGCTGGTGATGGGCAGCGGCTTGAACTGGACCTCGGTACGCCCGCCAGCTGTCTATGGCCCGCGTGATAGGGATATGCTGGAACTGTTCAAGGCGGCGAAACTGGGTTTTATTCCCTTGCCCCCCGGCGGCGCGACTTCGATGATCCATGTCGATGATCTGGCGCAATTGCTAGTCGCTCTCATACCGACTTCGCCCAAGACGCGGCGCCGCAATTTTGAACCCGATGATGGCCGCGCTGGTGGCTGGTCATATGCAGAGATGGCGGGGGCAATCGGCGCGGCTGTCGGGCGTAAACCTTTTGGCATTCCTCTGCCAAAAACGGTTCTCAACATCGCTGCAAAGGCGGACGGGTTGCTGCGCGGCGGTCATGCGAAACTCACCGCAGACCGCGTGGGGTATATGTGCCACCCCAACTGGGTTGCGCGCTCTGACAAGGCAGTGCCAGCGCAGATCTGGCAGCCAGCCATTGCCACTAGGGACGGACTTAGAACGACGGCGGAATGGTACAAAGCCCAGGGCTGGCTGTAACGCGCCGCCGGAATGCGCGTTACAGGAACGGTTCCTCGCCAGGTTTGTGGATGCCGCATTCGGTTTTGTCCCAGCCTTTCCAGCGGCCGGAGCGCGGATCTTCGCCCGGTGCAACCTTATTGGTGCACGGACCGCATCCGATAGAGGGATAGCCCTCGGTTACCAGCGGATGGCGGGGCAGATTGTGGCCCTCAAAATAAGCCTCAATATCATTTGCTGTCCAATCGATCAGCGGATTGATTTTCAGCCGCCCCTGACTGTCCGATGTGTCCACTTCGAAACGCGGCAGATGCGCGCGCGTCGCGGATTGGAAGGCTTTGCGGCCCGTCAGAGTCGCGTCATAATCCGACAACGCATTGGCCAGCGGGATGACTTTGCGAATTTCGCAGCACCCGTCGGGATCATAAGACCAGCGCAATCCGCTTTCATCCTTCTGCGCGAGGGTTTCCGCATCGGGTGTCAGAGTGCGCAGATTGGTCAGGCCGAGTGTGCCCATAATGTCATCGCGATAGGTCAGCGTTTCGGGAAAATGCTTGCCAGTGTCCAGAAATAATACGGGTAAATCGGGCGCGACCTGGGCAATAAGATGCAGCAAAACAGCACTTTCCGCGCCAAAGCTCGACACGGTGGCAAGATCGCCCGCCAGCCCGTCTGCAATCAGGTTGCCGAGCATCTCGCGCGTGTCCTGCCCGCGAAACATGCGGTTGAGCCGAATAGCGTCCTCATCTGAAAAACGCGGTCCGGTATCAATTCGGTCTATGGCGCGCAGATCATTCATGATCCGTTATCTGCGCCAATTCCATGCCGTATGTTCCAGATCGGGTTACGCCCGTCAGTGGCGGCCTGATAGACTTCGGGCCATGTCTGCATTGCCGCCGTCACCCCGTCCATATCCAGAGCTGTGTCAGGGGCAAAGCCATCGAAACCGCAGCGACGCATGTTGTTCAGCTGGTCGATCAGAACGTCGCCTACCGCGCGGATTTCTCCGGTGTAGCCTGCCTCTCGAAGGATACGCGCGGCTGAATATCCGCGTCCGTCACCAAAAACCGGAAAATTCACTTCCACCAGAGTCAGACGGTCTAAAAACGGGATCAAGGCGCGCGCATCATCGCCCGGCTCAATCCGCACCGCCGCGGCGTTGCTTTGATCGCAGCAGGCATCAAATGTGGCAACTGGACCAGCGGCAGGCGCATCATCGCGCAGACGGATGAGATTAGTCATACAGTGCCTCCTTAAACGGGGCCATGCCAATACGGTTGTAAGTATCGAGAAACCGCTCCCCTTCGCTGCGCTGCGCCAGGTAGACATCGGTTACGATGTCCACCGCTTCGATCACGCCATCCTCGTCAAAACCGCGTCCGGTAATTTTGCCGAGCGCGGTATCTTCAGCCTCGCTGCCGCCAAGCGACAATTGGTAATTTTCGACGCCTTTCTTATCCACGCCAAGGATACCGATATGGCCTGCATGGTGGTGCCCGCAGGCATTGATGCAGCCGCTGATCTTCAGTTTCAATACGCCCAGCGAACTGTCTTTGCCATTGGCTTTAAACCGTTCGGAAATCTTCTGCGCCAGCGGGATTGAGCGGGCATTGGCGAGGCTGCAATAATCGAGGCCGGGGCACGCGATGATATCGCCGATCTGGTCGAGATTGGGCGTACCCAAACCGGCTTCCTCCAGCCTGGTCCACACAGCGTGAAGATCAGCGATTTTCACATGCGGCAGGACGATGTTCTGCGTATGCATGACGCGCAATTCATCAAAGCTATATTGCCTGGCAAGATCGGCCATAAGATGCATCTGTCCGGCCGTGGCGTCGCCGGGAATGCCGCCAACCGGTTTCAGGCTGATAACCGCGCTGACATAGCTATCATGCTTGTGGCGGTGCGTATTGCGCTCCACCCACAAGGCGAAATCCAGATCGCTGCGGTCGGTGGTTTTTGGGCCATCCTCAAAAGCCGGATCGGCGAACTGGCGTTTGATCCGCTCCAGCTCTGCAATTGGCGGTTCGATGCCTTCCTCCAGCAGCAGGGCGAATTCTTCCTCGACCTGGCGGGTATAGTCCTCCGCACCCAATTCGTGGACCAGGATCTTGATTCGCGCCTTGTACTTATTATCGCGGCGGCCATAGCGATTATAGACGCGCAGGCAGGCCTCCGAATATGTGATCAACTGGTCGAGCGGCACAAATGCGCGGATATTCGGGGCGATCATGGGTGTGCGCCCCATACCGCCGCCGACGAAGAATGATGCCCCCATTTCCCCAGCGTCATTCTTCACGATCTGGATACCAATGTCATGCAGCCGCATCGCCGCGCGGTCGGTATCGCTGGCGATCACCGCGATTTTGAACTTGCGCGGCAGATACATAAATTCCGGATGGAAACTGGACCATTGCCGCAGCAATTCCGCATAGGGGCGCGGATCGGTGAGCTCATCTTGGGCGGCACCGGCAAAATGGTCGCTGCTGATGTTGCGGATGCAATTGCCGCTGGTCTGGATGGCATGCATTTCGACCGAAGCGAGATCGGCCAGAATATCGCCCGCATCCTCCAGCTTGATCCAATTATACTGGATATTCTGGCGCGTGGTAAAATGCCCGTACCCCCGATCATATTTATCGGCGATATCGGCCAGCATGTGCATCTGCGTGCTGCTGAGTGTCCCGTACGGTACCGCTACGCGCAGCATATAGGCGTGCAATTGCAGATAGAGACCGTTCATCAAACGCAGCGGTTTGAACTGGTCCTCCGTCAATCTGCCATCAATCCGGCGCTGCGCCTGATCGCGGAATTCCGCCACGCGGGCATCGATCATCGCGCGGTCATATTGGTCATATTGATACATCAGACGATTTCCTCAATCGCAGCCGGATTATCGGGCTTCAGTGTCAGGTCAGGGCGCACGGTCGGGCCAAGGGCCCGGACGCGGTCCTTGATATGGCCCGGGCGGGGAATGCCATCCGTCAAAGTGGCTTCGACGCCATAGGGGACATTGACGCGGCGGGCGCTTTCCTCGCGCGCCATAATCGTCTCGCCATCATCGCCAACATCCACCGCATCTTCGAGGTGGAGCGACCAGCCTGCGCCGTCCCACCAGACGACAGCGCCCGTTTTTAGATCATTGCCGGTGAGAATAATCATTGTGCAGCCTCCAGCGCCATTTGCCCCACGATATTGTCCGCCCGTGCGGTCACTTCGCCGATGACGATCAGGGCAGGGCTGGTGACATTGTGCCGGCCGACAAGTTCAGGCAACGCCGCCAACGGCCCGCGCAGCACGCGCATTTCCGGCCGGGCGGCGTTTTCTATGATCGCCACGGGCATGTCTGGCGTCAGTCCGTCTTCGATCAGTTTTTCAGCGATCTGCGGCGCGGTGTTGACGCCCATATAGATCACCAGAGTACGGTTCTGACCTGCCAGCCCGGCCCAGTCCTGATCTTTCAGCTCCTTGCACTGGCCTGCCACAAAGCTGACGATGCTGGCGCTGTCACGGTGGGTCAGCGCGATGCCCGATGCTGCCGCTGCGCCATTTGCGGCGCTGATGCCGGGCACGACATGCACTGGCACACCGGCCGCCAGGCAATCCTCCATCTCCTCACCCCCGCGCCCGAAAATGAACGGATCGCCGCCTTTCAGCCGGACCACATCACGGCCGGCACGCGCCTCGCGCACGAGCAATGCGTTAATCTGATCCTGCGGCAAAGTGTGTTTGGAGCGTATCTTTGCCACCGAGATCAGCCTGGTGTCAGCATTTGCCAAAGCAAGTATCGCTGGATCGACCAACCCGTCATGTACGATCAATGCGGCGTTTTGGATCAGCCGCGCCGCACGCAGGGTCAACAATTCGGGATCGCCGGGACCGGCCCCGACGAGATAGACTGTGCCAGTGTGTTTCATGACCGCGAAATGCGCCTGCGCAGGATCATTCGCCAGTGAGAATGGATTTTAGTTCGGCAAGGAAAGTTATCAGGCCCGGCCTGTAACTCTATTGCGGGTTACCCGGCATCTTTCTGGCTGACCCGCTGGGAAACTGCCGCGATAAGCTGGTCTATCTGCTGATTGCCTCTGACGTTGATATCGCGCTGGGGGAAGGGTATCTCGATCTTATTATCCTGAAACAGGTCCCAAAGTGTTTTGAGCACTTCGGATTTGATATTGCCAATCCCCCCTTCTGGATCGGTTATCCAGCAATGGATGATAAAGTTGACCGAACTGTCGCCGTATTCGTCCAGCCAGCAAGTAGGCGGCGGACTTTTCAGTACCCGCTTACAGTTTTTGGCCGCTTCCAGCATCAAACTCTCCGCAAGCTTGATATCGCAGCTATAGGATACGCCAACCGGTATCTGCATTCTCACGCGTTTTGAAGAATAAGACCAGTTTTCAACCTGATTGATCATCAGGTTTTCATTCGGGATGAGATACTCTTTATGATCGCGCGTGGTAATTGACACTGCGCGAATACCGATCTTGCGAATTTGCCCGAAGGTCGTGGCGCCCGCCTGATCGGCGACCGCGATCACGTCACCAGGTTTAATCGATTTATCCATCAGCAATATGATCCCCGCAATCAGATTGCCGAAAGTCTTTTGCAGCCCGAAACCGATTGCCAGGCCGAACGCGCCGGAAAACACTGCCAATGCTGTGAGATCAATGCCAAGCAGGTCAATGCCCAGAAAGAAGGCTGCGCCCCAAATGGCAATGGTGGTCAGCTTTTCTGCCAATAGTCTTTGCGTATTATCGAGCTTGGTCAGCCGCCTGAGCAACGACCCGCTCACTCTGGTTGCACCCCAGGCGAGCGCAATGACAAGGAAAATCACCCCGACAACAATCAGTCCGTCCCACAGCGAAATCCGCATGTTGCCCACGCTGACCGCCATCGCGTCCAGCGTATCGACCATACTGCCCAGCGTTTCGCTCTTCTCGTTGACCGTGACCTTTATATCCTCTGCCGCGCCTATCGCCTCGGTCGCTTCTGGTTCAGGCGGCGCAGCCACATCGGCTATCGCCGAGAGAGGTTCACCTGTTTCGGGATCGAGCAGAGGCTCGCCTGTTTCAGGATCAAGCATCTGGGCAGGTTGCGGTGCGGGAATACCCATCATCTGTTCGCCATCTGCATTGCGTAGCGGCTCGCCAGTCTGGGGATCACGCAGCGGCACGGGTGCCGGCTGGGCATCTGCACTGGCTGTTGTTGCCGGTGCTTGCTGAAGGTTGGCAGTAGCGGCGGTCATGAATTCTCCATCCTGGCAAAACCCTGTTCCAGATCGGCAATCAGATCGAGAGGGTCTTCCAGCCCGATCGCAAGGCGAACACCCAGATGTTTGCCACGACCCCATGCCGGGGGCGGCCATGCCGATGCAGATCGGTTGCTGGCTGGATCAATGGGAATGGCGAGGCTTTCATATCCGCCCCAGCTATACCCGATATGAAACAGATTAAGAGAATCGACCAGCCGCGCGCGGCTGTCAACCTCCGCATCGGCGAGGATAAAGCTGAACAATCCGCACCCGCCCGAAAAATCGCGCTTCCACAGATCGTGACCAGCCGATCTGGGAAGCATCGGGCAAAGGACCTGTGACACATCCGGCCGGGCGGCCAGCCACTGCGCTATATCCAAGGCGCTTTTGGTGGTCCGTTGCAACCGCAGTTCCATCGTTCTGAGGCCGCGCAAAACCAGCGCGGCATCATCCGGCGAAACAACCGTGCCCAGCCGCTGCGCGCACATGCGCAATCTGCGATAAAGCGTCTCACCTGCCGAGGCGCTGCCCATCAGCACATCGGCATGGCCGCCAGCATGTTTCGTCAATGCCGTAATCGAAATATCACAGCCATGTTGCAAAGCCGGAAAACCCAGCGCGCTGGCCCATGTATTGTCGATCAGGCTTACTGCGCCGCAATCGCGGGCAATCCTTGCCAGCGCCGGGATGTCACACATTTCGATTGTCAAACTGCCAGGATTTTCAAGCAGAACCGCTTTCGTCCTCTTGCAGAACAGTTCAGCGTAACGGTCCAGATCCAATGGATCGAAAAAGCGCGTTTCCACGCCCATATTTTTCAATATGGTATTGGCGAGTGCGCGGCTGGGATCATACGCATTGTCAGTCATTAACAGGACATCGCCCTGCTTCAGCACAGCGAGCAGCGAATGCGATAATGCCGCAAGACCGCTGGGATAGAGCATCGTACCAAACGCGCCAGGCTCTAATTCGGTCAGCGCATCCGCCAGCGCCCATTGGGTGGGCGCGCCACGGGTGCCGTAATGAAACTGGCCATCTTCATTGGGATGGCCGTTTTTCAGATCATCGCAATCGGTGTAGAAATGCGTGCTGGCGCGCCAGACAGGCGGATTGACAACCGGACCGGTCCATTCAGGCCGGCGGCCCGCACCGACCAGACGCGTGCCGAGGCCCCTGCGGGCGCTGTCATTCATGCGGCTGGTCCTGCCTCTTTGGGCGTTTCGGGATCGGCGCCCCATTCGGACCAGCTACCATCGTACAGAGCGGTGCGTTCGTGACCGATCAATTCAAGCGCGAACAGCACAACTGATGCGGTCATACCGCTGCCGCAACTCGCCGTGACCGGCGCGGCAAGATCAATGCCTGCTGCGCGGAACGCGGCGCGCAATCCGGCCGGGTCCTTGAACGTCCCGTCATCCTGCAAAAGCTGGACGAAATGAAGATTGCGGGCGCCGGGAATATGGCCGCCGGCCAAGCCGTGCACGGCGTCCTCTATGTCAGCTGTAAACCGCCCGGCATCGCGCGCATCCACAACCTGCTCTGTGCCGGTTGCTATATTGTCCAGCATGTCCGCTTTGCTGCGCACGCGGCGATGATCGCTGCGGGGTATGTGAAACTGTGATCCATCCACCGCGGCGGCACCCGTTTCCAGATCACGCCCTTCCGCTGTCCATTTGCCCAGACCGCCATCGAGCACAGCCGCATTGCTGAAGCCGAACATCGTAAATATGAAATAGGCGCGTGCAGAACTGCGCAGCATGCTGTTATCATATAATACGACACGGTCCGCCGCGGTCACGCCCAGCTCCTGCATTCGCTGCGCAAATTGCGCGGCATTCGGGAGCGCGCTTGGCACCGCCGAGCCGGTATCTGTCAGGCTGGGTAAGCCAAGAAAACGTGCACCGGGAATATGTGCTTGATCAAACTCCGCTGCGGGATCACGGCCCGCAGCGGGCAAATGCGCAGATGCGTCGAGCACGATAATGCCAGGGCCGCCGCAATGCTGCGCGAGCCAATCTGTCGAAACGAGTGTATTCATCAGGGTTGCTTAGCGCGCGCTGATGGCGCCGTCGAGGCTGATAGCTGAAAACCTGGCCGCTGGCCCTAGATGCCGAAATTCAGCGCGCGAAACCCGATGTCCCTGTACGTTTGCGCCATTTCATCCAGCCGGAATGGCAGCAACTTGCCGCCTTTGCTGGCGGGCCTGATACCGACCACAAAGGTATGGACCAGCGGAGCGAAGCCTGCCGCTTCCACCCGCAATCGCACCAGCGGAACGTAAAGCTTGGCATTGCCTTGTGTGATCAGCCGAATGGCCGAAACCGGCATCCGCAATTCGCCATTCAAGTCCTGGCTTGCGCCTGCTTCGATGCGCGGCATAAGGCTGGTGAAAGGCAGCTCGGTGTCATCCTGCGCAACCTGATCGGTTACGGGCGACTTCGCATGGGCCGTGGTGATGTCTGCTCTTATCGCCACATCGGTCAGCGACGCCGCGCCCAGATTGCGCAGGGTAAAGCGGTAAGTCAGCGCCGCGTTCATCATGCTGCGGCTCAGTGCAGTGGCTTCGGCGCTGATCTGTACAGGCAATGCCGACAGTGCGGCAAAAGCGGGTTCCTGCCTGCTGTGCGGCAACGCCATATCCGCAAGAGCGCCTTTGGTTTGCGCATCGCCGGTTTCAGCTTTGGCCGCTACTTGGCCGCTGAACGGACGCTCTATGGCCGCAATGCTGGCGGTAACCGGTCCGCGCCGCCGCTTTACCATGAGGAAAACCGCAAAGCCTGCAGCCATCAGCAAGCCCGCAATCCACCAGAGATAATGCGGCCAGGCAAATGCATTCGCGGCAAAGATGCCGGGATCATAGCCCAGACCGGTACCGGGGCCAAGATCAGTGCTGGCTTGCCCCTCTGGCATGACCGGCTGCCAAGGCAGCGGCGCCTGGTTTGGCGAGGCGGTACCTTCGGCAATGGCGATGTCTGCCGCTTGTCTGTTGGCCCGCGCATCTGCGGCAGTTCCCGATGGCAATTGTGCCGGTGCGGGACTGGAGGTTGGGGCGGAGGCGGGGCGCTGCTGCGTTTCGGGGCGGCCGGGCACCTGTTGCACGGCCGGTGACGATGGTGATCGCGGGCCGGACTGGTTTGGGCCAGACTGGATTGGGCCGGATTGGATGGGGCCGGACTGGATGGGGGCGGGCTGGGTTGGCGCAGTTGTTGGCGTTGGCGTTGTAGTGGGCGTTGGGGTTGGCGCTGCAATGACACGCGGGCGCGTGGCAATTGGCGCATCGCTGTCAACCGGGCCTTGTACTTCGGGCACGCTGCTCGGCGTTGGCGTGGGGGCAGACGGCAATTGGAAATCGCGCACTGACCCCGGCGTTGCCAATAGGCCAGCAGGAACAATCAGCATTGCTGCAAACAATGAAAAATAGTGGACGTGTTTCATGATTGATCTTTTACACTGACCCTGGCCTGCCAAATATGGCCCTAACCCTTACGGCCCTGACCCTTACGGCCCTAACCATTACAGTTGTGACCGCGATGGACCTGACCAACGCGGCGCTGAATAGTCAATGAATTGGCGAAATGCCACAGGTGACTTGTGCGCAAGCCGCGATCACGGCATCAGCGCGGCATGAGTGACACACCAGAATCGCAGAGCCCGACCGTACAATTTCTTGGCCAGCAAAGCGCCTTGCCAGCCAGCCCGGAGGAAGCGGTGCTGGACTATGTGCCCAATCCGCGCGCCGGGTCGCTGTTTCTTGTGCGGTTTGCAGCGCCCGAATTTACTTCGCTATGCCCGGTCACCAGTGCGCCCGATTTTGCGCATCTGGTGATCGACTATGCTCCGGGCGAGACAATCGTCGAGTCGAAATCGCTCAAATTATTTCTTGGCAGTTTTCGTAATCATAACGGCTTTCACGAGGATGTGACGGTCGGTATCGGCCAACGCCTGAACGAAGAGATGAAGCCGCGCTGGCTGCGTATCGGTGGCTATTGGTATCCGCGCGGCGGCATTCCAATTGATGTTTTTTGGCAAACCGGCGCGCCGCCAGAACAATTATGGGTACCCGATCAGGGTGTGCCGGGATATCGCGGACGGGGGTGATCGCTGATCGGGGTGATCGCGCGCCTTAGCGTGATGCGCGAACCTGGCTGGCAAATCTTTGCATCGCGGGCGCAATGACGAATATCACCCGGTCTTCGCTGACCGTGCCGCGATTATTGATTGCTTCTGAATAGCATCGATCCAAAATCTGCTCGGTCTGCGAATGCGCGTCGCTGGCCCGGCTGGCTTTGGCTGCGCGCCAGCGAGTCGCAAGACAGCGTTCGAAAGAGCGTTCCAAAGCATTCTCGGCAGGGGACAGGCTGGCGGCGAGCAGGGCAAGTGTCGTTAGCATCGCACAGGCATAGCGGCCTAAAACTTAAAAATTGGATAAGCGGCTGCCGTACGTAAACGGATGGCGGAAATACATGAATGGCTGATGGTGCCGGCTGCAGGAGTCGAACCCGCGGCCTGATGATTACAAATCAACTGCTCTACCAACTGAGCTAAGCCGGCCCATCATAGGCAACCAGACGCCATGCGCCGGTTGCGGAAGGGCCCTTTGACTCAAAATGCACCAAAGGTCCAGCCCTCTGTTGCAGCTATTTTCATCGTCAGCCGTTTTGGCGCCCATCTGGCCGGGTCCTGAGCCGCTTTTCTGAGCCATGCAGCGGTCAAAATGGCATCGGCTGAATGGTCATCGACCGCTCCTGTTTGGGCAACCGGCGGCGAATCGAGCATGCCGAGTGCAGTATTCAATTCCAGATAATCGCGCAGTTTGGTTCTACCCGGCGGACGGCCTGCCTCAATCGCGGCCAGACCCGTATAAATCTCGGTGATGACGGGGCCGGTTTCGGGTAACGGATCAATCGGCCAGACCGATATTGCGGTGCCAAGCTGATGCAGCAAACGCATACCGGTAAGGCTGGATTTGCCCACCTGTGCGGCGCCCACCAGATTGAAATTGGAATAGGGTTTGCAGCCTTGATCCTGCTGCGCATATTCGGTCACACGCAGCCGTCCGCGCCGGTCGTTCGCCGCCGGGATATGGAACCGGTCGCCCTCACGCCCGCCATGACGGCGGAAATAGCGCGAAAGCTGCGGATGATCGACGAAGCTGCCAGCCTCCAGATGGGGGTCATCGCGGCAGAGTGTATCGATCAATTTCCACAGGCTGCGCGCATCCGGCGGGCTGTCGTTCCATCCGGGAAAATACGCACCGCAATCAGCGAAGGGCAGGGCAATGGCCAGATCCATGCCGATGAGCGTATCGGCAGGCATATCATCGCGCAGAATTTGCAGCACGTCCGCGCGCGACCATGCTGTATCGCGCTGGACAAGCGCCGGTGCCCCGCCATCCGCGCTGCAGATGGCCACCGCGATCCCCTTCTGCCTGGGCCCGGCAGCGCCAGACCAGTCAATTGCGCAGAAATAGCCGAATTCAGGCATGGTCACGCCAAGCTCACTGGCCGCGCAGCTCTTCGCGTTTTTTGTTCCACCATTCCATCCGCTCGGCTATTGTGCGTTCAAAGCCGCGCCGGGCCGGTTCGTAAAAAATGTGCGGCTCCATGCCTTCGGGCCAGTAATCATCGCCGGAAAAACCATCTTCAGAATTATGGTCATAGGCGTAATCTTTGCCATAACCGATATCTTTCATCAGCTTGGTCGGCGCGTTGAGGATATGGTGTGGCGGCATCAGGCTGCCGGTGTGTTGCGCGCTTTTGAATGACGCCTTTTGCGCAGTATAGGCTGCATTCGATTTGGGCGCGGTTGCGAGATACAGGCAGGCCTGCACGATCGCCACTTCGCCTTCCGGGCTGCCAAGAAATTCATAGGCCTGTTTCGCGGCAAGACATTGCGCCAGCGCCTGCGGATCAGCCAGGCCGATATCCTCGCTCGCAAACCGGACCAGACGGCGCAGCACGTAAAGCGGTTCCTCACCAGCGGTCAGCATGCGCGCCATGTAATACAGCGCGGCCTGCGGGTCAGAGCCGCGCAGGCTCTTATGCAGCGCGCTGATCAGGTTGTAATGCCCATCGCGGTCCTTGTCATAGACCGCCACGCGGCGCTGGAGAAACGCTCCGAGTGCAGCAGGATCAAGCGGTTCGTCAATGCGCGCGGCATACAGCGTTTCTGCCTGATTGAGCAGGAACCGGCCATCACCATCAGCCGAGGCGATCAACGCATCGCGGGCACCGCGTGTGAGGGGCAGGGGGCCTTTCACCGCCTCTGCGCGGTCAAGCAACGTGCCAAGCGCGTCACGGTCCAGCCTGTGCAGGATGAGCACTTGCGCGCGGCTGAGCAGCGCAGCGTTCAAGGCAAAGCTGGGATTTTCGGTAGTTGCACCCACAAGTGTCACAGTGCCGCGTTCAACAAAGGGTAAAAACCCGTCCTGCTGCGCGCGGTTGAAGCGGTGGATCTCGTCCACGAACAGCAAGGTTCGCTGTCCGGCCGCAGCGGCTTTTTCGGCCAGCGCAAAAACTCTCTTGAGGTCCGCTACGCCTGAAAATACCGCGCTGATCGCTTCGAAGCGCATACCCACAGCACCAGCCAACAGCCGCGCAGTGGTGGTTTTACCCGTGCCCGGCGGACCCCACAAAATCATTGAGGACAGTCTGCCTGCCGCGACCATCCGGCCAATCGCGCCGTCGGGACCGGTCAGATGGGTTTGCCCGATCACCTCTGCCAGCGTTTGCGGGCGCAATGTATCCGCCAGCGGCGCATCGCCATGCGAAACCGGGTGCGGATCGCTATCTGCAGCATCGTCACCAAAAAGATCAGCCATTGCGCTGCGATAGGGCAGAGCGCGCCGTTTTACAGCCTAAAACTTGACCGCGCTGTGAGCGGCGCAGATCAGGCCTGCGTTTGGCGCGACATGCGGGACGTGCTAGTAACGATGGCTGCAAAGGATGAAGGGGAACATCATGGCCCAAATATCTGTAAAAGCGCCGTGGCACATATGGGTTATCGGGGTGCTCTCAACATTGTGGAATTCGGGCGGAGCACTGGATTACACCATGACGCAGACGCGCAATGAGGCGTATATGGCCGCATTCACGCCGCAGCAGCTCGATTATTTTTACACGTTGCCGGTGTGGTTCGATGCGTTTTGGGCGGTCGGTGTGTGGGGCGCATTTATTGGATCGCTGTTGATCCTGCTGCGCAGCCGGTTTGCCTATCCGGCATTCATCCTGTCGTTAATTGGACTGGCGGGGTCGACCGTCCATACTGCCACCGCGGATATACCAGACAGCATGAATACGCCAGGAATGTGGGCCTTTACAGCCGTGATATGGATCAGCATTGTCCTGCTGATCTGGTACAGCAGGGCGATGCGCGCCAAGCGCGTTCTGCGGTAAGTGAAAAGGGTTAATCCAGGGCGTTTTCGGTCAGGCGCACATAGGTATCGGCTATTGCCCGGTTGATCGCGTCCCAGCTATAGTCAAGGCTGCGTTTTTCACCGGCTGCGCCGTGCGCCAGCCGTAACGCATCATCGGTCAGATAGGGGGCGATCGCTTCTGCCAGTTTGACCGGGTTGCCAGGCGGGACCAGATGGCCCGACACGCCGTCCTGCACCAGGCTTTGGCTGCCTGTGGCGGCTGATGCGACAACCGGCAATCCGCAGGCCATCGCCTCCAGCGTGACATTGCCAAATGTCTCGGTGATTGACGGGTTGAAGAAAATATCACCGCTGGCCAGAGCCTTGCCCAAATCCGCGCCCGTTTGAAAACCGGCAAAAATCCCGCCAGGCAGATTCTGCTGAAACCATTTGCGCGCCGGACCGTCACCGATCACCAGCACTTTATGCGGCAATTGTCTGCGGCGCAATTCGATGATGGTCTCGGCAAATATATCGAGCCCCTTTTCCATCACCAGCCGGCCAAGGAAGACAATCGCGACATCGCCGTCTGCAATTCCGAGCCCGCGGCGCCACCGGGTATCGCGTCTGTCCGAGGCGAAGATCGTCCGGTCCACACCGCGGGACCAGATCGAGATATCGTCATTCATGTCCTGCTCCTGCAGCACCTCGACCATGCTTTGTGACGGTGTCACCAGTGCATCGCAGCGCCGGTAGAGCCCGCGTATCCAGCTTTCCAGAACCGGCTCGAGAAAGCCGAGCCGGTAATAGCGCGGATATGTTTCAAACCGCGTATGGACCGAGGCCAGCACCGGGATATTGCGTTTGCGCGCCCATTTCACCGCTGCCCGGGCACTGAAGTCGGGCGAGGAAATATGCAGCAGATTTGGCGCGAAGGTTTCCAGGTCACGCTGGGTAGCGGCGGAAATGCCGGTCGGGATGTGATATTCTGAGCGGCCGGGGATCGCAAAGGATGGCAGACTGACCAATTCACCCTGCGGTTCAAAGGCGGGCGTATCGATGGTTGGCGAATAGACGCGCACCTGTGCACCCATGCGCAGCATATATTCCACCAACCGGTTAAGCGCCTTGTTGGCGCCGTCCAGCGTCATGTTGTAATTGCCGCTGAACAGGGCAATCCGGAGGTCAGATATCTGCATTACCCTGGCGCTGTACGCACCAAATCCTGCTTTGGCGAGAGGGAGTTGGCCGCAAATCGCGCGCCATCCACCGCTGTGGGGAAGTGACGGCTTGACTTGCCCGCAGGCAACTTTACTGCCGCCTACGGGCCACGCGGTCCCAACGCCGCGCGAGCTCTCTGTAAGGAGAGAATACAATGAGTAACGAACCTGCTCTTAAACCAGAGCGACCATTTTTTTCGTCCGGTCCCACTGCCAAAATTCCCGGCTGGTCGGCGGCTTCCCTTGAAACACAGGCCTTGGGCCGTTCGCACCGTTCGGCAGTTGGCAAGGCGCGGCTGAAATATGCCATCGACCTGACGCGAGAGCTGCTGGGTGTGCCCGATGATTACCTGGTCGGTATCATGCCCGGATCGGACACGGGCGCGCTCGAATGCGCCATGTGGACAATGCTTGGCGCGCGCCCTGCGACAGTCGCCGCCTGGGAAAGTTTCGGCAATATCTGGATTCAGGATGCGGTGAAACAGCTGAAGCTGAAAGAGCTGACCGTGCTCGATGCCGATTACGGCGAGATACCCGATCTGGCGAGCATCCCGCAAGGCGATGATGTGGTCTTTACCTGGAACGGGACAACGTCCGGCGCGCGCATTCCCAATACGGACTGGTTGGCCGAAGGGCGTGAAGGCATCACCATCAATGATGCGACAAGCGCGGTCTTTGCGCAGGAAATGGATTGGCCAAAGCTTGATGCCACCACCTTTAGCTGGCAAAAAGTGATGGGGTCCGAGGCGCAGCACGGGATGCTGATCCTCAGTCCCAAAGCCATCGCCCGGATCGAAAGTTATGATCCTGACTGGCCGCTGCCCAAACTGTTCCGCCTGAAAAAGGGTGACGCGATCAATCGCGCTATCTTTGACGGCGCGACCATCAACACGCCCAGCATGCTCGCGGTTGAAGATTACATTCTCTCGCTGGAATGGCTGAAGGGTCTTGGCGGACGCCAGGCGATGTTCGACCGGTCCAATGCCAATGCCAAAATCCTGACAGACTGGATTGAGGCCACCCCTTGGCTGCGCAATATGGTCGCCGATCCGCAGCAGCGCACCAATACCGGCGTATGCTTCGTGTTTCAGGGCGAGTATTACGACAGTCTCTCGCCCGAAGAGCAGGCAGCAGTGCCCAAGACCATCGCCGCAAAACTCGATGCACTCGACGTCGGCTATGACTTTAATGGCTACCGCGATGCGCCGCCAAGTCTGCGCATCTGGTGCGGGGGTACGGTGGAGCAGGAAGATCTGCGCCGTCTGCTGCCGTGGATCGAATGGGCCTATGCAGAGCTGCAGGCCTGACTGCAATCTAACGCATTCCCTCGTCATTCCCGCGAAAGCAGCGACCCGGAGTTACCGAGCGCATCATTTGCCGCTCTTGGATTCCCGCTCTCGCAGGCACAGCGAAGCAAAAGGTATTCTGATATGACACACTCAACAACCAAACCACGCGTTCTAATTTCCGATAAGATGGACCCCAACGCCGCCCGTATTTTTGAAGAACGCGGCTGCGATGTGGATGTGATCACGGGCGAGACACCCGAAGAACTGATCGCCCGCATCGGTGATTATGATGGTCTTGCAATCCGCTCCTCGACCACTGTCACGCCGGAAATTCTCGATGCGGCGACCAATCTCAAAGTCATTGGCCGCGCCGGTATCGGCGTCGATAATGTCGATATTCCCTATGCCAGCGGGAAAGGCGTGGTGGTGATGAATACGCCGTTTGGCAATTCTATCACCACGGCAGAACATGCGATTGCGCTGGTCATGGCTCTGGCCCGGCAAATTCCGGCAGCAGACGCGCAAACGCAACAGGGTGAATGGCCCAAAAGCGCCTTCATGGGCGTGGAAGTGACCGGCAAGACCCTTGGCCTGATTGGCGCGGGCAATATCGGCTCAATCGTCGCCAGTCGCGCGCTGGGTTTGAAAATGAAAGTGATCGCGTTTGATCCGTTTCTGACGGAGGAACGCGCGATTGAAATGGGGGTTGAAAAAGTGGATCTGGACGGCTTGCTGGGCCGGGCTGATTTCATCACGCTCCACACCCCGCTGACTGACCAGACGCGCAATATTTTGAGCCGTGAAAACCTGGAAAAGACCAAGCCGGGCGTGAGGATTGTCAACTGCGCACGCGGTGGTTTGATTGACGAGGCAGCGTTGAAAGACCTGCTGGAAAATGATCACATTGCAGGCGCGGCTCTGGACGTATTTGCTCAGGAACCGGCGAAAGACAACGCGCTGTTCGGCACGAAAAACTTTATCTGTACACCGCATCTGGGCGCATCCACGACCGAGGCACAAGTCAATGTCGCGCTGCAAGTGGCAGAGCAATTGTCGGATTATCTGGTCAATGGCGGCGTTACCAATGCGCTGAACATGCCCAGCCTCAGCGCAGAGGAAGCACCCAAACTCAAACCATATATGGCATTGGCCGAAAATCTTGGGTCACTCGTCGGCCAATTGGCGCATGGCAATCTGACCAAAATCAGTATCGAGCGCGAAGGGGCCGCTGCAGATCTGAATGGCAAACCGATTACCGGCGCGGTTCTGGCCGGTTTCATGCGCCAATATTCCGACACTGTGAATATGGTCAACGCGCCGTATCTCGCCAAGGAGCGCGGCATGGAAGTGCGCGAGATCCGCAACGAGAAGGAGGGATATTACAATACCCTGCTGCGCGTGACCGTGGAGACCGAGCAAGGCAACCGTTCTGTCGCGGGTACGTTGTTCGGCAGTGCTGCGCCGCGTCTGGTAAACATTTTCGGCATTGGTATCGAGGCCGATCTGAACGGTCACATGCTGTATATCGTTAATGAGGATGCGCCCGGTTTCATCGGGCGGATCGGGTCTTTGCTGGGTGAGAACGGCATCAATATCGGAAACTTCAATCTCGGTCGCCGTGATGGCGGCGGGGAAGCGGTGCTGCTGCTTTCTGTCGATCAGCCGATTCCAGCCGATGTCGTGGAGAAGGCCGCCGCGCTTGAGGGCGTTAAGGTGGTAAAGGCCCTGGCATTTTAGCGCGCCCGTTCCCGGACCGATCATGTAGGGCCTGCCGCAATATTACCCATGTGTTGAGGGCGGTGCCAAAGGTAAAAAACAACCCTTCGACAAGCTTTGGGTGAGCGGATAAGGGGCGACATTATGACCAAGACCGATGATCTGCTGCCGATCGGGCTGTCCGACCGGCTGCCGCGTGAGGCGGCGATTGCGACCCACGCCATGCGCGCGGTGCTCGACGCGATGGATGGCCACGGATATCACCGGGTCAGCCCGCCATTGGTCGAATTTGAAAAATCGATGGCAGAGCGGATGGACGGCGTATCACCGCGGCGCATGTTCCGCTTCACTGATCCATCCAGCCTGCGCACTTTGGCGTTGCGGTCTGATATGACTGTACAGATCGGGCGTATTGCCGCCACTTCGCTGGCTGGCTGCGCGCGGCCATTGCGGCTGTGTTATGCCGGCGAAGTCGCAACCATCACCGCTGATCAGCTTGATCCTGCCCGCCAGCGGTTGCAACTGGGCGCCGAGATTATCGGTGCGGACACCGTGGCCGCCGCAGCCGAAGTGGTCGAGCTGGCCATCGAATCGCTGAAAGCGGCGGGCGCGACCGGTGTGTCTGTCGATTTTACCCTGCCTGATCTGGTCGATACTCTGGCGCGCGATGCCATGCCATTATCGGATGATCAGAAATCCTCCGTGCGCCGCGAACTCGACACCAAAGATGCAGGCGGATTGAAACAGGCGGGGGGCGGCGCCTATCTGCCATTACTATACGCCACCGGCGATTTCAGCGATGCGATCGGCAGCCTTCAAAACATCGATGCAGGCGGCGCATTGGCCAGCCGTATCGAAGGGTTGAAAGCGATTGCACAGCGCGTTGCGGACCAAGCCCGCGTGACGCTTGACCCCACCGAGCGCCACGGTTTTGAATATCAAAGCTGGTTTGGCTTCACGATCTATGCACAGGGCGCACGCGGCGCATTGGGGCGGGGCGGTACCTATTCGATTCGCGGCACAGACGAAGCCGCAACCGGTTTCTCGCTCTATCTCGATCGGCTGATCGATACGCTGGATGATGCGCCGCAGCGCGATACGCTGTTCCTGCCGCTGGGCCATGATAGGGCAGCTGCCGAGCGGCTTCGGGCGATTGGCTGGCGTACGGTCGCGGCGCTGGGTAGCCAGGATGACGGGCAGGTGCTGGGCTGCACCCATCATCTGTCCGGAGGCGATGCCACAGCGTACTGAACACAGCGGCAAAATTTCTGGCCAGCCCCATCTCCCAGCCCCATCTCCCAGCCCCATATCCCAGCCCGATCTTCGAGCCGCATATCCATGTGCTGACGAGCTGCGCCGCCATAGGCAGCGCCAGAGGCGCTCGCGGCCTTCCTGCGCGCGCGCGGCGGCAAACCCGCAAATGGCGGCTCCGATGAATATCGTCTGTCAAACCGCGGCGCAGCTATCTTTGATCTGACGATTATTATTTTTCTTGGAAACCTTTCATTCATCAGCGGTAGTGTTGTTAGCGATTGTTCTTGGGCGCTTAATTTCCCCCCTTCCCAAGACCCGGCAACGACCGGAATAAAAAGGTTCTAACACGATGAAAATTTCTACATCTGCTTTGATCACAGCAGCCACATATATTGCGGCTACCCCGGCTATAGCTCAGGATATCGATACATCCGCAACATTTGACGGCCCCTATGTCAGCGGCGTTGTCGGCATTTCGGCGCAGCCCAATGACCGCAATGAGACACTTGTTTTCGATACAACCGGCAATGGCAGTTTTGACAATACGGTATCAACGGTAACCGGTGCCGATGCCTTCAGCCCCGGTTTTTGTGGCGGGGCCGCCAATGGCAACAGGCCGGGGCAAGGTTGCCGAAGCGATAAGGATGGTATCGAATATTTTGGCCGTGTCGGCTTGGACAAACGCATGGGCAATTTCGTTGTGGGTGCGCTGGTCGAAGGCGGCAGGACTGAATTGCGCGATTCGGTTACAGGGTTCAGCACGACACCGGCCTCATACACTGTGAACCGCGAGGTGGATTACACTATTAACGCCCGTTTGCGGGCAGGGTACACGCCCAATGGCGGCATTCTGTTCTACGCAACCGGCGGCGGTGCATATGCTAAGCTCGACAACAGCTTCGATACGACCAACGGAGCCAACAGCTTTACCAATAATGGACGCACCAATGCGTGGGGCTATCAAGTTGGCGGGGGCGCAGAAGCGATGGTGCTCGGCAATCTCAGCATCGGCCTTGAATATCTCTACACGAGTTTGAGCGATGATGATTTTGTCGTGACAGTCGGCCCGGGTACGGCGGGCCCGACCAACCCCTTCCTGATTCAGAACGGTCAGACTGATTTGCGCCGCTCCAATAGCGACCTCAATACACACAGCCTGCGTTTGACAACATCGCTGCGCTTCTAGGCATAACCGATTGATATGAAGGGCTCCGGGGAAATCTGGGGCCCTTTTTCGTTATCGGCCGATATCACCGCGTAATCTCCACCGCGTCATTCCCCCGGAATGAATGGGCGCTGCCGTAAAGCTGGTCTGACATGTGCCCGCCAACCGCCGCCCGCCAACCGCCGCCCACCGCCTGGGTGTCAGCTGCCTGATATATTCTCGGTTCTGCGCGGCCATATCGCTGCACGCGGCGCAATGCGGCAACTCTGCTTGACTTAACGCCCGCGCCCTATCTATCGCTTGCAGCATATTCCGGGCCGCGGGTCCGTTCATTCCATCCCTTGCGCCGAGTCCTGTCGAAGGACGTTTGAGGATCCCCGGGCAGAGGTGACGTGCTGGGTTTTATCTTTTTATTCTGCAGGTTTGCGGTTTGAAGCGATTGGGCTCAGTGCGAGGAAAGAGAGCGCAGGATAATGCTAAGTGTTCAAGACCGATTGACGCTGCAACGGGCCCAATCGGTTAAATCCGGTCGCGGATGCCAAAATGGCTTCCATCTCAATCAGAAATACGCTTGAGATGGCGGATACTGTCCCGGCGCGCATGTCCGTGCGATATATGCGCCATTGCGGTGCCACCAGCCTGCAGAATAGAAAGATAAAACCCGAAAATGGCTAATGTGACTGTAATTGGTGCCCAGTGGGGCGATGAAGGCAAAGGCAAGATCGTCGATTGGCTCGCCAGCCGGGCCGACGCGGTGGTGCGTTTTCAGGGCGGGCATAATGCGGGGCACACGCTGGTTATTGATGGCGAGGTGTTCAAGCTCAGCCTGCTGCCATCGGGCATTGTATCGGGAACTCTATCAATCATTGGCAACGGAGTTGTGCTCGACCCGTGGGCGCTTAAGGACGAGATTGAAAAGCTGGAATCGCAAGGGGTCACTATTTCCCACGACAATTTTGCGATTGCCGATAATTGCCCGCTGATCCTGCCCATTCACCGTGATCTGGACGGGCTGCGTGAAGCCGCCGCTGGCACGGGAAAGATTGGTACCACCGGGCGCGGTATCGGCCCGGCCTATGAAGACAAGGTGGGCCGCCGCGCGATCCGTGTCTGCGATCTGGCGCATCTTGATAAAATGGGCCCGCAACTGGACCGGCTATGCGCGCATCACGATGCCCTGCGCGCGGGTTTTGACGAGCCTGCGGTTGACCGTGACCGCTTGCTGAAAGATCTTCAGGAAATCGCCGATTTCGTGCTGCAATATGCGCAGCCAGTGTGGAAACGGCTGAAGAAAGTCCGCAAAGCGGGCGCCAAGATTCTGTTTGAGGGTGCACAGGGCGTGCTGCTCGATGTCGATCACGGCACCTATCCTTTCGTTACCAGTTCCAACACGGTGAGCGGCACTGCAGCGAGCGGTTCGGGCCTCGGCCCCAATTCGACCGGTTTTGTCCTGGGGATTGTGAAGGCTTATACCACGCGGGTCGGGTCCGGCCCATTTCCAACCGAGCTCGATGATGCAGATGGCCAGCGGCTTGGTGAACGCGGCCACGAATTTGGCACTGTTACCGGTCGCCAGCGCCGCTGCGGCTGGTTCGATGCGGTACTGGTACGCCAGAGTTGTTCCATCAGCGGGGTCACCGGAATTGCGCTGACTAAGGTGGATGTGCTGGACGGGTTTGACACCGTCAAAATCTGCACCGGATACCGGCTGCGCGGCAAGATCATGGATTATTTCCCCAGCCACGCCGCCGATCAGGCCGATGTGGAATCGATTTATGAGGAGATGGAAGGGTGGAGCGAGAGCACCGCCGGTGCGCGCAGCTATGCCGATCTGCCCGCCAACGCGATCAAATATATCCAGCGGGTGCAGGAATTGATCGAAACGCCGGTGGCCCTGGTTTCGACCAGCCCCGAGCGTGACGATACGATCCTGATGCGCGATCCGTTTGTGGATTGATGAAGCGGCAGCGGCAGCGTAGCGTGTGACCATGCGTTACGCCGCCCTGACCGGAGCCATCCTGCTGGCCGCGTGCCAGCCATCACCGGACCCTATACCGGCCAATATCGTGCCGGCTGCCGCCGATTTTGTCTTGGTCGATAAATCGGATCGGACACTCACGCTGTATTATGGCGGCGCACTGGTCAAAACATACCGCAATATCGGGTTTGGCGATGCACCCGCCGGGCACAAGCGGTTTGAAGGGGACGAGCGCACGCCGGAGGGCCGCTATATAATTGATGCGCGCAACCCCGACAGCGCCTATCATCTCAGCCTGCGGATATCCTACCCCAATGCGCAAGATCGCGCATTTGCACAGGCGGCGGGCGGCGATCCCGGCGGGAATATTTTCATTCATGGACAGCCCAATGTGATGCGCGACCTTGGCCCGGATGCGCGTATTGCCGGCGATTGGACCAATGGCTGCATCGCCGTGTCCAATGCGGAAATAACCGAGTTATGGAATGCCATCCCCGACGGAACGCAAATCCACATACAGCCTTGACGCGCCGTTCACTTGTTCACATTATGTTCTTATTATCATCATGAGTCGGTCAGGACAGGTGCAGACATGGCGCAAGCAGATTTTGATTATCAACCGGTAAGCATCACGCCAGATGCCGCCAATGATGCCGCCGGTGTGGCGCTCGCCGTGTCAGTCTATGCGGATCGGCCGCATATGCGCGATACCATGCGCGATGATGCCAGGGCGGCCGGTTTCCGGCTGGGGCAGGTGGGCACGCTGGATCTGTTGCTGGGCGAAGCGGCGGTTCCGCTGGGTGATGTGATCCTGCTCGATTGTCCCGCCGCATCGGCGCAGGTTCTGGCGGCTCTTTCACGGCTTGATCGGCGGGCGACGCATTCGGGCGCGCAGCTGATCGTTTCCACATCGGTGGAGGCGCTTGACGGCGTATTCGGCTGCCTTGAAACATCCGACATGCAGCTGCTGGTCGATCCCACTAGGGGGGAGCGCGTAATTGCGCTTGGCCGGGCATTAGCCAAAATGCCGGGCATGCGGCTGCGCGAGATAAATGATGATGACCGGCTGACATTGATCCGCTTGACCGAACAAGTCGGGCAGATTGCCGAGCGGCTGGAGCGGATGGGCGCGGCGGGGCAAAGCAGGGGCGGCGGCGCATTCCGTTTTGAATCCCCCGATCCGGAATTTAAGGGCCAGAACGGGGAAGACAGCTCAGGGCGGCTGGTGCGCGCCAAACGCCCGCCACTGCCCGATCCGCGCCTGGTGCGCCGGATTATCCGCCAGCGGCAAATGCGCGGAAGATACTTTGATGCCGCTCTGTTTGCCGATCCGGCATGGGATATTCTGCTCGATCTGACAGCGGCGCGGGCAGAACATATCCGCGTTTCGGTGACATCGCTGTGTATCGCCGCCGCCGTACCGCCCACGACTGCGCTACGCTGGATCGGCCAGATGATAGAGGCTGGCCTGCTCGAACGGGTAGAAGATGAAAGCGACAAACGCCGCGCCTTTATCGCGCTGAGTGATAGTGCAGCAGACGCAATGGCCCGCTATTTTGCGGAACTGGCGAATGACGGCACAGCCTCGGTATAATACCGGCCGCTTGACACTTGCTTGACACAATTGACACTGTGTCAAGCGGTGTGGTTTTTATTAAATTATTGGTTTTAAGTCATTTTAACTCAAAATGACGGGGCGAAAGTTTTTGCCACCCCCCCCGGGGGGGTAGGCGGTTTTGCGGAATCGGCAGGGCGTTTGTGCCGCCAACGACGCGGCGACGCATCCTGACCAAAGCGGATAATTGAAAATGGGCACGACAATGGGAAAGAGCGACATATGTGTAGCGGCTCAGCAGCGTGTAGGAAATGTCTTCTTTTCTGGCGCCGCAAGCGGACGCTCAGCGGTTGGGGCCGCAGGTCAATAATCCGTTCACAGGCCCGTTAAATACCCAGCCCCGCAGAACTCTGTCGATCAAGCTCAAGAACCAGCAGCTAACCGGGTTTTTCTGCTCTCTCCAGCGCGGCCCTTTGGACCATTGGATCACAAACACCCACCCCATCACCCAATCCGCAGCACCACAGTCAGCCCATCTTCTGGTGGATCGAAGGGCATTTCGCGCCGTAATGCATCAGCGCGGGAGCGGTCCAATATTGCTGCGGGTATGGCGGGGTCGTAGATCAGCGTATCGACGGTGCCCAAGATGCGCGCCTGGCGCAGGGTTAAATCTTCGGGGTCGTCGCTGGTAAGAGTAATTTCGATGGTCTGTGCGCCAGCCGGTTTCTCGCGTGAGGCGAGCCAGGCGTCAACCTTTTCGGCCGATGCGGGGTCAAGCAAATCGAGCGTGCCGCCTTCTGCCAGGGCTGCATCCAAAGCATTGCGGCGGTCTGATCCGTCGGCCCAGCGGGCGCGCATCGCATTGCGGCTCGATTGGAGTTTATCCGCCAATGTGCCGAGGCTTTGGGGCAGCATAGCTTCCAATCTGAGCCGCAATTGCTTGGCCATGCCCGCCGATGCGCCCGATGTACCAATCGCGATCAGCACCGGATCGCGGTCGAGAATGCTGGGCGTGGTAAATTCGCACAATTCGGGCCGGTCAGCGACATTGATCAGCAGACCCTTATCGCTCAGCCGCTTGGCGGCGGCTTCGGCGGCGCGTTCGTCTTCCAAGGCGATGAAGGCCAGTTTGGCATGATGCGCTTCGGCCTCGCCGCAGGGGATCCCGCCCGCGCGCTCGACCAGACGCTTTTTCGCCTCACCCATTTCGCCGTCACCCACCACGACCACGCGCTGTCCGGCAATGCGGTGCAGCAAAGGCAGCGAGCGGATCATCGGCCTGTCACATAATTGTGGGTCACCTGACTATTCCAGCCAGTCGGGCACGCGTTCTGCGCCCATAATATCGGCGGGGGGCAGGCGGTCCGCGACCACCGCATATTTATCGCCATCGACCAGGACTTCGGCGACAAAGCCGCGCGAGTTGTAGCTGCTGGCCATCGTGGCGCCATACGCTCCGGCGGTACGGAAAATCGCCAGATCGCCCGCTTCCAGAGTGTCCATTTCGCGGTTCATCGCAAAAGTATCACCCGTTTCGCAGATTGGCCCGACGATATGCGATGTGCCTTTGCCGCCGGTCGGCTCAACCGCTTCGATATCATGCCATGCGCCGTACATGGCGGGGCGGGCGAGATCGTTCATCGCCGCATCGACCACCACAAACGGGCTGGCGTTGGAGCTGCGCTTCACGCGGATCACGCGGGTCAGCAAAATGCCGGCATTGCCCGCAATCACGCGGCCCGGTTCAAAGGACAGCGCGCAGTCCCAATCCGCCGTAACCCGCGCCACCATCGCGCCATATTCCGCCGGGCTGGGCAGCACCTCGCCCGCTTTATAGGGCACGCCCAGACCGCCGCCGAGATCGGCATGAGTGACGCTCTGGCCCGCCGCACGCAATTCTGCGATCAGCGCGCCGACTTTTCCAAAGGCTGTTTCAAGCGGTTCAAGGGTCGATAGCTGGCTGCCAATATGCACCGCAATCCCGCGCATTTCCAGGCCCGGCAGAGCGGCCAGCGCGCTGTAAATTTCGGCCGCGCGGTCAATCGGCACGCCAAATTTGTTTTCCGCCTTGCCGGTGGAGATTTTTGCATGGGTGCGCGCATCGACATCGGGGTTTACCCGCAGGGCGCAGCGCGCCACCTTGCCAGCGTGCGCCGCTATTTCGGCCAGCTCGCGGCCTTCCTCCTCGGATTCCAGATTGAACTGGCCGATATCGGCATCCAGCCCCTGCAACAATTCGGCAGCATTCTTGCCGACGCCTGAAAAGACGATATCCTCTGGCTTCATATCCGCGGCCAATGCGCGGGTCAGCTCGCCGCCAGATACCACATCTGCGCCGTATCCCTCGCGGCTCAATACTTTGAGAACCGCAAGGTTGGGGTTCGATTTAACCGCAAAGGCGATATGCGGATTGTTCACCCCGCCCAGCGCCTCGCGGAATACGCGCGCGTGGCGCACCAGCGTGGCCCGCGAATAGACATAGACGGGCGTGCCGATGTCCTGTGCAATGCGGGGCAGGGGAATATCTTCGGCGTGCATCACACCATCGCGCAGTTGAAAATGGTCCATCAGGTCGCCTCTGGGAACTTATTCAGGGGGCGGAAGATCGAATGGATCGTCTTCGCGCTCTTCGCTGCGGCGGCGCAGCTCAACGCTGCGTTCTGGCGCGGCCTGCGGCGTAAGTGCCAGCAGATCGGCCGCTGTTGGCTGGGTTGCCGCGCCGGTCGGGGTGGGCGGCAATGTGTTACCCGCCAGCGGTTCGAGCTCTGCGGTTTGGGCGCATGCCGACAGGCCGAGTAGTGCCGCAAGCGCGAGAGAGCCCGGGAACGCCGGTGAACAATATTTCATGATCCTATTCCTCCATCCCCAAAACGGCGCGGGCGCGTGTCACCTGGCTACGTACCTGATCGGGCGCGGTTCCGCCATAGGATGTGCGCGCGGCCACCGATGCCTCAACCGATAGCGCCGCATAGACGCGGCCATCAATCCGGCTGTCGATTGCGGTCAGCTCTTCGATGGATAATTCATCCAAGGGCGCGTCTTTGCTTTCCGCCAATTTCACCGCTGCGCCGGTGATGTGATGCGCCTCGCGAAAGGGGATGTCGGCCTGCGTCACCAGCCAGTCGGCCAGATCGGTCGCGGTGGCATAGCCGAGCTCTGCCGCCTGCCGCATCCGGTCTGTCCTGAATGTGCTGCCTGCCACCATCCCGGTCATTGCGGCAATCGACAGGGCGAGCAGTCCTGCGGCTTCGAATACGGGTGGCTTGTCATCCTGCATATCCTTGGAATAGGCGAGCGGCAGACCTTTCATGGTAATCATCAGCGATGTGCAGGCACCGATAATCCGCCCCGCATGGCCGCGTATCAATTCGGCCGCATCGGGGTTTTTCTTTTGCGGCATGATCGAACTGCCGGTGGAAAGGCTATCGGCCATCCGCACAAAGCCGAAGGGCTGGCTCGCCCAGATAATGAACTCTTCGGCCAAGCGCGAAAGATGCAGCGAAATCTGGCTCGCCGCCATCAGATAATCCAGTGCAAAATCGCGGTCCGATACGGCATCCAGGCTGTTGGCGGTGGGCCGGTCAAAACCCAGCGCAGCCGATGTCGCATCGCGGTCTATCGGGAAACCGGTGCCCGCCAATGCCGCAGAGCCGAGCGGGCTTTCATTCATCCGCGTGCGTGCATCTGCCAGCCGCGACCGGTCGCGCCGGATCATCTCGTAATAGGCCATCAGATGGTGGCCCAGAGTAACCGGCTGTGCGGTTTGCAAATGCGTGAAGCCGGGCATGATGCTGGCCGCGTGCGTATCAGCCTGCGCAACTAAAGCGCGTTGCAGGGCTTCCAAACCGGCATCGGTTTGATCAATCGTCTCGCGCACCCATAGGCGGAAATCGGTCGCCACCTGATCGTTACGGCTGCGCGCGGTATGCAGCCGCCCCGCAACCGGCCCGATCAATTCCGCCAGGCGGCTTTCGGTGGTCATATGGATGTCTTCCAGATCCCAATCTTCGGGCACGCCGCCGCGCGCATATTCGGCAGCGACTGCATCGAGCCCGTCTGTGATCGTCTTAGCATCAGCGGCGGAGATGATATCCTGCGCGCCGAGCATGGCGACATGCGCTTTGCTCGCGGTGATATCCTGCTGCCACAATGCCTTGTCAAACGGGATCGAGGCATTGATTTCGCGCATGATCGCACTAGGTCCCTGTGCGAACCGTCCGCCCCACATCTGGTTGGAGCCTGCTGTGCTATTATCGTCGTCGCTCACAAAAACTGCCTTCATGCTTGCCGGGCTGGGCCTGGCGCTCAGCGCCTGCGATAGGGAAGCCGCGGAGCCTGCGCAAGAACAGGGCGATTTGGATGGTACGAAGCAAAGCTTGTCAGGCGTGATTGATGATCGCCGCGCGGGCGATTTGCTGCCCGCGATCAATGTGGTCGATCCGGCGGGGAAGCAGCGCAATCTCGGCGCGCTTCAGGGCATGCCGGTGCTGGTCAATCTGTGGGCGACATGGTGCGCGCCCTGCGTGGTGGAAATGCCGATGCTGGATGATCTTGCCGCTGACATGGACGGCGAATTGCGCGTGCTGACCGTCAGCCAGGATTTGCAAGGCGCCGAAAAAGTGGAGCCGTTCTTCGCCAAGATGCAGTTCGACCGGCTGGAACCATGGATGGACCCGGAAAACCAGCTCGGCTTCGGTCTGGGCGGCGGGCAATTGCCGCTGACTATTCTGTATGATGAAAATGGTCAGGAATTATGGCGCGTTACCGGCGAATATGACTGGTCCAGTGCCGAAACTCAGGAAGCCATTCGTGCGGCTCTGGCAGGGTAATATATGTGATCAATGGATGGCCCGGTCGCTCTCGATCGGGATTTTTTGCGGCAAACCATACGCCGGATAATTTCGCTTTGCGCAAAATGGTGGGCGCTGACGGGTTCGAACCGCCGACCCTCTCGGTGTAAACGAGATGCTCTACCAACTGAGCTAAGCGCCCGATAGCCATCGGAAGATGTGCTAATAGCGGCCAAAGGTTCAAAATCAATTGCCAAAGTGGATTTCTTTGAACCTTTTTTCATCGCGGGCTAAGGGCGGGGGATGGACGCGCCCCGGAATAGAGCTGACAGCACCGCCCCCCATATCAGGGTGTTTGCCACTGGCGGGACGATTGCGGGCGTGGCCGGATCGGCAACGCGGCGTGATTACCGGCCCGGGCAGATCGGGATCGATGATTTTCTGGCTGCGCTGGCGCGCCTTGGCATCGATACGCCGATACGCGGCACACAGTTTGCCAATATCGGGTCAGAAGATATCGGCCCGGCGCTGTGGGCACGGCTGCACTGGGCCGCGATGGATGCCCTGGCGCAGGATAGCTGCCGCGGCATAATCATTACTCACGGGACCGATACGGCGGAGGAAACCGCCTTTCTTCTCGATCAAACGCTTCCGACAAACAAACCGGTGGTGGTGGTGGGCGCGATGCGGGCAGCCGATGCGGTGGGCACCGATGGTTTGCGCAATTTTGTTAATGCGGTGCGCGTGGCGGGCGATGCGGATGCGCCGGGGCGGGGCGTCCTGCTGGTGATGAGTGACCGGATATTTGCCGCGCGTGATGCGCGCAAAGCCCATACCGAGATGACCGATGCGTTTAAGGGGTTTCCGCGCGGCCCGGTGGGGCATGTGACGCCGACATCGCTCGAATGGTTTGGCCCGGCATGGCGGGCGGGCGAGGCGGCACGCTACGCTTTTCATGATGATATGCCGGCCGTACCGATACTCTATGCCTATGCCGGAATGTCGGTGGACGGCATCACGCAGGCATTGGCGGGCGGGGCGAAGGGTATCGTGCTGGCGGGGTTTGGCCACGGCAATGCCCCGCGCGCCATCCGCGATGCCTTGGCGCAGGCGGTCGAGCAGGGTGTCCCGGTCGTGCGCTCATCACGTGTCGATGAAGGGCTGGTGGACCGCGAGCCGGAGGATGATATCGCCAATTTCATTGCCGCCCGCGCGCTTGGCCCGGCCCGGGCGCGCATTCTGTTGCAGCTCCTGCTCGCGAACGGGATCACTGACCCCACCCGCGTGCAAGAGGAATTTTCGCGGCGTTAAAACACGTTACGCAGCTCAGCCATGCGGCGTGACAAGATATTTCTCGCCGGTTTTCATCGCCCGGTAATCCAGCGCGGCGTCTTTTTCCAGCATCTGTTCCAGATTGACATGGGCTTTATACGTGCTGGCGAATGTCGTTTTCATATTGGTCAATACGCGCATGCGCATACGGACCACGGTTTCCATCCCCGCTTTGGCAAGGAACGGGGTCAGCAGCCAGCCCGATACGGTCCATTGCAGGCCGTATGACGGGGTCAGGATTGTCGGGCCCAGATCCAGCCGGCCATACATATACATCTTCTTATCCTGATCAGAGCCATAGCGCGAAAATTCGGTCATTTTCCTCGCTGCAACCTGTTCCATCGCTTTCAGAACCGCATCGGTCATTTTCCCGCCGCCAATCGGATCAAAACCGAGATAGGCGTCCGTCGCATCAATCGCGCCGCGCAATTGGTCCATGAAATCATCATCGGATGAATTTACCACATATTCTGCGCCTTGTGATTTGAGCAGATCGGCGTGGTCCTGTTTGCGGACGATATTGACCAGCTTCATCCCGTCTTCCTGACAGATGCGATTCAGCATTTGACCCAGGTTGGATGCCGCCGCCAGATGGATAATCGCATTGTGCCCTTCCATTCTGGCGGTTTCGACAAAGCCCAGCGCCGTCATCGGGTTGACGAATGCCGATGCGCCATCGACAGAGGAAATCTCGCCCAGCGGCATGCACATGGCGGCGGGCGCGATCGCATATTCGCTAAAGGCATTGCCCGGCACGCAGGCGACCCGCTGGCCGACCAATGCCTGTGCGGCAGGGTCTTCACCTGCGGCGATGACAGTACCCGCACCTTCATTGCCCACCGGCAGACGCTGGCCGTGGCGCCCCTTGGAACCCGATAGAAACGGTTCCGGCATCTGCGCGACGATCTTGCCAGGTGAATAGTCCGCATTTTCCAGATCGGCGGCGCTGAACAGCAATGCGAGGTCCGACGGATTGATCGGGGCCGCTTCCATTTTGACGAGCACTTGTGCGCCCGTCGGTTCGGGGAAAGTCGCCTCACCCACTTCGACGGTCAAGCTGCCGCCCGCATCGAGCGTGGTGAAAATCTGTTTGCCGGTCGTCGTCATTGGGTACTCTCCTGTGATTGATGTTCCGTTTCTGGATATGATGCTTTCACGAAGTAGAGGCCGTGGGGCGGTGCATTCAACCCCAAAGCCTGCCTATCTTTTGCCTCCAGCGCGGCGGATATGCGCGCATTGTCCCACCGGCCCATGCCGACATAGGCGAGGCAGCCGACCATCGAGCGAACCTGATGATGGAGGAAACTGCGTGCCTCTGCCTTCACGTAAATCCATTCATCATTGCGGCGTACATCCAGCAGATCGAGTGTTTTGACCGGGCTTTGTGACTGGCAATTGACCGAGCGGAAAGTGGTGAAATCATGCAATCCGGTCAGCAATTGCGCTGCATCGTGCATCGCGGCTGCGTCCAGTTCCTGCGGGATTTGCCACGCCTTGCCGCGATCGAATGTCAGCGGCGCGCGCCGGTTGCAGATTTTGTAAAGATAACTGCGCGCGGTGCAATCGAACCGCGCATGCCAGTCATCGGGCTTCATTTCGATCTGCGTTACGGCAATCGGATGCGGACGCAGACAGGCATTGATCGCCTCGCGCATGCGGAACAGCGACAGGTGCGTTTCCAGATCGATATGCGATACCATGCCGCACGCATGGACGCCCGCATCGGTGCGGCCCGCCGATTGCATCCGCACCTGTTGGCCGGAAAATTCCTGCACGGCGTCTTCCACCGCCTGCTGCACGCTGGGGCCATGATCCTGACGTTGCAGGCCCATGAAAGGTCCGCCATCAAATTCAAGAGTCAGCGCGTAGCGGGTCACGCGAGCCTGGTCCCCCTTGGCACCTTTGTGCCGCGCAGAAAACTGTCCAGTGCCATTGCCGGCTTGCCCGCGCGCTGGACCATGACGGGCCGGACCGCGCCGGTCGCGCAGGCGATGGTCAGCCTGTCATCCAGCGTCTCCCCAGCATTGCCCGAACCCTCTGCAATGTTCGCTTTCAAAACCTTGATCCGTTCGCCGTTCAGTTCAAACCACGCGCCGGGAAAGGGCGCAAGGGCGCGGATTGTGCGTTCGATCACTGCGGCATGGCCGGTCCAGTCGATCCGCGCCTCTGCCTTATCGATTTTCGCGGCGTGCGTTGCCTCGCTTTCATCCTGCGCCACCGGGATGTGATTGGGCAATTGGCGCAGGGTCTCTGCCATTAACCGCCCGCCCAATTCGGCCAGTTCCGCAGTCAGTTCGCCAGTGGTCTTATCCTCTATCGGGGTGCGGATGGTGGCCAGCATGGGGCCGGTATCTAGGCCCGCTTCCATCTGCATGATGGTAACCCCGGTCACCGCATCGCCCGCCATAATCGCGCGGTGGATGGGGGCGGCCCCGCGCCAGCGCGGGAGGATGGAGGCATGGACATTAAGGCAGCCCTGCTTTGGCGCATCCAGCACCGCGCGCGGCAGGATCAGGCCATAGGCAGCCACCACCGCAACATCGGCCTCCAGCGCGGCAAACTCTTGCTGAGCTTCGGGCTTTTTCAATGATACGGGGTGGCGCACTTCCAGCCCCAGCGCCTCGGCCCGGTGATGAACGGCGGATCGTTGCAGCTTCTTACCGCGTCCGGCGGGGCGGGGCGGCTGGGTATAGACTGCCGCGATATCGTGCCCTGCCTCATACACAGCGTTGAGCGTCGGCACCGCAAAGTCGGGCGTTCCCATGAAAATGATGCGCATAGCGGGGTCTGCTGGCCTTCCTATCGAGCTGCAAGCGCCCTATCTTGCCCGGCATGGCATCGCAAGAGATCGAAACACTGGCATCGGCATTGGCGCGGCTTCCCGGCCTTGGCCCGCGATCTGCGCGCCGCGCCGTGCTGTGGTTGGTCAAACGCCGCGATAATGCGCTGGGCCCGCTGGTCGATGCGCTGGAGGCGGTGCGCGACCGGCTGGTGGAATGCCGCATTTGCAGCAATGTCGATACGCAAAACCCCTGCGGCATTTGCGCCGATCCGCGCCGTGACCAGAAATCGATCTGCGTGGTGGAGGATGTGGCTGACCTGTGGGCGCTCGACCGCGCAAAACTGTTTACCGGGCGCTATCACGTGCTGGGCGGGAAACTGTCGGCGATGGACGGCATACGGCCCGAAGATCTGAATATCGCCGCTTTGCTGGACCGCGTTGCGGGCGGCGGCACGGACGAAATTGTGCTGGCGATGAATGCCACATTGGAGGGGCAGACCACCGCGCATTATATCGCCGAGCGGCTGGAAGATTTTCCCGTGCGGATTACCCAGCTGGCGCATGGCTTGCCGGTGGGCGGCGAACTGGATTATCTCGATGAGGGCACATTGGCGCAGGCGCTGCGTGCGCGTCGACCGGTTGATTAACCACTCCACTGCTGCTGTACACCCACCCCTTATCCCCTCCCTCAAGGGAGGGGCAGTGAGACGTGTTGAGCAACGCGAAACCAGTCGCAACGGGGTGGGTTTCCAAACCGTTGTAATTCGCACACCAAGGGGCTAAATACTCCGCATGGCTATCCGTGAAATTCTTGAAGTGCCGGACCCCCGGCTAAAAACCGTTTCGACCCCTGTGACCGAGTTCGATGATGAGCTCAAAACACTGGTCGAGGATATGTATGACACCATGTATGACGCGCCGGGCATTGGCCTTGCCGCGATCCAGGTGGGTGTGCCCAAGCGGGTGCTGGTGATCGATCTTCAGCCAGAAGATACCGATGCAGAGCCCGAAGAATGCGGCCATGACCACGGTGACGGGCAGCATTCCCACAAGCATTATCCGCTGAAAAAAGAACCACGCACTTTCATCAATCCGGAAATTCTTGATCCGGCGGAAGAGCTGGCGACCTATCAGGAGGGCTGCCTGTCAGTCCCCGAAATTTACGCCGATGTGGACCGCCCGGCGACCTGCCGCGTGCGCTATCAGGATCTTGATGGCACCACGCATGAGGAAGATTTGGACGGGCTGATGGCAACCTGCATCCAGCACGAAATGGATCATCTGGAAGGCATTTTGTTCATCGATCACCTCAGCCGCTTAAAGAAGCAAATGGCGCTGAAGAAACTGGGCAAGCTGCGTAAGGCGGCTTGAGGCCTACTCAGCAAGCCCAAACCCCATCATTGCAAGCCGAATCCTCGTCATTCGCGCGGAAGCGGGAACCCAGAGTAACCAATCGCTGTGACATCCTAGAATGTCTTTCGGACAGCTTCGCTTTCCCACTTTCCTGGGAATGACGAATTTGTGTGAGTATCGCAGAGAGGCACTGGCGTTCCCCGTCCGTTCCGCTTATCACACGGTATGGATACTACAGTTCTGACAATCATCATCCTGCTCATTGGCCTTGCTTTAGGTGGAGGGGCGGGCTGGTATTTCGGCTCGCGCCCGGTCGCCGATTGGAAATCACGTTTTGCAGAGCGCGATGCGGCGGCGAAAGACGCGAGCGATACGGTTGCGCGGTTGGCGCCTGAACTCGCGACCATGAGCGACCGTGCGGCGCGGGCGGATGATCTGGCCGCAAAGCTGGATATGGCGCGCGATGAAAATGCGGCGTTCAAAGCAGAGCGGGCCGGTTTTGCCGAGCAGAAAAAGCTGCTCGAGGAAAGCCGCGAAAAGCTACTCAAAGAATTTGAAAACACCGGCGCGCAAGTGCTTGGAAAAGCGCAAGAAGCTTTCCTGCGGCGCGCAGATGAACGCTTCAAGCAATCCGAAGAAACCGGCGAACAGAGGATCAAGGCTTTGCTGGAACCCGTCGGCCAGCGGCTCAAAAATTATGAAGAACAAGTCGCCACATTGGAAGCCAAGCGGGTCGATGCGTTCGGCCAGCTGACCGGCCTGATCGACAATATGCAGAAGGGCCAGGAGGAAGTCCGGCGCGAGGCGCAGCGGCTCGGAAATTCGCTCACCAATGCGCCAAAAGCGCGTGGGCGCTGGGGCGAGCGTGCCTTGCAGAATGTGCTGGAGCAATGCGGCCTGTCGCAGCATACTGATTTCAATCTTGAACAGTCGATCAATACCGCGGATGGCCGGCTGCGCCCTGATGCGATTGTAAATGTGCCAGGCCAGAAGAAGCTGATTATCGACGCGAAAGTATCGCTCAATGCCTATCAGCAGGCGTTTGAAGCGGATGATGATGATGCGCGCAAACTGTCGCTTTCCGCGCACGCGAAATCAATGCGCAATCATGTCCAGCAATTGGGCGCAAAAAGCTATCAAAGCCAGTTCGATGAAGCGCCCGATTATGTGGTGATGTTTGTCCCGGGCGAGCATTTTATCGCCGCTGCGCTGGAGGCTGATCCTGATCTGTGGGACTTTGCCTTCCAGAACGGCGTCTTGCTTGCCTCACCCACCAATCTGGTCGCCATCGCGCGGACTATCGCGCAGGTCTGGCGGCAGGATCAGCTCGCCGATGAAGCCCGCGAAATCGGTAAGGCGGGGGCGGAACTCTACAGCAGGCTGGAGACAGCTTCTTCCCACTTGAAACGAGTCGGCTCCGGCCTCGAAACGGCAGTTGGCAATTACAACAAATTTGTCGGTAGTTTTGAACGCAATGTGCTGTCTTCAGGCAAGCGGCTCGCGGAAAAGGGCATCGAAGTCGGCAAGCGCGAGATTGAAGAGGTGCCGTTGGTGGAGTCCGCTCCGCGATACACTGCGGCGGATGTTCAGGCTGACGAAGCTGCGGCGCTTCCCAATCCATCGAACCCCGATCCATCGAACCCCGATCAATCGAAAGACGCCAAAACCTCATAAGCGAGCACGGCACCGGCAACGGCCGCGTTCAGGCTGTCTGCGCGGCCTTTCATCGGCATGGTAACGCGCAGATCGCACGCATCCTCATATTCCGCTGGTAATCCGCGCGATTCGTTGCCGATCAGTATGAAGCACGGCGCAGAGTAGGGCGCACCGCGATAATCCACTGCATCGCGCAGACTTGCGGCGACCAGTTGTCCGGGCAATTGACCGGGCAATTGCCCTGGCTCGCTGCGCAGCCAGCCGGAAAATTCGTCCCATCCAGCCATCGCGATTTGCTGCGTAAACACCGCGCCCATGCTGGCCCGTACCGCTTCGACGCTGAACGGATCGGCGCAGTCATCAATCAGGATCAATCCGCCTGCGCCCACCGCGTCACATGTGCGCAGCATCGTGCCCAGATTGCCCGGATCGCGCAGAGCCTGCGCCGCCATCCAGATATCGCCTCGCGACCGGTCGAGAGAGCCGAGAGAAGTGTCAAATTCGGCAAACATACCGACCACCGTTTGCGCATTATCCTTGCCGGTAATCTTGGTCAGAATATCCGCGGTGGTATCGATGATCTGGCCACCGCAGGACAAGACGGCTTCTTCCAGCTGAGCCAGCAACGGATGCGGATCGCGCTGGGCCGCCATCACCAGCAGCTCTGGAATGCGCCCGGATATGCGGGCATCGGTCAGCAGACGTAAGCCCTCAGCGAGAAACTTGCCCTCGCGCTTGCGGTGTTTTTTATCGCGCAGGCTGCGCAGAAATTTGACCGTGGGGTTGGAAAAGCCGGTAATCTCACGGCGGCCCGATTGGCCGGGCGGATCGCCCGTTTCAAACGCCATTATTCTTCGCCGAAACCATCGCCGATCATGGCTGCCAATGGTTCGATAACGCGATCGGCATCGGGCCCCGATACCGTCAGAACAATGGTATCACCCTTGGCCGCGCCCAGCATCATGAGGCCCAAAATCGATCCGCCAGCGGCGTGATTGTCGCCCTTGGCAATGGTGACGGAAACATCGCCTGGCAATTGGGCCACGGCACCAACAAATTTGGCACTGGCGCGGGCATGCAATCCGCGCTGGTTCACAATCACCAGTTCGCGCTTCGCCTCATGCATGGCGCACTCCGATCATTTCGCGCCGCCATCATGGCCCAGAAATTCCGAGGCGACAGTAATGTAATTCTGCCCTGCATCGCGCGCGGCAATAACCGCTGTGCCGATATCGTTTTTCTTGCGCGCTTCGGCCAGGCGGATCAGCATGGGCAGATTGATCCCGGCGATCACTTCCACCTTGCCGGTTTGCAGAAGAGAAATCGCCAGATTGGAAGGCGTGCCGCCAAACAGATCGGTCAGGATAATGACGCCCGTACCATCATCGACAGCGGCCACAGAACGGGCGATGTCGGCGCGCCGTTGTTCCATATCATCATGCGGGCCGATGCAGATTGTGGCGATCGCGCCCTGCTGACCCACGACATGTTCCATCGCGGACACGAATTCTACGGCAAGGTTGCCGTGGGTTACCAGTATCATCCCGATCATGGCGACAGCACCTGTCGCAAACTGGCTGCGCAGTAAAGCAAAACCGGCACAGACAAAATGATCACCTGGTGCGGCCTTCGATCTCGTCTGCTGCGCGCGATGCCAGATTGCGGTGAATGACTGTGGGGTCAAATCCTGCGTCTGTCAGTGCTGCTGCCATCTGTGCAGTCATATAGACGGACCGGTGCCGCCCGCCGGTACAGCCGAAGGCAATATTGACGTAGCTTTTCCCCTGCGCGGCGTAACGCGGCAGCAGGGTCAGCAACAGCTCGCGTATCTGGCCAAATACCTCATTAAAAGCGGGGTCCTGCCGGATGTGCGCCCCGACCGGCTCATCCAGCCCGGTTTGCTCGCGCAATTCCTCAATCCAGTGGGGATTGTCGAGGAACCGCATATCAAATACCAGATCGGCCAGGGGCGGCGTGCCGCGGGCAAAACCGAAACTGGAAATAATGACGGACATTTTCTGCGGGGCGCTGCCGGAAAACCGTTCGCGGATGGCCTGCTGCAACTGGTTACTGGCAAATTCGGTCGTATCCACCACCGCATCGGCCCAGCGGCGCAGCGGTTCGAGCAGTTCACGTTCCGCCTGAATTCCGATATGAACGGGGCGCCCGCTGGCCATCGGGTGGCGGCGACGGGTTTCATTATAGCGCCGTTCCAACTCGCCGCTGGCACAATCGAGAAACAGCGTGGTGACAATCAGATCATCGCGGGCAGTCAGGCCCTTTACCGTTGCGATAATATCATCGGGCACAAATCCGCGTGTGCGCGAATCAAATCCGATTGCCAGCGAGGAATGCTGCCCGCCATGCGCATTTTGATCCACCAGACCGCTCAGCAGCCGGATCGGAAAATTATCGATCGCTTCCCAGCCCAGATCCTCCAGTACGCGCAGGGCCGTGGTCTTGCCCGCGCCGGACAGGCCGGTGACCAGCACGATACGTTGCTTTTCAGGGGGTGAGGGAATGTTCGAATCGTCCGCCATGCACGGCAGTGTGTGCGCGCTATTGCAGATGATGGAAAGGCCCTAGGGTCAGAACCCATCGTTTTGCGCGCCTGCAGGATCAATCGGTCCTGACCCTATTTGCGCGCCTGCAGGCCAGCCATCATCGCGCCGGGGCCGCGCCATATTGGCGCAGGGCGAATTCCGCTCTGACCGGATCGGCTACACCGGTCAGGGTAAAATCAATCCGGGCGATCTGGTGGCCGAGGATGCGGATCATCTGCGCCTGTTCAATAAATCGCGGCGCGGTGTCGGTGATGGTCAGCACCAATGCAACCGGCGCAGCGCATGCCGGCAGAGAGACGATTGCGACATTGCGCATCTCGATGAGGCCCCGGGTCGCCGACGGGGGAGAGGCAAGCAGAACGCCGCCCCGATCGCTTAACGCAACCCCGTCATCGCCGATCAGAACGCCGCCGCGATCAATCAACTGGATCGCCAGCCCGGTTTTTCCGCAACCCGGCGGCCCTTCAATCAGAACCGCGCGGCCATCAATCGCAACCGCAGTGGCCTGGCGCAATATCTCTGCCATCAGACGCCATCGGGACCGGCGCGGGGCAATCGCATCAGCAAGCACGCACCCGGTGTTCCATCGGCCTTGTCGATAGCGGCCAGAGTACCCTCATGTGCATCGACAATGGTCTGCGCGATCGCGAGGCCCAGACCGCTGTGATTGCCAAAATCCTCGCCTTCGGGGCGGTCGCTATGGAACCGCCGGAAAATTTTCTCTCGCGATTCTGCGGGAATGCCTTGCCCCTCATCGGTGACGGACAGAGAGACGCAGCTGTCATCGATGGCGATATGCGCTTTGATAATTCCTTCGGGCGGGGAGAATGATACCGCATTATCGAGCAGGTTTTCGATCACCCGTTCCAGCCGCACCGGCACACCCATGACTATCGCTTTGCCCAGGGGATGCGTCAGCTCGACGCGTAATTCGCCATTCTCCGCGCGGTATTGCCGCCGGTCAATGATGCCTTTGGTGAGAACGGTCAGGTCGATCTGTTCAAAGACTGCCCGCGATAGTTCTGCATCGATCCGGCTGGCATCGGCAATTTCGGTGATCAAACGGTCAAGCCGCCGCACATCATGCGATGCAATGTCCGTCAGCTGGCGGCGCAGTTCGGGGTCATCCACCCGGGCAAGCGATTCGATTGCGCTGCGCAGGCTGGCGAGCGGGTTCTTGATTTCATGCGCCACATCGGCGGCAAAATGTTCCACCGCATCAATCCGCTCGCGCAGCGCCTCTGTCATATCGGATATGGCGCGCGCGAGCAGGCCGATTTCGTCGCGGCGGTCGGGCAGGCGAGGCACTTCCACGCCGCGCTCCCGCCCCAGACGCACCCGGATGGCGGCTTTGGACAATGATTGCAGCGGCACGACGATGGTCCGCGCCATATAGAGCGATAGCAGGATCGATGCGGTCAGCGCGATCAGAACCGAAACACCCAGCGTCGTGCGCGCGCTGCGCACCGCTTCGGTGATATCAACCGCGTTGCGGGTGGTCAGCAACGTCGCCCCGACCAGCCCGACCGGCGCCGCAGCGGTGATGACGGGGGTGCCATCGGGCCAATCGCGCAATTGTATCTGGCTCACCCCTTCCTCGCGTGCGCGGACGAGTTCGGGCCAGGCATCGGCGATATCGGCCTCAGGCTCGATATAGTCGGGCACCGGCTTGGCCGCGACAACGGTATCGACAATCTTGTCGAGCGTTTGGGCAAAATCCTGTTGCCAATTATCGGCCGAGGTATCGGCAAAGCTGAAGGATGGTTCAGCCAGAGCAAAGCTATCGGCCCACAGCCGGCCTTCCGCATCGAACATGCGCAGCCGCATGCGCTGTTCCTTGCCAATCTGGATTAGCAAGGCCTCCTGCCGCTCGCGCGTTGCTCCTGCCAAGGCTTCGGCTGTAATCTGCGCCTCGATACGCGCCAACTTGTACCGCTCGTCCAGCAATTGCGCGCGGTAGCCATCAAGGTAGAAAATGCCCCCGCCCAGAAATGCGAGAGGGAGCAGGTTCACCGCCAGAATACGCGCGGTGAGCGAGATGCTGCGCGCCCAGTTGAACCGCTGGATCCCGGCATCGATGCTCGGCGATAATTTGCGCGGGAAGGAAGGCGTCTTATCAGCCATCGGTGAAGCTGTATCCGGCACCGTAAAGCGTTTCGATCGAATCGAATTTCTTGTCCACCGCGCGGAATTTTCGCCGCATGCGTTTTATGTGGCTGTCGACCGTTCGGTCATCCACGAAGATATCGTCGGGATAGGCTGCATCCATCAGTAAATTACGCGATTTGATTACGCCGGGCCGCGCTGCCAGTGCTTCCAGAATGAGAAACTCTGTCACGGTCAGGGAAACGGGCTTGCCGTCCCATATCACATGATGGCGCGCCGGATCCATTTCGAGCCGGCCCCTGACCAATGTCTGCGGCGCCGGGCCGGGCAGTGCCTCCAGCGCCGGTGCCGGGCGACCCGAACGTGCATCGCTGCGCCGCAGAATGGCGCGGATGCGGGCAAGCAGCAGCCGCAGGCTGAACGGCTTAGCAATGTAATCGTCCGCGCCCTGTTCAAGGCCCGCCTCCTCATCCTGCTCGTCATCCTTGCTGGTCAGGAAAATCACCGGCAAAGCTGAATGCTGGCGCAGGTTGTGAAGCAGTTCCATACCGTCCATTTTGGGCATCTTGATATCGAACACGGCCAGGTCAGGCGGATTTTCCAGCAACGCGCCCAGCGCGGCCTCCCCATCGGAATAGACGCGCGTGACATAGCCTTCCGCCTGCAGGGCGATGGATACGGTCGTCAGGATATTGCGGTCATCATCGACCAAAGCAATGACCCGCCCGGTGGTTACCGGACTGTCCTGCGCGGCGGTATCGGATGGCGGGTTGGGCGATTCTGGCATGGTGTCTCCGCGCGTCTTATGGCGCGGCATGGCCGATATGCCAATAAGGCTGCTTTTCCGCATCAGGTGCCGCAGCGGTTTGACCTATTGGCAGGGGCACACTATGCGCTTGCCAAATGATCTGCATTCGTATGCAGACGAGTCGATGACGCCGTAAACCGGCACAATTGCCGGGCCCCCTCAACCGGTGCAGGAGACATGTGTGATTGCCCCCCTAGCCAAATCGCTTTCCAGCCAGAATATCCACACCGATGCCGTGATCCATCCCAATCTGGGGACCCCGCAACTGGTGGAGCAGGCACTGGCCAATGGCGAGGGGCGTCTGGCCAGACATGGGCCGCTGGTGGTGGAAACCGGCGCGCATACGGGCCGCTCTGCCAAAGACAAATTCATCGTGCGCGATGAAACGACCGAAGACACCGTGTGGTGGGGCAAAGTCAACGCATCCATGACGCCAGGCCATTTTGCCAATCTGAAAGAGGATTTTCTGGCGGCGCTGGGCACGAAAGACACGCTGTATGTGGCTGATCTGTTTGGCGGATCGCAGCCCGAACACCGCGTCAATGTCCGCGTGATCAACGAACTTGCCTGGCACAATCTGTTTATCCGCACTCTGCTGGTTCGCCCGACTGCGCAGGAACTGGCGGATTTTGCGCCTGAATATACCATTATCGACCTGCCGAGCTTCCGCGCCGACCCGGAGCGTCATGGCACCCGCAGCGCAACCGTTGTCGCGGTGAATCTGACCGAAAAACTGGTTCTGATCGGCGGCACCAAATATGCTGGCGAAATGAAGAAAAGCGTGTTCGGCATTCTCAATTATCTGCTGCCCGCCAAGGGGGTCATGCCGATGCATTGTTCCAGCAATATCGGGCCGGATGGCAAGACGGCGGTGTTTTTTGGTCTGTCGGGCACGGGCAAGACGACTTTGTCGGCCGATGCCAGCCGCACGCTGATTGGTGATGACGAGCATGGCTGGTCAGATACGGCGGTCTTTAACTTCGAAGGCGGATGTTACGCCAAGATGATCCGCCTGTCGCAGGAGGCAGAGCCGGAAATCTACGCCACCACCAGAAAATTCGGTACGGTGCTGGAAAATGTGGTGATGGACCCGGTAACGCGCGAGCTTGATTTTGATGACAATACGCTGGCGGAAAATACGCGCGGTGCCTATCCGATTGAATCGATCCCCAACACATCGGCAGATAATCTGGGGCCGGTACCCAGCAACGTAATTATGCTGACGGCGGATGCGTTTGGTGTTTTGCCGCCGATTGCACGGCTGACACCCGATCAGGCGATGTATCATTTCCTGTCCGGCTATACTGCCAAGGTCGCCGGTACGGAAATCGGCGTGACCGAGCCGGAAGCGACATTCAGCACCTGTTTCGGCGCTCCGTTTATGCCGCGCCACCCCAGTGTTTACGGCAATCTGTTGAAAGAACGCATTGCCCAGGGCGGCGTGGCGTGCTGGCTGGTCAATACTGGCTGGACCGGGGGTAAATATGGCACCGGCAGCCGCATGCCGATCAAGGCCACGCGCGCGCTGCTGAATGCCGCGCTCGATGGCTCGCTGAATGATGGCGCGTTCCGCAAGGATCCGAATTTTGGCTTTGATGTTCCGGCCGGGGTGCCGAGCCTGGAGGCTGCGGGTATCGACAGCGCCATTCTCGACCCGCGTTCGACGTGGGCGGATGCAGCCGAGTATGACCGGACCGCGCACAGGCTGGTCCAGCTTTTCGTCGATAATTTTGCCGAATTTGAAGCGCATGTCGATGCCGGTGTCAGAGAGGCTGCCCCGACCGCCGCCTGACTATCAGCCTGATTGCCAGATCGTTGGCCAGATCGATAGCCAGTCTGGGTGGGGCCTGGGGGGCTCCGCCAGTTGACAGGATTTTACCGGATAAAGAGACGTCTCTCTGCCTCAAATGCGGATAGGGGCTGTATCTTTGGCAATCCGGCATTAGGGTGGCATCTGACCATCGATAGAGGAGAGTAGCATGAGTGTGTTTGACAGCATTCTGGGCCAGGTTACCGACAACCCCACTGTGAAAAACATGGCTGACACGCTTGGGATCGATCCTGCCGAAGCGGCCAGGGCTGTAGCCGCGTTGGGTGAAGCGCATCAGGAAGATGGCGATACGGTTGCAAGCGCGGCCAGCAAAACAGGGATGAGCACGGACCTGATCCGCCAGATCAGGGAACAGATTGGCGGCGAAGGGTCGCTTGGAAAATTTGCTGCGATGATCGACAAGGATGGCGATGGCAATCCGCTCAACGAATTGGCCGATATGGCCAAAGGACTGTTCGGCAAAAAATAGCCGGTGGACCAGCTTGATCGGAGCTGGCCGGGTGCGGCGGCGGGCGCAGCGTTTCAGGATCAATCGCTACCGGCGCGATCTTCCGCCAAAGGTCAGGCGGCACGGCACGAGATGAGGAGCGGCGGCGGGATATGGTCCCGCCGCCGTTTGTGCGAAGCCCCGGCCCTTTTATGCAGAGCCTGATACAATGGCGATCGGACAGGCCTTCATGCCTTGCGGGCATAGCCGTGACGCGCATTTTGGCTGTCGCCCGCGTTTTTGCCGGCACCCGCGTCTCGCTAAGCGGGCTTCGGGGCGGTGTTCGACTTTCCACGCGATAGATGGAACCTATCTTGGCCCTTAGTCATTTCCTATTGGTCTATCCCGCATCGCATCCCATCTGTTGCAGGAAGGGCTAGCGGCCTTGCCCGCCATTTTACCGCAGGAAGCGCGCGGGCATATCTGCGCTTAGGCATAATGAAGGATACCAGCTATGACATTCAAGTTTATAATTCTCGCGGCGGCTGCTCCATTCGCTTTGGCAGCCTGCACAGCAGCGGAAACGGACAACGCCAGCAGTGACGCTGCCGCCGCAGAGGCAGGCGCAGCCGCGCCGATCACCGCAGAAGAGGTCGCCGCTGCGCAGGAGGCATGGGGCCAGGGCATTGTCGCAATCGGTAAAGTCTTCACCGAACAGGGCGATGTGAAAGCTGCCGCTGAAAAGCATATTGCCGATTTCTACAATTATGGCGGCGGTGACACGATCCTGTTCAAGCCGACGCTCACCTCTGAAGACCAGTTCCGCGGCACAGCCGATGAGGCTCTGAGTTATTTCATCGGTACCGAGGGTACAGAGGATAAAGGCTTCGCGATCAAGCCGTGGACCGCAGTGCGCTGGGAAAATGAAGGCACCGTCACCGATGGCGACAGCGCGATGGCAATGGGCAATTATTATTTCACCGACACCGATGGCAACGAAACCAAGGTGGAATATACCTTCGGCTATGTGCGCGGTGACGATGGTGCGTTAAAGATCAATCTGCACCACAGTTCAGTGCCCTATTCAGGCTAGGGCAGGGGTCCGGAGACGGACCGCGCCTGCAATACAACACGCAAAACGCGGCGGTTCATGAGCGGAGCGCCGCGTTTTTTTGCGGCTGGTGCGGGGTAGGGCGAGGGCTCGCCGCCGCGCGCAGGATCCGCAGGCTAGAGCAGTTTGGGCGACTTTTTCTCGTCCACTTCGCGCCTTGCGGATTTCAGCATGGCGGCATCGACCCACGGGATATCGGGTTTCTTGCCCTGAAACAATTCGGCCAAGGTAAGGATTTGCAGCCGCGCTGATGTGCGGCCGGTTATGGGATGTTGATATCGGCCCACAGCGGCGGCTTCTTTTTCCATCGGGCCGGTCGGCAGGACGGCAGTTATGAACACGCCAAAAACCGCGCCCTCGCGCTCCATCGCGCTGTGCAGGTCGCGGATCATGGTGACCGAGACATTCTGGCCGCCCTTGACCGAGACGATGGCTTTTTCGGTTTTCTTGCCGTCGGGCTTGAAATAGATCAGCCCGTCTATCCCGCCATCGGCACCCTTTTTCTTACCGCCATAAGGGAGCGCATCGACCATGCTGACCGCCCACCACTGGAACTGGTATTTGTCGCGGCGTGCCAGATCCATCGCGGATTGCAGATCCTGCGGGCGGCCTTCAACGTTGAAAGCAATACCGGGGAAGGCATCTTTCATGCGTTTTTCAATCAACGTGATGGCAAGATGTGTAACGTCAATGCCAATCCATTGGCGGCCCAGTTTCTGCGCCGCATGAACCGCAGTGCCGCATCCGCAAAACGGATCGAGCACCACATCGCCTTCATTGGAGGAGGCGGCGATAATGCGTTCAAGCAATGCCAGCGGCTTTTGTGTGGGGTAGCCGAGACGTTCTTGGGCGCGGGAATTGATAGGAGGAATATCATCCCAAAGCGTCTGCATTGGTTGGCCCGGATGGTCGTCAAGGTAGAGTTTCAACCGAATACGACCGCCTTCCTTCTTTGGAAAATAAAGTCGACCTTCCTTGTCATACTGCTCCATTTTTTTCCTGGTGCATGTCCAGCCGTTAGGGTGTGGCTGATATGTTTTACCGTTCGATGCTTTGTATTCGTAGTGCAAATTAGGCCGCATGCCGGGGTTGCGCATGTCACGGGTTGTGTAGAGTCTTCCGTCTCCGTCGTCGAAGGTGTATTTTTCGCTTACATTCTTTTCCGAAAGAGGCTGCATCGGATTATTCCAAATCACTTTAGAGCCTTTGGAATAATAGAAGATTGTGTCGGTGACATCGCCATACCCAGCACTCACATTTCCGTGAGAACTAGTACGCTTCCAAACAATCTCGTTCTTGAAATTCGTCGGCCCAAACACCCCATCCAGCAGCAGCTTGAGATAATGGCTGGCGGTGGGATCGCAGTGGAGATACAGGCTGCCGGTTGGCTTCAGCACGCGGTGCAGTTCGATCAGGCGGATCGCCATCATGGCGAGATAGGCCATCATGTCATTATCGCCCAAAAATGCGCGCATCGACCGGAGCAATTCAAAGGCGTGTGTGTTGCCGCTCCTCATCACCTCGTCAAAGGCATCCTCGGCGGTGTCGTTCCAGTGCCACGTATCCTCAAACGCTTCGATCTGCGCGTCGCTATCCTGCCCTTCGGGTGATTTGAACAGAATGTTGTAATTGGCGTTGGAATTGAACGGCGGGTCGAGATAAATCAGATCGACGCTCTCATCGCCAATATGCCCGCGCAGAACATGCAGATTATCACCGTAATACAGGGCGCGTTTCATAGGTCCTCTTTGGCCCGTAGCCGCGTGCACCGCAAGCCAGAGCGATGCATCCATTCACAGAACGCGGCATCGGCCCTGTTTCTGATGCACGATCCGCCGCACAGGTTGAGCGATCACGCGCATTCAGTCAGCGGCCAAGCATCTGGTCTGGGGGCTGATTATGAAAGCGGTTCAAAACCGGGCCCGTTGCGTCTAACGCGGCACCATGAATATCGTGTTGTCGATTTTGGTTCTGGCCGCATTTGGATTGATGCTGGGCGCGTTTGCATTGTGGAGGCGGGGCGCGCCGGTCAAGCAGGTGCTGCTGATGGTGCTGCTGGCGGTGATCGCGATGATCAATGTCGCGATCTGGACCATACCCGGTGCGGGCGGGGCATCCCCCCTCGATACAATTGAACGGCGCGGAGGCCCGCCTAGACGTTGCGCTGAACACCTTTAGCCAGTCACGACCAGTCAATCACCGCCAGCCAATTACCGCCAGCCAGATGACGTTAATCGGGCAGTTCCCAGCGGATCGAGGCCGTATAGGTGCCTGCCACCCGGTCACCATTGGCATCGCGCGCAGCGGTGAAACGGGCGCGGCGCTGCGTCAACTGGCAGGTGGCAGTATCCAGCACCGCATGGCCCGTGGATGACAGGATCTGGCAATTCGATGCGCGCCCGTTCCTGTCCACCGACAGCCTGAATTTTGCGACGCCGGTATATTCGCGGTTGATCCAGCTGGGCCGGTAATCGGACTGCGTGATCCAGCCGCCGGGCGCATTGCTGGGCTTGGCCGGTATCGGATCAAACGCAGTGGGTGCCGGCGGGGCCGGTGACGGCAGCCCGATCGGCCCTGCGCCGACGGTTCCAGCAGCGACCTCAAGCGTACGGTCAAGCCGCAGGGGTTCGGCTGCCGTGGTCACTTCAGGATCGCCGCGATCCAGCACAATCGGCGGGTCCGGTACATAGATTTCCGGCGCGGCAGTGGGCGGGTTGACGACCCGCTCATCCGGCAATGTCTCTGGTGGAGGGGGCGGCGGAACGGGGAGGGTGACTTCGATATTTTCGCCGATCAGCGGCGTGGCGGGTTCTGCGGGAATAAATTTCGTCGCCAGTCCGGTAACAAGTATCGTCCCGATTGCCGCGTGAATGATAATCACCCCAGCCGCCGCTTTTTTGCGGTCGGCGGGCATCCCTTCGTCGATAAACGCCATCATCTCTCTCCTCAGCTATAATCACCTATTCAAAATATCAGTAGAGGTAATGTTACAACGTTACATGATGTTGACAAGCATTTTCGCGTTGCACATTGCAACTCATTTGTTTAGGCATATAAAACAGGTGGTTAGATAGCGGACTTCATAATCATTTGATCGGGCAGGCCGGGTCCAGGCGGAAATCAAGATAATTATCGACCGATGCCATCAGTTCTTTCTGTTCGTTTTCAAAGAAGTGGTTGGCACGGGCGATTTCCTCGTGATGGATCGTGATATGCTTCTGGGTCCGTAATTTATCGACCAGTTTCTTGACCGCGCTGGGCTGAACGACGGTGTCGGCGGTACCCTGGATGAAAATGCCCGATGCCGGGCACGGGGCCAGAAAGCTGAAATCATACATATTGGCGGGCGGCGCAATCGATATAAAGCCGCGCACTTCGGGGCGGCGCATGAGCAATTGCATGCCGATCAGCGCGCCAAAGGATACCCCGGCCACCCAAGTCGTCTGCGCCTCTGCATGGATCGACTGGACCCAATCGAGCGCGGCTGCTGCATCGCTGAGTTCGCCAATACCATTATCAAAACTGCCCTGGCTGCGCCCCACGCCGCGAAAGTTGAACCGCAGGGTGGCAAACCCGCGATCGGTGAAGGTTTTGAACAGTTTTTGCGTCATCTGTTCGTTCATGGTGCCGCCGCCCTGCGGATGCGGGTGCAGGATCATCGCCACGGGCGCGCGCGGACGCGGTGCGGGGGTATAACGGCCTTCAAGACGGCCTTCTGGACCGGGGAAAATTACGGATGGCATGAAAACAACCTGTCAGATGGGTCGGACACGCGGGTAGCGCGCCGTATTTCGCTGTCTATATAGTGTTACATACGCATTTCGCAATTGCGATAACCATATCAAGAGGCGCCGATCACCGACCGTATCTATCTCGACCATGCTGCAACCACGCCGATCCGGCCCGAAGCTGTGGCCGCGATGGAGCAAGGTTTCGCCATTTGGGCGAACCCCAGCAGCCCGCACGCCGAGGGCCGCAAAGCCAAACAGGCATTGGAAGATGCCCGCGTGCGGGTGAAGCGCGCGCTGGATTGGGACGGCGAAGTTATTTTCACCAGCGGTGCGAGTGAGGCCGCCGCGCTTGCCATCAATCATGTTCAGGCACAGCGCAAAGCCGTGAGTGAAGTCGAGCATGATGCCGTGTTCCTGCCGGGGCTGGAGACTTTTGACGCGATTTTTCCGGTGGACAGCAACGGATCGGTCAGCCGCGGCAATATCCATGAAGCGGTGGGCGCGGCCAGCACCAGCCCTGAGGAGAAAGAGCGGCGCACGCTGATATGTATGCAGCACGTCAATTCTGAAACCGGCGCGGTACTGCAGGGGACCGATGCAGCCGAAATTCTGGCCAGTTATGATGCGGTGACGCTGTCCGATTGTTCACAAAGCGCGGGCAAGCTGGAATTACCGGAAACGGATATGGCGATCGTCTCGGCGCATAAATTGGGCGGACCGATCGGGATCGGAGCATTGCTGGTGCGCGATTACGGGTTGCTGCATCCCGGCGGCGGGCATGAGCGCGGGTATCGGCGCGGGACCGAAAATCTGCCCGCAGCACTAGGATTTGCTGCCGCGCTGGAAAATACTGGCTGGCACACCACATCGGCAAAGCGGGAAGCTTTCTACGACCAGTTTGGCGATGCGCGCCTGAAATTCGGAAAGCAGGTCGATTTTATCGGCGCGCTCACGCACCCCGCAATCAGTGCCCAGGCTTTGCTGATCCGCCTCGATGCGATGGGCATTGCAGTATCGGCAGGCAGCGCGTGTTCGTCTGGCACTCTCAAGAAAAGCCGCGTGCTGGATGCGTTCGGGGTGGATGATGATACCGCCGCACGCACCATCCGCGTCAGTCTGGGCTGGAATACTACGCCTGAGGAACTGGAGACGTTTACTAAGGCGTGGACCAGCCTGTCTTAAACCACACCGTCACGCCGGACCTGATCCGGGGTCCAGCTCTTTTTTGGCGCAGTGTTTCAAGAAAAGCGTGATCCCGGATCAAGTCCGGGATGACGGAAGGCAGATGGTCCGCCATTTTGCCAGCATATGACCTTTTGAGAGTACCAAGCCACTATTCCGCTAACCACCCCAATCCCAGACATTGGATTGCATGACGGGACATGTCTGCTGCGTGTCTAAAGCGGCCATTGGGCTGATGCAATGCGAACGGCTGCTATCGACCCAAAGTCGGTCATTCATATGTCATTTTGTTACTACCAAAAGCCGACGTTCAATCGACTTGCCACCGCCAGATAATCGCGCAGGAGAAAACCTACGCTATTACTGGGCGAAACCTACGACCAGAGCCTTCGCCACGGTTGTGCGGGCCACATGCTAGTGACCAGAGCGCGACCGGCGACTGCTCCATTACGCATGTGGCAAGCTACCGAGCGATGACCGGGGGACGCGAAAACCACCTATGTCGCGATCAGCCGGACGCGGCACTAAGCGGCGATCGACACTGACAGCCGAAACGTCGCCTGATGCAATCAAGATAGCACGCAATGAGCGGCAGACGGCACGAGAGAGGGGGAGCATGAAGATGGGAAGGCCCACGAACGGGCAGCAGATGATGAGTCAGTGTAGGAACAATACCTTAACCCGATTGTTTATTGTGAATGGTCAAAAATACTTCAGGGTTATTCGCTTTTTTGCTGGTAGCTGGATGTTCTGGCCCTGCCGAACGGCAAACGCAAAACATTGCGCTAGAGCCAGACCGATTTGTAAATGTCGTGATCGGGGGAAGCAACTCCCAGCCTGCTCCAGAAGCAATTTCAAGAGGTCAATTTGTGATAGACGGAAACTGCCTTCTTTTTTCCGTGCTTGGCGGCAAACGATATAATGCAATAATTGCTGGTGAAGCATCTATCGATCGCACCTCTGCAGGAGCAAATATCGTCATTCGGGACAAACACGTTGCGATTGGCGAAGAGATAATCGTTGTCGGCGGCGGTTCAGGTGACGTTACGAACTTATCTGTGGAACAGCGGGAGTGTTCCGACTCAGTGCTTATTATTGGAGAGATAATCGATGACGAAAGAAACCCGGATCATAAGTAATCTAGCAGCCGCAATGCTGCTGTCAGCACAAGTGGTTAAGTGCCCAAAGCGCTCCTCCCCTGCCGCCGGAAAACTCGAATGAAGCCGGGACCGGCGAAAATCCTGTCGTAGCGTATATACAAAACGCTTACGGTGTGTCGAAAAAGAAGGCCGAAGAGCGAGTTCAGATTCAAGGCGAAATTGCCGCCCTACTTGAGAACCCGGCTTTTACCTCTGACCCGGATTTTGCTGGCATTGTAGTTGAAAACGAGCCTCAATATCGCATCTTTCTACTATATGACGATAACAGCGCGAAAAGCGATTTATTAAAGCTAGTTCCGTCCACGATGAGGCAATACGTCAAAATCAAGAAAACAAAATTCAATCGCGGACAACGGAAAAGTGGGGAAGATGCGATTAAAAGCGCCCTTAGCACGGCAGGAACTGAGGCGGTCGTAGATTACGACAAAAGGAACGATACTTTTCTGATACAAGCGCCCGGAGCGACTGCCGCTATCGTTTCGGCAGCCATACCAGCCACATTCCGTGGAGATATTGTGGTTGAGAGTTCTCCGTTTCCTATCCCAGAACAGGCATACACCACCGGTGCCACCACGGGAAAGGCCGCCTATGCCGGATATGATCTCCTTCCGTCATGCTCTCTTGCATTTCCCGTAACATATAGTTTTGGCGGACAGAAAAACCGTCAAGGTATTTTATCTGCGGGTCATTGTTTCGAACAGTCTGACGCTGATAAATATCTCGACTGGGGAGGCGGTGTGAGAACAACATTCGAAAGTGCGGTTTGGAAATTGTCGAAAGACAGCATTGATGTGGCATTTCTTGATATTACCGGTATGACGACCGGTTATTGGTTGAACTACTATAACCCAGGCGGGAAAACAGGGGGGCTTGCATCACCACAAGGCTGGCTGCGCACGAAAAATTTCATTCGGCAATCCGCATCATGGATTGGAATGTATGTCTGCAAGCAAGGTAACACCACGGATTTGACCTGTGGAGAGGTTGTTAGCTTAAGCTGGCCCTACACCTACTTCGGGCCAAACGGTCGCTTCGTCAAAGTTTCGAAATCCAAACAAGCAAATATCAGTGCCGGCGGAGACAGCGGTGGCCCTTGGTTCACGTCGACTGTGGTCAGCTCAACAACTGAGGTTTCGGCATTGGGCCTACATGTCATTGGTGATGGTAGCGGCTCGACTGCTTATGCCCTGTATATGCCAATCGACCGCGTTTTCAGCCTTTCAGGCGGTCCCACGAACGTAAAGCTTTTCACAACTCCGTGACGGCGGTTGATTGATAATAGGGTGTCAGAATTGAATGGTTCTGACACCCTAGCATCAATTCAAGTTTTCCGCGCTATCGGGCGTTTTACGAGCACGTGTTGTGAACAAAGCAGATCCGGTAGAAGAGTAGTTTTTTTGACCGGCATATAGATCTACCAGTCGAAATGTTGGTTAGCGTGATCTAGCTAAAGCTGCTCTTTATGTCGGCTCGCCGTAAGCAGACAGTCTGTTTCCGCACCCAAAATCAGACATTCGATATCGTGAAGGGACATGTCTGACGTGGGCTTAATTCTGGAAATTCAAACCGGCGCGCTACCAAATTAAACTATGGCTTTCCTACAGCTGGTTGCGCAGCCTATTACTATATGTAGTCTGCGAGAGGGCACAGCAGCGTAAAGACCCGCGTTTTCCTGTCCGTCCGCATTCGCTACCGTCAATATAGGAGCTTTGAATCAGTAGTTTACCCTTGTTTGTTGAAAGTGACACCGTGTCACCTTTGTCACCTGTTTCGTGGCAGGCCATAAAGGCTGCGTTATGATCTATCTCGATTATCAGGCGACCACTCCGCTCGCTCCCGAAGCGCGCGATGCGATGCTGCGCTGGCTGGACGGGCCGGACGGGCAGGGATTTGGCAATCCGCATAGCGCGCATAAGATGGGCCGCAGTGCCGCCGCCGCTGTAGAACTCGCGCGTGACCGTGTCGCGGCGTTGATGCCGCCGGGCGGGACAGTGGTGTTTACCAGCGGCGCGACCGAGGCGCTCAATATGGTACTGCGAGGCGCATCCGGCGATGTGCTGACATTTGCGACCGAACATTCCGCCGTGCGCGATTGCGCGGCGCCGGTTGAAAAGCGCGGCAGAGGATTTGAAATTCTGCCTGTCAAACCCGATGGCCGGGCTGATTTGAGCGCGCTGCGCGGTGCCGCCACAAAAGATACCGCCATTATCGCGGCGATGATGGTCAATAATGAGATTGGCACGATCAATCCGCTGGGCGATATAGCCACCATTGCGCGCGAGAATGGCGCATTGGTTCTGTGCGATGCAGTGCAAGCCTATGGCCGGATGGAAATTGCCGGGGCATGCGACTTCATCGCCATCTCCGCGCATAAAATCCACGGCCCCAAAGGCATCGGCGCGCTGTGGATGCGTGATGGGCTGGAGATTGATCCGCTGCTTTACGGCGGGGGGCAGGAGGGCGGCGTGCGGTCAGGAACGCTCAGCCCGGCACTGTGTGCAGGGTTTGGCGCGGCGGCCAAGCTGGCGCAGGAACGGATGCAGGATGATGCCGATCATATCGCCGCGCTATGGGTCAGAGCACGCGAGCTGTTTGACGGATGGGAGCTGAACGGTAGCGCCGATGCACGCTGGCAGGGTAATCTCAATATCCGTAAAGACGGGCTCGATGCGGCGCGGTTGATATCCGATGCGCGCAGCGTATGTTTTTCCGCCGGATCGGCCTGCGCCAGCGGATCGGGACGGCCCAGCCATGTGCTCAAAGCCATCGGGCTGGAGGATGCACAGGCCAAGAGCTCGATCCGTCTGGGTTTCGGACGCTATACGGCAATGGAACAGCTGGACAGGGCGGCAAAAGTGATATTGGCCGCAGCCAAAGCGCAGGAGGTGTAATGGTCCGTATTCGTTTCAGGCCGGTCACTGGCGATATGGTGGAATGCGATGCAGCCATCGGCATTTCGCTGCTCGAAGCCGGGCAGGGCGCAGGCATGCCGCTGGAGGGGACGTGCGAAGGGCAGATGGCGTGCTCCACCTGCCATGTCATCGTCGATGCCGACTGGTTTGACCGTTTGCCAGAAGCGAGCGAGGAAGAGGAAGATATGCTCGACCTCGCTTACGGCGTGCAGCGCACCAGTCGCTTGTCCTGCCAGATTGATCTGAGCGAGACGATGGACGGGCTGACCGTGGCGATCCCGAAGGATAGTCAGGATATGTCGCGCTGATCGCGCGGCGCAGAAATGCGGCATGGGAGAGGCGCTGAAATATGCGAGTGGAGCGCCCCTCCAATCCGGTAAGCCTATCCTTCTGCAACCGCCGCTTCGGCTGCGGTCAAACGCCGGTTAATGGTGCGGCCAAGCCAGACGGCAGCACCAATCGGCAGCACCGCCGCGCCGACCATCAGCAGCATCGCAATGACCCAGCCAAAGATCGCACCCATTGAACCAAGTGCCCCCTCGATTGGGTCGGTGAAGGATGATGCCGGGGCATTGGCGGCGGAATATTGGATGTCGAGCGTGCTGAAGGATACGCGTCCCTTCGTTTCGGCCAGCCAGCTTTTCGCCTGGTCAATCTCCTCATTCACCTGGGCGACCTGCCGTTCCGCCGCGATCAGATCCTCCACCGATCCGCGCCGTGTCTTGAGCACTTCGAGCAAGCGGTCGCGCAATTGTGTCTGCGACCGGATGCGTGCCTGCGTATCGACCAGATTTTTCGCAACATCATCAGCTGCGATATTGGCCGATAGCTGCTCCGCGCCGGACGTTTCCGCTTCATCTTCAAGCAATGCACCAACCGCCCGGGCATGCGGGGCGGCCACCGCCAATTGCAAGGTGCCGCGGATGGAATTGTCCTCTGCCCTGCCGTCCACTTCCATACCGATTATCCGGCAGCTGCTTGGCCCTTGCTGTTCACACACATTGGCGTGTTTGCGCATGAGGCCAGGCATGTCAGCGCCAGGTATCTCGTATGAATAGCCATAGCGATACGCCAATTTTGGCATGGATGTAGCGATGGCCGGATCAAACGCTTCGCTTGGCGCCGCCATTTCGGCATCGGCGGGCGCGCTCTGCGGTGCCGCTGCGCCGGGCGTGCTTGTGGTGGCGCTAATGTCTGAGCTGGCCTCTGGGCTGGTCTCGGCATTTTCAGAACATCCAGCAAGCGACAAGCCCAGCAATGCCAGTGCTGCGCCATATTTCCAATGCCCCATCATTCGGGCGCCAGTAGATAATTGCCTCAATGTAGCCTCCTTTTAGCCTTATTTATGCCACAATTGTGCCTTTATCGAATATTGTGTCAAGCTGAAATGAGAAAACCCCCACCCCTAAAAAGAGGTGAGGGTTTCTATCCCATTGAATATAAGAGGATTTATGCGGCTATTTTTTTATCCGCGACCATCATCTCGATCAATGCATCGGTGAAGGCCGGAATATCGTCGGGATTGCGGCTGGTGATCAAATTACCGTCGATCGCCACTTCCTGATCCACCACATTGGCCCCGGCGTTACGCAAATCGGTGCGCAAGGACGGCCAGCTGGTCACGGTCCGGTCCCGCACGATATCGGCCTCTGCGAGAAGCCACGGCGCATGGCAGATCGCTGCAATCGGTTTGCCGCGCATGTTAAAGCTGCGGATCATGTCAATCGCATCGGCATTCATCCGCAGGATATCGGGGTTGATCTGCCCGCCCGGGAGCAGCAATGCGTCATAATCGTCCACGGTGACATTGCCGAAGGTCTTGTCCACGGTGACGCTATCGCCCCAATTATTGTCTTTCCAACCGGTGATCTCACCTTCGTCAATGCTGGCAATGGTCACTGTATGGCCGGCATCTTCCAACTGCTGTTTTGGCTCGGCTAGCTCACTTTGCTCAAATCCATTGGTGGCGATAATAAGTACCTGGGTCATATTTAACTCCTTGTTTGTGTGTTATTTTACCAATGGTCAGCCGGGTCAATCGTTCCAATATTTCTGGACCGACGGATCAGGTGGCGAATTGCCAGCAAGACGGGCAGCGGCTAACGACCCGGTCTGAATTGTGCGAACCGTTCCGGAAAAACCCTGATATCATGCGCGACACTCTCCGTAGCTTTAT